>NZ_JALQCK010000021.1:0-156064 GCF_030464835.1 Paraburkholderia sp. WS6
AGCTGATCAACCCGATCGCGATGGAAGAAGGTCTGCGCTTCGCAATCCGCGAAGGTGGCCGTACGGTCGGCGCAGGTGTGGTCGCTAAGATTCTCGAGTAAAATCGAGGGTTGAAGTTGCAGTAAGTGGTGCCCGGAGCCGGGCGCCAGCACCATGGCGTGTCGATAGGAGTTGGCGCTTCAGCGCTTACTCCTATCCCAGCCCGGCTCTACGTTCTTTTACTATCTGGCGGCGCAATACCGCCTCGCTCTTTCCAAGGAATTGTCATGCAGAACCAGAAAATCCGCATTCGCCTGAAGGCTTTCGACTATCGCCTGATCGATCAATCGGCAGCCGAAATCGTCGACACGGCAAAGCGGACTGGCGCAATCGTTCGTGGTCCGGTGCCCCTGCCGACCCGCATTCAACGTTTCGACATCCTGCGTTCGCCGCACGTCAACAAGACGTCGCGCGATCAGCTCGAAATCCGTACGCACCAACGTCTGATGGACATCGTCGATCCGACGGACAAGACCGTTGACGCACTGATGAAGCTGGACCTGCCGGCTGGCGTGGACGTGGAAATCAAGCTGCAATAAGGCTTCCAGAGGTTGCCTGGCGTGCCGGGCAACGCTAAGTCATTGATTGCTTGCGGAAAACGAAAAGCCTCGCTATAATGCAAGGCTTTTCGCGCATTTGCGCAAAAAAGTCGGTGTGCTGCAGCGTGATTTCACGCCCGAAACGGCACCGGCATTTTGTAAATTAGCCCCGACCAATCGCAGTCGGGAATGGAGAAAACGATGAGCCTTGGACTCGTAGGTCGCAAGGTTGGCATGACCCGTATCTTCACGGCAGAAGGGGATTCGATTCCCGTTACCGTGCTGGACGTGTCCGACAACCGCGTGACGCAGATCAAGACTGTTGAAACCGACGGCTACACCGCCGTGCAGGTTGCATTCGGTACGCGCCGTGCATCGCGCGTGACGAAGCCGTTGGCCGGTCATCTCGCCAAAGCCGGTGTTCAAGCCGGTGAAATCCTCAAAGAATTCCAGATCGATGCTGCCAAGGCTGCCGAGTTGTCGAACGGCACCGTGGTCGGTCCCGACCTGTTCGAAGTAGGCCAGAAGGTCGACGTGCAAGGCGTGTCGATCGGTAAGGGCTACGCCGGTACCATCAAGCGTTACAACTTCGCATCCGGCCGTGCATCGCACGGTAACTCGCGCTCGCACAACGTGCCGGGTTCGATCGGTATGGCGCAGGATCCGGGTCGTGTTTTCCCGGGTAAGCGCATGACCGGTCACATGGGTGACGATACGGTAACCGTGCAAAACCTCGAAATTGCTCGTATCGACGCTGACCGCAAGCTGTTGCTGGTCAAGGGCGCCGTTCCGGGTGCGAAGGGTGGCAAGGTATTCGTTACGCCGGCCGTGAAGACGCGTGCCGTGAAAGGAGCGAAATAATGGAACTTAAGCTCCTGAATGCCAATGGTCAGGAAGGTGCAGGCGTTAGCGCGTCGGACGTAGTGTTCGGCCGCGATTACAACGAAGCCCTGATTCACCAGGTTGTGGTGGCGTATCAAGCGAATGCCCGTAGCGGCAACCGCGCGCAGAAGGACCGTGAGCAAGTCAAGCACACGACCAAGAAGCCGTGGCGCCAGAAGGGTACGGGCCGCGCCCGTGCCGGTATGTCGTCGAGCCCGTTGTGGCGCGGCGGTGGCCGGATTTTCCCGAATTCACCCGAAGAAAACTTTTCGCACAAGGTCAACAAGAAGATGCATCGCGCAGGTCTCTGCTCGATCTTCTCGCAGCTGGCCCGCGAAGGCCGCATCTCGGTGGTCGACGAGCTGACGCTCGAAGCGCCGAAGACGAAGCTGCTGGCCGAAAAATTCAAGGCGATGGGTCTCGACTCCGTGCTGGTGATTACCGACACGGTTGACGAAAACCTGTACCTCGCGTCGCGCAACCTCGCCCATGTGGCAGTTGTCGAGCCGCGTTACGCCGACCCGCTGTCGCTGATCTACTTCAAGAAGATCCTGATCACGAAGGCTGCGGTCGCCCAGATCGAGGAGTTGCTGTCATGAGCGAGATTCGCAAGAACGATCATCGTTTGATGCAGGTCCTGCTCGCGCCGGTGATCTCCGAAAAGGCGACGCTGGTGGCCGACAAGAACGAGCAAGTTGTGTTCGAAGTCGCGCCCGATGCCACGAAGCAGGAAGTGAAAGCTGCAGTCGAGCTGCTGTTCAAGGTGGAAGTCAATTCCGTCAACGTGCTGGTCTCGAAGGGCAAAGCCAAGCGCTTTGGCCGCTTCATGGGCAAGCGCAAGGACGTGAAGAAGGCGTACGTCTGCCTGAAGCCCGGCCAGGAAATCAACTTTGAAGCGGAGGCCAAGTAATCATGGCAATCGTTAAAGTTAAGCCGACTTCGCCGGGTCGCCGTGCGATGGTCAAGGTGGTCAACAAGGATCTGCATAAGGGCAAGCCGTTCGCACCGCTGCTCGACTCGCAATCCACGACCGCCGGCCGTAACAACAACGGTCACATCACCACGCGTCACAAGGGTGGTGGTCACAAGCATCACTACCGTGTCGTCGATTTCCGTCGCAACAAGGACGGCATTCCGGCAAAGGTCGAACGTCTTGAGTACGATCCGAACCGTAGCGCGAACATCGCGCTGGTTCTGTACGCAGACGGCGAGCGCAAGTACATCATCGCTCCGAAGGGTGTGACGGTTGGCCAGCAACTGATGTCGGGTTCGGAAGCTCCGATCCGGGCAGGCAATACGCTGCCGATCCGTAACATTCCGGTCGGTACGACGATCCACTGCATCGAAATGCTGCCGGGCAAGGGCGCGCAAATGGCGCGTTCGGCTGGCACGTCGGCGATGTTGCTGGCTCGTGAAGGCATTTACGCACAGGTCCGCCTGCGCTCTGGTGAAATCCGCCGCGTTCACGTTGAATGCCGCGCGACGATTGGTGAAGTTGGCAACGAAGAGCACAGCCTCCGTCAAATCGGTAAGGCTGGCGCGAACCGCTGGCGCGGTATCCGCCCGACGGTGCGTGGCGTTGCAATGAACCCGGTCGATCACCCGCACGGTGGTGGTGAAGGCAAGACGGCTGCAGGTCGCGATCCGGTGAGCCCGTGGGGCACGCCTGCTAAGGGTTATCGCACCCGCAGCAACAAGCGCACGACGAGCATGATCGTCCAGCGCCGTCACAAGCGTTAAGGAGTAGGCAATGGCACGTTCTGTAAAAAAAGGTCCGTTCTGCGACGCCCATTTGCTGAAGAAAGTTGAGTCGGCAGCCGCTGCGCGTGACAAGAAGCCGATCAAAACCTGGTCGCGTCGTTCGACGATTCTGCCGGATTTCATCGGTTTGACGATTGCTGTGCACAACGGCCGTCAACACGTTCCGGTGTACATCTCGGAAAACATGGTCGGCCACAAGCTTGGCGAGTTTGCATTGACCCGGACGTTCAAGGGTCACGCAGCCGACAAGAAGGCTAAGAAATAAGGGGCTCATGATGGAAGTGAAAGCAATTCATCGCGGTGCCCGCATCTCGGCGCAGAAAACGCGCCTTGTGGCTGACCAGATCCGCGGTTTGCCGGTCGACAAGGCGCTGAACGTTCTGACGTTCTCGCCGAAGAAGGCTGCGGGAATCGTGAAAAAGGTCGTGCTGTCGGCGATCGCGAATGCGGAGCATAACGAAGGCGCCGATATCGACGAGCTCAAGGTAACGAGCATCATGGTCGACAAGGCTGCATCGCTCAAGCGTTTTACTGCGCGCGCTAAAGGCCGCGGTAACCGCATCGAGAAGCAATCCTGTCACATCACTGTGACGGTCGGGAATTAAGGGGTCATACGATGGGACAGAAAATTCATCCGACTGGCTTCCGTTTGGCCGTCAGCCGCAATTGGGCGTCGCGTTGGTACGCGAACAACAACAATTTCGCGGCGATGTTGCAGGAAGACATCGGTGTTCGTGAATACCTGAAGAAGAAGCTGAAAAACGCTTCGGTTGGTCGCGTCGTTATCGAGCGTCCGGCGAAAAACGCGCGCATCACGATTTATAGCTCGCGTCCGGGCGTCGTCATCGGTAAGAAGGGCGAGGATATCGAGCTGCTGAAGTCGGAACTGCAACGCCGCATGGGCGTTCCGGTCCACGTCAACATCGAAGAAATCCGCAAGCCGGAAACCGATGCGCAACTGATCGCTGACTCGATCACGCAACAACTCGAGCGTCGGATTATGTTCCGCCGCGCGATGAAGCGTGCGATGCAAAACGCAATGCGTCTGGGTGCTCAAGGCATCAAGATCATGAGCGCTGGCCGCCTGAACGGTATCGAAATCGCTCGTACGGAATGGTATCGCGAAGGTCGCGTGCCCCTTCATACGCTCCGTGCTGATATCGACTACGCAACTTCGGAAGCGAAGACGACGTACGGCATCATCGGCGTGAAGGTGTGGGTCTACAAGGGCGACACGCTCGGCCGCAACGACGCACCGGTGGTTGAAGAAGTCGCCGAAGAAAAGCGTCCGCGCCGCAACGCACGTCCGGGTGGCGATCGTCGTCCGCGTCGCGATGGTGAAGGTGGTGGCCCGGCAGGTGCACGCCGTGGCGCTCCCCGTCGTGCTGGCGGTGCCGGCGACGGCGGGAAGACTGGAGAATAACGATGCTGCAACCGAAACGCAGAAAATATCGCAAAGAGCAGAAGGGTCGTAACACCGGTATCGCTACCCGCGGCAACGCGGTGTCGTTCGGTGAGTTCGGCCTGAAGGCTATCGGTCGTGGTCGCTTGACCGCGCGCCAGATTGAAGCGGCACGTCGTGCAATGACGCGTCACATCAAGCGTGGTGGCCGCATCTGGATCCGCATCTTCCCGGACAAGCCGATCTCGCACAAGCCGGCTGAAGTACGTATGGGTAACGGTAAAGGTAACCCTGAGTACTACGTCGCGGAGATTCAACCGGGCAAGATGCTGTACGAAATGGACGGCGTAACCGAAGAGCTGGCACGCGAAGCGTTCCGTCTGGCTGCAGCTAAGCTGCCGCTCAAGACGACGTTTATCGTGCGTCAGCTCGGCGCCTAAGGAGTAAATGATGAAGGCTTCCGAACTTCACCAGAAAGATCAGGCCGCGCTCAACAAGGAGCTGTCGGACCTGTTGAAGGCGCAATTCGGCCTGCGCATGCAACTCGCGACCCAGCAGCTCACGAACACGAGCCAACTGAAGAAGGTTCGTCGCGACATCGCACGTGTGCGGACCGTCCTGACTGAGAAGGCGAACCAGAAATGAACGATAGCGTAAAAACCTCGCTCAAGCGGACGCTGGTCGGCAAGGTCGTCAGCAACAAGATGGACAAGACGGTCACCGTGCTGGTTGAGCACCGCGTGAAGCACCCGATCTACGGCAAGTACGTTGTGCGTTCGAAGAAGTACCACGCGCACGACGATGCGAACACGTACAACGAGGGTGACCTCGTTGAAATCCAGGAAACGCGTCCGATTTCGAAGACGAAAGCTTGGGTTGTGGCTCGCCTGGTCGAGGCTGCTCGCGTCATCTGACGCCGCAAAGTTGTAGAAGTAGTTGAAATCGCAGTAAGTTTCGCTTGCAAGACCGAGATTATTTGTTATAATCTCGGTCTTCCCTCTTTTATGGGAGCCCCGTCGCGGGCGAAGTTGGTGGGGGAAGCGGTTCAGGCGCCAGTCTGTTCCGAAGGATTCACCGGATTGCGATGGCGGGTTTCGTTTGCCGTCGCTGCTGTTCATACCCAAGCAGCCGATTGGCTGACGGGACCAAGACTGACCGGGTACGCCATGGTGGTGTGACCGGATTAAGTTGGGATAGATAAACCATGATCCAGACCGAAACTCGGCTTGAAGTGGCCGACAACACCGGTGCGCGTGAAGTCATGTGCATCAAGGTTCTCGGCGGCTCGAAGCGTCGTTATGCCAGCATTGGCGACATCATCAAGGTGACCGTCAAAGAAGCAACGCCGCGCGGGCGCGTGAAGAAAGGCGAAATTTACAACGCCGTGGTGGTTCGCACCGCCAAGGGCGTGCGCCGTCAGGACGGCTCGCTGATCAAGTTCGATGGCAATGCTGCAGTGCTGTTGAATGCCAAGCTCGAACCTATTGGCACCCGTATTTTCGGGCCTGTTACGCGCGAGTTGCGCAGCGAACGATTCATGAAGATCGTTTCGTTGGCACCTGAAGTGCTGTAAGGAGTCGCGATGAACAAGATTCGCAAAGGTGACGAAGTTATCGTCATCACCGGCAAAGATAAAGGCAAGCGCGGCGTCGTGCTGTCCGTTGGCGAAGACAAGGTAATTGTCGAGGGCATCAACCTCGTCAAGAAGCACGTCAAGCCGAACCCGATGAAGGGTACGACGGGTGGTGTGGAAGCCAAGACGATGCCGCTGCAAATTTCGAACGTCGCATTGGTCGACGCGAATGGCAAGGCGTCGCGTGTAGGCATCAAGGTCGAGGGAGACAAGAAAGTCCGTTTCCTTAAGACGACCGGTGCCGTGCTGAGCGCCTGACGCTGCGGAGTAAAAAAATGGCTCGTTTGCAAGAGTTTTACAAAGAGAAGGTTGTACCCGGCCTCATCGAGAAGTTCGGTTACAAGTCCGTGATGGAAGTGCCGCGCATCACCAAGATCACCCTGAACATGGGCCTTGGCGAAGCGGTTGCTGACAAGAAGATCATCGAAAACGCCGTTGGCGACCTGACGAAGATCGCAGGCCAGAAGCCGGTGATCACGAAGGCACGCAAGGCAATCGCTGGCTTCAAGATCCGTCAGGGCTATCCGATCGGTGCAATGGTCACGTTGCGTGGTCAGGCAATGTACGAATTTCTGGACCGTTTCGTGACGGTTGCGCTCCCCCGTGTGCGCGACTTCCGTGGCGTGTCGGGTCGTGCGTTCGATGGTCGCGGCAACTACAACATCGGTGTGAAAGAGCAGATCATTTTCCCCGAAATCGACTACGACAAGATCGACGCACTGCGTGGGCTGAACATCAGCATCACGACAACTGCGAAGACCGACGACGAAGCAAAGGCTCTGCTCGCCAGCTTCAAGTTCCCGTTCAGAAACTGAGGTTACCGTGGCTAAACTGGCACTGATCGAACGTGAAAAGAAGCGTGCTCGCCTGGCCGCTAAGTACGCTCCCAAGCGTGCTGAGCTGAAAGCGATTATCGGCGATATGAGCAAGTCGGACGAAGAGCATTACGCAGCACGTCTGGAACTGCAACAACTGCCGCGCAACTCTAACCCGACCCGTAAGCGCAATCGTTGTGCAATTACCGGTCGCCCGCGTGGCACGTTCCGTAAATTCGGGCTGGCGCGTAACAAGATTCGCGAAATCGCGTTCCGCGGCGAGATCCCTGGCCTGACCAAGGCGAGCTGGTAATAGGAGAAACGTAAATGAGCATGAGTGATCCTATCGCCGATATGCTGACTCGCATCCGCAATGCGCAGATGGTTGAGAAAGTTTCGGTGACAATGCCCTCGTCGAAAGTCAAGGTTGCGATTGCGCAGGTCCTGAAGGACGAAGGCTATATCGATGATTTCGCAGTGAAGTCCGAAGGTGCGAAGTCTGAATTGAACATCGTGTTGAAGTACTACGCTGGCCGTCCGGTGATCGAGCGCATTGAACGCGTTTCGAAGCCTGGTCTGCGTGTGTACCGCGGCCGTAACGACATCCCCGTGGTCATGAATGGCCTCGGCGTGGCAATCGTGTCGACGCCGAAGGGCGTGATGACGGACCGCAAGGCGCGTGCAACGGGCGTTGGCGGCGAAGTCATCTGCTACGTCGCTTAAGGCCGAAAGGAGAGAAACATGTCTCGAGTAGGTAAAAGCCCGATCGCGCTGCAAGGCGCAGAAGTGGCCCTGAGCGACGAACGCATTACCGTCAAGGGCCCGCTGGGTACGATTTCGCAGGCTGCAAACAGCCTCGTGAAGGTGGTGAACGACAACGGCACGCTGAAATTCGAGCCGGTGGACGAAAGCCGCGAAGCGAATGCGATGTCGGGCACGATGCGCGCACTGGTTGCGAACATGGTGAACGGCGTGACGAAGGGTTTCGAGCGCAAGCTGACGCTGGTTGGCGTCGGTTACCGCGCACAGGCGCAAGGCGACAAGCTGAACCTGTCGCTGGGTTTCTCGCACCCCGTGGTGCACCAGATGCCGGAAGGCGTCAAGGCTGAAACCCCGACGCAAACCGAAATCGTGATCAAGGGGATCAATAAGCAACAAGTTGGCCAGGTCGCTGCAGAAGTGCGCGGCTATCGCCCGCCGGAGCCCTACAAGGGCAAGGGTGTGCGTTACGCCAACGAGGTTGTGATCCTCAAAGAAACGAAGAAGAAGTAAGGGTGCGCAATCATGGATAAGACTCAATCTCGCCTGCGCCGCGCTCGTCAGACGCGTATCAAGATCGCTGAGCTGCAGGTCGCGCGTCTCGCCGTGCATCGCACGAACACGCACATCTATGCGCAAGTGTTCTCGCCGTGCGGCACCAAGGTGCTCGCCAGCGCGTCGACGCTCGAAGCCGAAGTGCGTGCGCAACTGGCTGATCAGACTGGCAAGGGCGGCAACGTCGCTGCTGCGACCCTGATCGGTAAGCGCATTGCAGAAAAGGCTAAGGCTGCCGGCATCGAATCCGTCGCCTTCGACCGTTCGGGTTTCCGTTACCACGGCCGCGTGAAAGCGCTGGCTGATGCGGCGCGCGAAGCCGGACTCAAGTTCTAAGGGAAGAATTCGTCATGGCAAAGATGCAAGCGAAAGTTCAGGCTGACGAACGCGACGACGGCCTGCGCGAAAAGATGATTTCGGTCAACCGCGTGACCAAGGTTGTGAAGGGCGGCCGGATTCTCGGTTTTGCCGCACTGACCGTGGTCGGCGACGGTGATGGCCGCGTCGGTATGGGCAAGGGCAAGGCGAAGGAAGTGCCGGTCGCTGTTCAGAAGGCGATGGAACAGGCTCGCCGCAACATGTTCAAGGTGCCGCTTAAGAACGGTACCCTGCAACACGAAGTGCACGGTAAGCACGGCGCATCGATGGTCCTCCTCGCCCCGGCGAAGGACGGTACCGGTGTGATCGCTGGTGGCCCGATGCGCGCAGTGTTCGACGTGATGGGCGTGCAGAACGTTGTGGCCAAGAGCCACGGTTCGACGAACCCGTACAACCTCGTTCGTGCAACGCTCGACGGTCTGCGCAAGCAGTCGACGCCGGGTGATATCGCGGCGAAGCGCGGCAAGTCCGTCGAAGATATTCTGGGCTAAGGTGGACACCATGTCTGATAAAACTGTCAAGGTCCAGCTCGTCAAGAGCCTGATCGGCACCCGTGAAACGCACCGTGCAACGGTGCGTGGCTTGGGCCTGCGCCGACTCAACTCGGTTAGCGAGTTGCAGGACACGCCGGCTGTGCGCGGCATGATCAACAAGGTTTCGTACCTCGTTAAGGTCATCAGCTAAGCGGCTGACCAGGACTCAAGGAGTTGATAATGGAATTGAATAACCTGAAGCCGGCTGAAGGTTCGAAGCACGCTAAGCGTCGCGTCGGCCGTGGCATCGGCTCCGGTCTGGGCAAGACGGCTGGCCGCGGTCACAAGGGTCAGAAGTCGCGTTCGGGCGGCTTTCACAAGGTTGGCTTCGAAGGCGGTCAAATGCCGCTGCAACGTCGCCTGCCGAAGCGTGGCTTCACCTCGCTGACGAAGGAATTCGTCGGTGAAGTGCGTCTCTCTGATCTGGAAAAGCTGCCGGTCGACGAAATCGATCTGTTGGCTCTGAAGCAAGCCGGCCTGCTCGGCGAGCTGATCAAGAGCGCCAAGATCATCGCGACGGGCGAGCTTAAGCGCAAGATCGTTGTGAAGGGTCTGGGTGCGACGAAGGGTGCGCGCGCTGCTATTGAAGCAGCCGGCGGCTCTTTTGCCGAGTAACGCGCAAGTTATTTGCCGTCACTAGCATTTGCATCGGAGAAGGTACTTGGCTAACAGTCCGAGTCTCGCAAAACCCGGTCGCAGCGCGGCGAAGTTTGGCGATCTGCGTCGGCGTGCAGTGTTCCTGCTGCTGGCGTTGATCGTCTACCGTATCGGCGCGCACATTCCGGTGCCGGGTATTGACCCGGACCAGCTGGCAAAGTTGTTCCAAAGCCAGTCGGGCGGCATCCTTGGCATGTTCAACATGTTCTCGGGTGGTGCACTTTCGCGGTTCACGATTTTTGCGCTGGGGATCATGCCGTACATTTCGGCGTCGATCATCATGCAGTTGCTGGCGATTGTCTCGCCGCAACTGGAAGCGCTGAAAAAGGAAGGGCAGGCGGGTCAACGGAAGATTACGCAGTACACGCGTATCTTTACGGTCCTGCTGGCGACATTCCAGGCGTTCGGCATTGCCGTCGCACTGGAAAATCAGCCGGGCCTGGTGATCGATCCGGGGATGGTATTTCGGCTGACGACGGTCGTGACGCTGGTGACCGGCACGATGTTCCTGATGTGGCTGGGTGAGCAGATCACGGAACGCGGGCTTGGTAACGGTATCTCGATCATCATTTTCGGCGGTATTGCGGCGGGTTTCCCGAACGCAATCGGTGGTCTTTTTGAACTGGTGCGAACCGGCTCGATGAGCATCATCTCAGCGATTATCGTGGTCGCGCTGATCGCCGGTGTGACGTATCTGGTGGTGTTCATCGAACGCGGCCAGCGCAAGATTCTTGTGAATTACGCCAAGCGGCAGGTCGGTAACAAGATTTACGGCGGACAGTCTTCACATTTGCCGCTGAAGTTGAATATGTCGGGCGTGATTCCGCCGATCTTTGCATCGTCGATCATTCTCTTCCCGGCAACCATCCTGAACTGGTTTAGTTCGGGGTCGCGTACCAGCTGGTTCGCAGACACGTTGCACAACGTGGCCGAAGCCCTTAAGCCCGGTCAACCCGTGTACGTGTTGCTGTACGCGTTGGCGATCGTCTTCTTCTGCTTCTTCTACACCGCACTGGTGTTCAACAGCAGAGAAACGGCCGACAACCTGAAAAAGAGTGGCGCTTTCGTCCCAGGCATCCGCCCGGGCGATCAAACTGCGCGATACATCGACCGCATCCTGACGCGTCTGACGCTGGCTGGTGCGATCTACATCGTGTTTGTTTGTCTGCTGCCTGAATTTTTGGTACTGCGCTGGAACGTGCCGTTTTATTTTGGTGGAACGTCGCTGCTGATCATTGTCGTCGTCACAATGGATTTCATGGCGCAGGTGCAGTCGTACGTTATGTCGCAACAGTATGAATCGCTGCTGAAGAAAGCTAATTTCAAAGGCGGCGGCGTCCCGATGCGTTGAAAGGACTTATGGCCAAAGACGATGTTATCCAGATGCAGGGTGAAGTCATCGAAAACCTGCCTAACGCTACCTTTAGGGTGAAGCTGGAAAACGGCCATGTCGTATTGGGACACATATCCGGCAAGATGCGGATGCACTACATCCGAATCTTGCCGGGCGACAAGGTAACGGTTGAATTGACGCCTTACGATCTGTCGCGTGCGCGGATCGTGTTCCGGGCGAAGTGATTTGAAAAAAGGGTAATATCATGAAAGTGATGGCATCGGTTAAGCGCATTTGCCGCAATTGCAAGATCATCAAGCGCAAAGGCGTTGTGCGCGTGATTTGCAGCTCTGATCCGCGCCACAAACAGCGTCAAGGCTGAACGCCGCGCTTTTTGCTGCGCTTTTTGTTTGAGGAAAAACAATGGCTCGTATCGCAGGGGTTAACATCCCGAATCACCAGCATACCGAAATCGGCCTGACGGCAATTTACGGTATCGGCCGCACGCGCTCGCGCGACATCTGCGTCGCTGCTGGTGTGGCATTTTCGAAGAAGGTCAAGGACCTGAACGACGCAGACCTCGAAAAGCTGCGTGAAGAAGTCGGCAAGTTCATCGTTGAAGGCGATCTGCGCCGTGAAACGACGATGAACATCAAGCGCCTGATGGATCTCGGCTGCTACCGTGGCGTGCGTCATCGCAAGGGCCTGCCCCTGCGTGGCCAACGCACGCGTACGAATGCCCGTACGCGCAAGGGTCCGCGTCGTGCAGCGCAATCGCTGAAGAAGTAAGCGGAACTGACAGTTACAGGAAAACGTAATGGCTAAGGCTTCGAACAACTCCGCGGCGCAACGCGTTCGCAAGAAGGTCAAGAAGAACGTCGCCGAGGGCGTGGTTCACGTTCACGCGTCGTTCAACAACACCATCATCACGATCACCGATCGTCAAGGCAATGCACTTGCTTGGGCAACGTCGGGTGGTCAGGGCTTCAAGGGTTCGCGTAAATCGACCCCGTTTGCAGCCCAGGTGGCAGCCGAATCGGCTGGCCGCGTGGCGATGGAATACGGCGTGAAGAACCTCGAAGTGCGTATCAAGGGTCCCGGCCCTGGCCGCGAATCGGCGGTGCGCGCGTTGCATGGTCTTGGCATCAAGATCACCGCGATCTCCGACGTGACGCCGGTCCCGCACAACGGCTGCCGTCCGCCGAAGCGTCGTCGTATCTAAGACGCTGTTTTCGCTAGCGCCTGTCGCCGCCGGGGTTCAAGCCGGCGACCACAGGCTGCTTGCGCTATTGAATTGACTAAGCCCACCGTTCGACCCAAAGGGTTCGGACTAGCGCGAGTGCATGCATTCGTGTGATCAATCATAGAAGGAATCAACGTGGCACGTTATATCGGCCCTAAGGCCAAGCTGTCCCGCCGTGAAGGCACTGACCTCTTCCTGAAGAGCGCCCGTCGTTCGCTCGCTGACAAGTGCAAGCTTGACAGCAAGCCTGGCCAGCACGGCCGCACGTCGGGTGCACGTACGTCCGACTACGGCACGCAGCTGCGCGAAAAGCAAAAAGTGAAGCGCATCTACGGTGTCCTCGAGCGTCAATTCCGCCGTTACTTCGCTGAAGCCGACCGCCTGAAGGGCAACACGGGTGAAAACCTGCTGCAATTGCTCGAATCGCGTCTCGACAACGTCGTGTATCGCATGGGCTTCGGCTCGACGCGCGCTGAAGCACGTCAGCTCGTGAGCCACAAGGCGATCACGGTGAACGGCGTGGTGTCGAACATCCCGTCGATGCAAGTGAAGGCAGGCGACGTCGTCGCAGTGCGCGAACAAAAGAAGAAGCAGGCGCGTATTCTCGAAGCGCTGTCGCTGGCTGAGCAAGGCGGTCTGCCGAGCTGGGTCGCTGTCGATTCGAAGAAATTCGAAGGTACGTTCAAGCAGAAGCCGGAACGCAGCGACATCGCTGGCGATATCAACGAAAGCCTGATCGTCGAATTGTATTCGCGGTAATCGGATTAACGGCCGGGGCACCCCGATTGCGTTGCGCAAGGGGGCGTCTCGGCTGTTTATTTTCAGGTTGTTACCGGTCAGCCTTATCGGTGTAACGAGCCGAGGGTATTGAAAAGGAAAACCTATGCAAACCAGTTTGTTGAAGCCCAAGATCATCGCTGTTGAATCGCTTGGTGAGAGCCACGCGAAAGTGGTCATGGAACCGTTTGAACGCGGTTACGGCCACACCTTGGGTAACGCGCTTCGGCGCGTGCTGCTGTCGTCAATGATCGGCTACGCGCCGACCGAAGTGACGATCGCAGGCGTCGTACATGAGTATTCGACGCTCGACGGTGTGCAAGAGGATGTGGTCAACCTGTTGTTGAACCTGAAGGGCGTAGTGTTCAAGCTGCATAACCGTGACGAAGTGACGGTTACGCTGCGCAAGGAAGGCGAAGGCGTTGTCACCGCTGGCGACATCGAACTCGCGCACGATTGCGAAGTGATCAACCCGGATCACGTGATTGCGCATTTGTCGAAGGGCGGCAAGCTCGACGTGCAGATCAAGGTCGAAAAGGGCCGTGGTTATGTGCCGGGCAATGTGCGTCGTTACGGCGAAGAGTCGGCCAAGATCATCGGCCGTATCGTGCTGGACGCGTCGTTCTCGCCGGTTCGCCGCGTGAGCTACGCCGTTGAAAGCGCGCGCGTCGAACAGCGTACCGACCTCGACAAGCTCGTGATGAACATCGAGACCAACGGTGTGATCTCGCCGGAAGAAGCGATCCGTCAATCGGCGCGTATTCTGGTTGATCAACTGTCGGTGTTCGCTGCACTGGAAGGCACTGAAGCAACGGCGGAAGCGCCGTCGCGTGCGCCGCAGATCGATCCGATCCTGCTGCGTCCGGTTGATGATCTCGAACTGACGGTTCGTTCCGCGAACTGCCTGAAGGCCGAGAACATTTACTACATCGGCGACCTGATCCAGCGTACGGAAAACGAGTTGCTCAAGACCCCGAATCTGGGGCGCAAGTCGTTGAACGAGATCAAGGAAGTACTGGCGTCGCGTGGTTTGACGCTCGGCATGAAACTCGAAAACTGGCCGCCGGCAGGTTTGGACAAGTAAGTCGAGAAGTAATCTCGGGATAAGACCCCGCTGCTGCACTGGCAAAGACGCGGATTTTCCTTTAAAATCCGCGTCTTGGCTTTTTTCACTACCGGCCCGTGCACTCATCACCGTTGGGAAACCGAGGGTAGACCGAGCGCGATAGAAGAGCTGGACCAAAACTTTGAATCAAAGGAATTAACATGCGTCACCGTCATGGTTTGCGGAAACTGAACCGCACGAGCAGCCACCGTCTGGCAATGCTCCGTAACATGTCCAACTCGTTGATCGAGCACGAAGTCATCAAGACGACGCTGCCGAAGGCGAAAGAACTCCGTAAAGTCGTCGAGCCGCTGATCACGCTCGGCAAGAAGCCGTCGCTGGCAAATCGTCGTCTGGCGTTCAACCGCCTGCGCGATCGTGACTCGGTCACGAAGCTGTTCGAAGTCCTCGGCCCGCGTTACGCTACCCGTCCGGGCGGCTACCTGCGCGTCCTGAAGTTCGGCTTCCGCGTCGGCGACAACGCACCGATGGCACTGGTCGAATTGCTGGACCGTCCGGAAGTCGAAGAAGTTGAAGTGCAAGAAGCTGAGTAAGCTTTTTAGCATCGAAGAAAAAGCCAGGCGCCAAGCCTGGCTTTTTTGTTTATAGCGGCGAATTTCACTGCGGCATGTCGATCGCGGCGGCCAAATGCCGCATGCTTGCTGCGTGGGCGTCTGCGGCACCGCGAGGCGAGGTGATACGATATTGGCACTTGAATCGTGTCTGTCTGGAGCCTTCGTGAGCGTGAGCTTGAATGTGACCTTGATTCTGACCACGGTACCGGATGCTGCCGTTGCTCAGAAGCTCGCCGCGGATGCGTTGGCCGCGCGGCTATGCGCCTGCGTCACGCAGTTGGGCACTGTGCAGTCCAGCTATCACTGGCAGGGCGCCGTCGAAACCACGCAGGAGATCCAATTGCTGTTCAAGACCAGCGCGGCACGCGCGCTCGAGCTCGAGCAGTACATTCAGGCCCACCATCCCTACGACACGCCGGAAATCCTCTCGTGGCAAGCTACGGCATCGGTCGCGTACGGCCAGTGGATTGCTGCTGAAACCCAACGTCCTCTCCATGTTTAACGGTCTAAATCGACGTGCGCGTCACGCGTTGCGCGTAGTCTTCTTCCTGTTCGGCGGCCTGATATTCGCGCAGTTCGGCACGCTTGCCCGCGCTGCGGACGACTTCCTCGATCCCGCCGTCGCCTTCAAATTCAGCGCGACCGAGAAACCGGGCGAAGTCGACGTCACGTACAAGATCGCGGACGGTTACTACATGTACCGTGAGCGCTTCGCGTTCGCGACCCGCAACGGCACGACGACGATTGGCGAGCCCCAATTGCCGGCTGGTCATGTCAAGTTCGATCAGACCTTCAACAAGAACGTCGAGACGTATCGCAGTGAGCTGACGATCCGCATCCCGGTGAAACAGGCCCAGGGGCCGTTCGACCTGGCCGTCACGTCTCAAGGCTGTGCCGATGCAGGCATCTGCTATCCGCCGATGGAGCGCGTGTACCACGTGAGCGGCGAGGCTTTGCAGCCGGCCGGCAGTGCGGCGGCTACTGCCGCCGCGCAGCAATCCGCGGCGGGCGGCGCGTCGTGGTATGAACGCGCCACCAGCGCCGACTACGCTCAGTCGCTGCTGCAAGGCGGTGGCTTTTTCGCGATCATCGGGCTCTATTTCTTGGCCGGCGCCGTGCTCAGCCTGCTGCCGTGCTCGTATCCGATGATCCCGATCCTGTCGGCGATCATTATTGGCGAAGGCGCGCGGGTGACGCGCGCCCGCGGCTTTGCTTTGTCGCTGGCCTATGTGATCGGCATGGCGCTCGTGTACACGGCGCTTGGCATTGCGGCCGCGCTCGTTGGGCAGAGTCTTGGTGCGTGGCTGCAGAATCCGTGGGTGCTCGGTACGTTCGGCGTACTGCTGACCGTTTTCGCCTTGACGCTGATCGCGGGCTTCGACATCGCTTTGCCGCAGCGCTGGCAGGACGGCGTGTCGCGCGCGTCGACCGGACGTTCCGGCGGCAAGTTTGCCGCTGTGGCGGTAATGGGTGCCCTGTCCGCGCTGGTAGTCGGGGCCTGCATGACCGCGCCGCTTTTTGCCGTGCTGGCATTCATTGCGCATACGGGCGACGCGCTGCTCGGCGGCGCTGCGCTGTTCTCGATGGGACTCGGTCTTGGCGTACCGCTCCTGATCATCGGTCTTGGCGCCGGTACTTTGCTGCCGCGCGCCGGCGCATGGATGGACGGCGTCAAGGTGTTTTTCGGCGTCGTGCTGCTTGCGGCGGCCCTGTGGATCGTCTGGCCGGTACTCGGCGCGACCGCGGCCATGCTGTTGAGCGCGTTGTGGTTGCTGATCGCCGCCGTCGGGCTCGGTCTTTTCTCGGCACCAGCCGCGGGCGCTTCGGTGTGGCGTCGCCTCGGCCGCGGTATTGGCACCGCGCTGGCAATCTGGGCGGCGGTGCTGCTGGTCGGCCTCGCTGCGGGCTCGTCCGATCCCCTGCGTCCGTTAGCGGTCCTGGCCGCACGTGGCGGCGGGGACGCAAGCGTGGCAAACGCCTCCAACAAGCCGAATACAGCGCCACAGAGCGATCTGACGTTCGCTTCGGTGCGTTCCTCGACCGAGCTCGACGAGGCCGTCAAAACGGCTGCGCAGCCCGCTATGCTCGATTTTTACGCAGACTGGTGCGTGAGCTGCAAAGAGATGGAGAAGTTCACGTTCAGCGATCCGCGCGTTCAGGCGAAGTTGAAGCAGATGAACCTGCTGCGCGCCGACGTCACCGCGAATAACGCCGACGATCAGATGCTGCTCAAGCGCTTCAGCCTGTTCGGCCCGCCCGGCATCATCTTTTTCGACCAGGGCGGCAAGGAAGTGCTGCGCGTCGTCGGCTACGAGTCCGCGGACAAGTTTTTGCGCACCCTCGATCGCGCGAGTGCCCCCGGGGCGTAACGCAAAGCAGCTCGCCTGTCTGAGCGCGCATAGAAACCCGCGCCACCGCGCCTGTAAAAGGCGCACGCCAGAACATGAATAAAAAACGGAGGCACGACTTAAAGTCGGCCTCCGTTTTTTTGGGGCGCTTTCAAAGACTAGCGCCGCCGGCAAAGCGACACGTTAAATCACTTCTGTGAGCGCAAAATCCGCGCGGCATCCAGCGCGAAGTAGGTCAGCACGCCATCCGCGCCTGCTCGCTTGAACGCCAGCAGCGATTCCATCATCGCCTTGTCGTGATCGAGCCAGCCGTTCTGCGCGGCCGCCTTCAGCATCGCGTATTCACCGCTGACCTGATACACGTAGGTCGGGAACTTGAACTCGTCCTTCACACGACGCACGATGTCCAGATACGGCATGCCCGGCTTAACCATCACCATATCCGCGCCTTCTTCGATGTCCGCTTGCACTTCGCGCAACGCTTCATCCGAATTGGCCGGATCCATCTGGTAGGTCATCTTGTTGCCCTTGCCGAGGTTCGTCGCGGAACCGACGGCATCGCGGAACGGGCCGTAAAACGCCGACGCGAACTTGGCCGCGTAAGCCATGATGCGCGTGTGGATATGTCCCTCGCTCTCGAGCATTTCGCGGATCGCGCCAATGCGGCCGTCCATCATGTCCGAGGGCGCAACGATATCGACGCCCGCTTCAGCTTGCACACGCGCCTGTTCCACGAGGATCTCGACGGTCTCGTCGTTGATCACGTAGCCCGCTTCGTCCAGCAAGCCATCCTGGCCGTGGCTCGTGTACGGATCGAGCGCGACGTCGGTCAGCACACCGAGGTCGGGAAAGTTCTTTTTCAGTTCGCGAACCGCGCGCGGAATCAGACCCGCCGGGTTGGTCGCCTCGCGGCCATCAGGCGTCTTCAAGGAAGGGTCGATTGCCGGAAAGAGCGCCAGTACCGGCACGCCCAGCTCGACGCATTGCTCGGCCACACCCATCAGCAGATCCACCGACACGCGCTCGACGCCTGGCATCGACGGTACGGCTTGCCGCACGTTGGTGCCTTCGACGATAAACACGGGGTAGATCAGATCGTTGGTGGTGAGAATGTTTTCTCGCATCAGACGGCGCGAGAAGTCGTCACGGCGCATGCGGCGCGGACGGTAGTGCGGAAAGAAGCTCATAACCGAATCGAAGAAACGTGGATGTGTGGAGTGGACAAGTAGCGCCTGCCTCCACTCCCGGAAACTTTTCGAGACAATGGTATATCATACCGATCGAGCAAGGCGCCCTGCGCTGACCTCCCCGCTTCTCCTCCCTGAGCGGGTGCCTGTCGTTTTTTCGATTAGGCTGTTTGACCCGCCGTTAAAGCGGCGGGTTTTTTTATGGGCGGCCGGAATGGCGTTTTTTGCCTGGGCTCGTACCCGCCGCGCGATTACTGCGGCGCGTCTGCTTCGCCCTTGGCCTCGGGGATCAGCCAGCTTTCGATCAGTTCGTGCGCTTCGTCGATGCCGACGCGCTTGAGCGCCGAGAACAACTGTGCGGTCAGTTCGCCCTGGTAGCCTGCGGCGCGATATTCGCCCAAACCTTTCTGTGTCGCGCGCAAGGCGTTGACGCTTTCCTGGCGCGTCAATTTGTCGCACTTCGTCAGCAGCGTGTGGATCGGCTTGCCGGTCGGCGCGAACCATTCGATCATCCGCCGGTCCAGATCCGTCAACGGACGGCGCGAGTCCATCATCAGGATCATGCCGCGCAGTTGCGAGCGCGACTGCAGGTAGGTGGAGAGCAGTGCTTCCCAGTGTGCCTTGGCCGCGCCCGGCACTTCCGCATAGCCGTAGCCCGGCAGGTCGACCAGATGCGCGGTCGGCTCGTCCTCCTTGCCCACCGAGAAATAATTGATGTGCTGGGTGCGGCCAGGCGTCTTACTGGCGAACGCCAGACGCTTCTGATTGCACAGAATATTGATGGCCGTGGACTTGCCCGCATTCGAGCGTCCCGCAAAGCAGATCTCGGGTTGCGCGGTGACCGGCAGATCACGTAAGTGATTGACGGTCGTGAAAAAGCGGGATTGGTGGAGCAGGAAGGACATGATCAGGCCGGTATTCGAGACGCCGGGGAACCCGGAGTGGGGACGGGTCAAGCCCGACTGGCGTCTTAGCGATTAGCGAGTTATTGTACAATACGATGGTTTACTGAAAACCTGAGGGGGCCAGCCCGCGTGCCTTGGCGGCTCTTTGCGGTCACTCAGTCGCTGTCGTATCTTGCAAAACCTCTAAAATCCCACAAGACGAGACAGGGTGTGCGAATGAATCGACTGTGCAAGACTCTGATGGTGCTTCAAGTAGCGGCAGGTCTTTCAGGTTTGGCAATTCAGGCACGAGCAGCAGATCCGGCAAAGCCGGACGTCAATCGGGGGCAGGCAATCGCAGTGCAGGTTTGCGCGTCATGTCACGGTGCAGACGGCAACAGTGCTGGTGGTGCGTATCCGAAGCTGGCAGGTCAGCATCCCGAGTATCTCGTCAAGCAACTGATGGATTTCAAAACGCAGCCGGGGGCCAAGCAGCCCGCGCGCAACAATGCGATCATGGCGGGCATGGCCGCGGCGCTGTCCGATCAGGACGTGGTCAACGTGGCGGCTTATTTCTCGACGCAGACCCCGAAACCAGGTTACGCGCATAGCAAGGACACCGTCCCGCTCGGTCAGAAGATTTATCGCGGTGGGATTGCGGACAAGGGAGTACCGGCGTGCGCGAGTTGCCACGGACCGACCGGTCAGGGGATTCCGTCGCAGTATCCGCGTCTGTCGGGGCAGTGGGCCGAATACACGGTGGCGCAGTTGACCGCGTTCACGCAGGGCTCGGGCGCACGTAACAACAATGAGGCGATGCACGCCGTCGGATCGCGTCTGTCGGACAGCGAGATCAAGGCTGTAGCCGATTACATCGCGGGCTTGCACTAAGAAGTCCGCCCGCAAGCAACCGGCCCGGCGAGGCCGGTACAAAACAAGAAAAGGGTGAGGGTGTCGTGTCTACGACAGCCCTTCACCCTTTTTTGCTGTTCAGTCGGAGTATGAATGAGCTTCACCACGTCGGGTTTGCAGTCGAAGTCGGGCAATCGCTTCACGCGCAGCATCATCGAGGTATTGAGTTCGATGCGCTTCGCGATCTCGTTGCTCGTGATCCTGTCGATCGCCAGTATTATCGGCACCGTCCTCACGCAGGACGATCCGTATCCCAACTACGTCAATCAGTTCGGCCCGTTCTGGGCGGACATCTTCCGCTCGCTGAGCCTGTACACGGTGTACAGCTCGTGGTGGTTCATGCTGATTCTCGGCTTCCTGATGGTGTCGGTGTCGCTGTGCGTGATCCGCAATGCGCCGAAAATGGTCGCGGACGCCAAGAGCTGGAAAGACAAGGTCCGCGAAGGCAGCTTGCGCGCGTTCCATCATAAGGGCGAGTTCGCGGTGCACGGCAAGCGCGCGCAGACCGCGGCGGTACTCGCCAAACTCTCGGCCAAGCTCGGCTACAAGTTCGTCACACGTGAGTCGGACGGTGCAACGCTGATCGCAGCGAAGCGCGGCGCGCTGACCAAGTTCGGCTACATCTCGGCGCACATTGCGATTGTGGTGATCTGTCTGGGCGGCCTGCTCGACAGCAATCTGCCGATCAAGCTGCAAATGTGGCTGTTCGACAAGTCGCCGATCCGCGCCAACACGGTGATCAACGACATTCCGCCGGAACATCGTCTGTCGCAATCGAACCCGACTTTCCGCGGCTATGCGTGGGTGCCGGAAGGGCAGCACGTGTCGACGGCGATCCTTAACCAGCCGGACGGCTCGCTGATCCAGGACCTGCCGTTTTCGATCGAGCTGAACAAGTTCATCGTCGATTACTACTCGACGGGCATGCCGAAGCTGTTCGCGAGCGACATCGTCGTGGTCGACCATAAGACGGGCGCACGCGTGCCGGCACGCGTCGAAGTGAACAAGCCGTTCACCTACGACGGCGTGTCGATCTATCAGTCGAGCTTCCAGGACGGCGGCTCGCAGATGCAGATGACCGCGTATCCGATGTCCGGCGCGAGCGCGAAGACCGCGCCGTTCGGCGGCACGATCGGCGGCAACGCGCCGTTGGGCACGGCCACGCCGCTGGCTGACGGCCAGACCGTCGAATTCACCGATTTCCGTGCGATCAACGTTGAAAACGTCTCCAATGGCAGCGGCCAGAACGATGCACGTGGCGTCGCCGCGCATCGGTCGCTGAAAGAAGCGTTTGACGAGCGCCTCGGCTCCGGTGCCAAGAGCTCGAAGCCGCTCGATCTGCATAACGTCGGTCCGTCGGTGCAGTACAAGGTGCGCGACAAGGACGGCCAGGCGCGCGAGTACAACAACTACATGCTGCCGGTGGACGTCGCGGGCGAAAAGATGTTCCTCGCCGGCATGCGTCTGAATCCGGACGATCCCTTCCGCTACCTGCGGATTCCCGCCGACACCGGTGGGACCGTCAAGGAATGGATGAACCTGCGCGCCACGCTTGAAAATCCGGCCATGCGCGCGACGGCCGCTCACCGTTTCGCGCTGCGCTCGGTGCCGGGTTCGAATACCGAACTGCAACAGCACCTGGAAGAAAGCGCGTTGCGTGTCCTGACCCTGTTTGCGGGTGCGGACAACGGTATCAAGATGCCGAACGGCCAGACGGTCGGCGGCTTCCAGGCGGTCGCCGGGTTCATCGATCATTCGGTGCCGAAGGGCGAGCAGGAAAAAGCCGCGGGCCTGCTGCTGCGCATGCTGGAAGGCGCGACGTGGGACCTGTGGCAACTGTCGCGTGAGCAGCTAGGCGAGCCGGACGCACAGGCCAATGCGGACGCCAGCCGCTTCGTTCAGAGCTCGATCAATGCGATATCCGACAGCTTTCTGTATGGTTCGCCGGTCTATTTGCAGCTTGACTCATTCAAGCAGGTGCAAGCTTCGGTATTTCAGTTGACGCGCGCGCCGGGCAAAAAAGTCGTGTATCTTGGCAGCCTGCTCCTCGTGTTGGGCATCTTTTCGATGTTCTACGTCCGCGAACGGCGCCTCTGGTTCTGGCTCAAAGATACCGATCACGGCACGAATGTCGTGATGGCGATGTCGAGCGCGCGCAAAACGCTCGATTTCGAAAAGGAGTTCGTTCAAACGCGCGACGCTGTCGGCGCCGCGTTGGGCGCCAAACTCACTGAAGCATCCGACGCCGCCGGCGCCTCCGACAAACCCGGCCATGCCGGCGCGCCGTCCGCACGCTCACAAGATTCGACCCGGTAAGATCATGGACTTGACTCAGGTTTCTTCATCCTCCTCTTCACCCTCGCGGCCGCAGAAGTCGTTCGCGAACGAGGCACTCAACGTTGCTGAGTATGACGAGCGGCCGTTTCTGAAACGGCTCGGCATCGTCGACTGGCTGTTCGCCGTCGTGATGGTCGCGGGCGCGGGGTTTGCGCTATCGCGCTATCACCCGTTCATGAACTACTACGACAAACTGGTGCTGTGCCTAGCGGTGCCGGTGTTCGTCGTACTCGGCTGGCGCTGGAAGCCGGTGCGTCCGCTGATGGTGGGCATCGCCGCGCTGTCGTTGCTGGCAATCCAGATCTATCAGGGCGATCTGTCGCGCGCGGATAGCGCGTTCTTCCTTAAGTATTTCCTGTCGAGCCAGTCCGCGATTCTGTGGATGAGCGCGCTCTTCGTCTTCGCCACCGTCTTCTACTGGATCGGCCTGCTGTCGCGTTCACCGACCGGTGCCGCGATCGGTTCGAAAATGACGTGGGCCGCGGTGGTGATGGGCTTTGTCGGTCTGATGGTGCGCTGGTACGAGTCGTACCTGATCGGGGCGGACGTCGGCCATATTCCAATCTCGAACCTGTACGAAGTATTCGTGCTGTTCAGCCTGATCACCGCGCTGTTCTATCTGTACTACGAGCAGCACTACAACACGCGTGCGCTCGGCGCATTCGTGCTGCTGGTGATCAGCGCGGCGGTCGGTTTCCTGATGTGGTACTCGGTCGCGCGTGACGCCCAGCAGATCCAGCCGCTCGTGCCGGCGCTGCAGAGCTGGTGGATGAAGATCCACGTGCCGGCCAACTTCATCGGTTATGGCAGTTTCGCGCTGTCGGCGATGGTCGCGGTCGCGTATCTGGCGAAAGAGCGCGGCGTGCTGGCAGACCGTCTGCCGCCGCTCGATGTGCTCGACGACCTGATGTACAAGTCGATCGCCGTCGGCTTCGCGTTCTTCACGATCGCGACGATCCTCGGCGCGCTGTGGGCCGCGGAAGCGTGGGGCGGCTACTGGAGCTGGGACCCGAAGGAAACGTGGGCGCTGATCGTGTGGCTGAACTACGCGGCCTGGCTGCATATGCGCCTGATGAAGGGCCTGCGCGGCGCGGTGGCGGCATGGTGGGCGCTGACCGGCCTGCTGGTGACGACCTTCGCGTTCCTCGGCGTCAACATGTTCCTGTCGGGGCTGCATAGCTACGGCAAGCTGTAAGATCGGCCGTTCTGAGCCGACTAAAAACCGCCGAGTGCTTCGCACCGGCGGTTTTTTTACGTCCGGCGGAATATTTGCAGCATCCAGTGTGTTTGTTAGATCAGCACCCAAGGATGGCTGGGCGAGTGGCTAAACGAGCCGATTCATCAATATGGCCCCGTAAGATAGACAACCCGATGGGCCGGCAAGGAGCAGCACGATGTGGATCAAGCGAAGCGATAGAACTCAACTTGTCGGCGATGACATCGCACGCAGCGAAATCACGCCCCAGCGTTTATTCGAGAACCGGCGGCGCGTGTTGCAGGCAGCGGGTGCGCTGGCGCTCGGCAGTCTGATCGGCGTGAACGGCGAAGCGCTAGCAGCCTATTCGTCGCCGGATCCGAAGGCGCAAAAGCTCGCCGCGAAGACCAACGCGAAGTTCGTCGCGCTCGACAAGATCACGCCGTACAAGGACATCACCACGTACAACAACTACTATGAGTTCGGTACCGACAAGGCGGATCCCGCGCACAACGCCGGTACGTTGCGTCCGCACCCGTGGAAGGTGAGCGTCGAGGGCGAAATCAAGAATCCGAAGGTGTACGACATCGACGAATTGCTGAAGCTCGCGCCGCTCGAAGAACGCGTGTACCGGTTACGTTGTGTCGAAGGCTGGTCGATGGTGATACCGTGGATCGGCGTGCCGCTCTCGGAGTTGATCAAGCGAGTGCAGCCGACCGGCAACGCGAAGTACGTGCAATTCATCACGCTCGCCGATCCGTCGCAAATGCCCGGGCTGTCGACGCCGGTACTCGACTGGCCGTACACCGAAGGTCTGCGAATGGACGAAGCAATGAACCCGCTGACGTTCCTGACGATGGGTCTCTACGGTCAGGTGTTGCCGAATCAGAACGGCGCGCCGATCCGTGTGGTGGTGCCGTGGAAGTACGGCTTCAAGAGCGCGAAGTCGCTGGTGAAAATCCGCTTCCTCGACAAGCAGCCGCCGACAAGCTGGAACACGTACGCTTCGAACGAATACGGTTTCTATTCGAACGTGAATCCGAACGTCGATCACCCGCGCTGGAGTCAGGCCACCGAGCGGCGCATCGGTGAAGACGGTTTCTTCACGCCCAAGCGCAAGACGTTGATGTTCAACGGCTACGGCGATCAGGTCGCGTCGCTCTATCAGGGCATGGACCTGAAGAAGAACTTTTGAGCGGCGTCACCATGGCTTCCGATACGCAACCCGTTACCGAGACCTCACGCACAACGCTGCGTGCCAAAGCGCCGGCGCCAGCGACGACAAAGCGGCCCGTCACCGGTACGCGCTGGGTCGTGCCCGCGAAAATCGTGGTGTTCATTGCGGCGTGGTATCCGCTCGCGCGCATCGTGCTGTTCGGCATGACCGATCGGCTAGGCGCAAATCCGATCGAGTTCATCACGCGCTCGACGGGCCTGTGGACGCTCGTCTTTCTTTGCATCACGCTGGCGGTGACGCCGTTGCGTCGACTGACCGGCATCACTGCATTAGCCAGGTTCCGCCGGATGCTAGGTCTTTATGCTTTCTTCTACGCGACGCTGCACTTCACCACGTACCTGTGGTTCGACAAGTGGTTCGACGTTGCCGCGATTCTCAAGGACATCGGCAAGCGGCCTTTCATCACTGTGGGTTTCGCGGCATTCGTGCTGCTGATCGCGTTGGCCGTTACGTCGCCGCGCGCGATGGTGCGCAAACTCGGACGCCGCTGGCAGACATTGCATCGCGCGATCTATGCGATCGGCGGGCTCGCGATCCTGCACTTCTGGTGGATGAAGGCGGGCAAGCACGACCTGATCTTGCCGAAGATCTACGGCGCGATCATGGTCGCGTTGCTGGGGTGGCGTTTGCTCGTATGGCTGCGCGAGCGGAGGGTAAAGACACGCTGAGCATCGGGTGCGGCGCGCAAATAAAAAAAGGCGATGCCGCAGTGGCTTCGCCTTTTTTATCGAGGAACTCCAGGCTCTGACGTTTACGCCGGCAAGATCGTCTCGCCCGCAAACAACTGCTTCACCTCTTCACGTGCACGGACCACATGCACCTGTGTACCATCAACCATCACCTCGGCCGCACGCGGACGGGTGTTGTAGTTCGAACTCATCACGAAGCCATAGGCGCCAGCCGAGCGAATCGCCAGCAGATCGCCCGGTTCGACCGCCAGCAGACGCTCACGACCCAGCCAATCGCCGCTTTCGCAAACCGGGCCGACCACGTCGTACACGTGGGCGGGCACGTCGCGCTTAACGACAGCCTCGATCGCGTGATACGCCTCGTACATCGCCGGGCGCGCGAGATCGGTCATCGCCGCGTCGACGATGGCGAAGTTCTTTTCCGCGCCAGGCTTCAGAAACTCGACGCGTGTGAGCAGTACACCCGCATTGCCGACCAGCGAACGGCCCGGCTCGAAATACACTTCACGATGCCCATGACCGCGCGCTTCGATGCGATCCAGCACGGTGCGCACGAAGTCGCCGATTTCCGGCGGGGTTTCGTCGTCGTACGTGATGCCGAGACCACCACCTACGTCGATGTGGCGAATCTTCACGCCGTCCTGCTCGATCTGTTCGACCAGTTCGAGAACCTTGTCGACTGCGTCCAGATACGGTGCGACTTCAGTGATCTGCGAGCCGATATGGCAGTCGATGCCGACCACGTCGAGATGCGTCATTGCCGCGGCGGCGCGATACGTAGCGCGTGCATCTTCGAACGCGACGCCGAACTTGTTCGACTTCAGGCCGGTGGAAATATACGGATGCGTTTTCGCGTCGACGTCCGGATTCACGCGCAGCGAGACGGGGGCCTTTTTGCCCATTTCCGCCGCCACCGCATTCAGGCGGTCGAGCTCGGGAATCGATTCGACGTTGAAGCATTTGACGCCGGCCGCGAGCGCCTGACGCATCTCGTCCGCATGCTTGCCGACACCGGAAAACACGGTGTTTTCCGCTTTGCCGCCGGCGGCCAGCACGCGCGCCAGTTCACCGCCCGACACGATGTCGAAGCCCGCGCCGAGGCGCGCGAACACGTTCAGCACCGCGAGATTGCTATTGGCCTTGACGGCGACGTGCACGGTCGCACGGCGGCCGGCGCAAGCGCCTGCGTAGGCATTCCACGCTTCGGTGAGTGCAGCGCGCGAATAGACGTACAGCGGCGTGCCGAACTGTTCGGCGAGTGAGGCGGCGGACACGCCCTCGGCGTGCAACACGCCGTCGACGTAGTCAAATGCGGATCGAGTCATGCGAAAGTCTTATTGAGCGGGAGTGACGGCGGAAGCAGGCTGCGCTGGCGTCGCAGCAGATGCGGGAGGTGCGGCGAGTTCGCTTTCCGGCGACAACGAGAGCGGTGCGCCAGAAGTATCCGGTACGTCACCCATCGGGGAGGGGGTTCCCACACCCGATTTCACTTCATCCGGCGACGGCGGTTGCGTGCGATCGATCGGCTTGGCCGGTAGCGGCGGCACGGTGGGCAAATAGAGCGAACCGCGTTGCCCGCAGCCGGCAAGTGCACAACCTGCGAGAATGGCTAAACCCGCTACAATCGCGCGGCCGGGCGCCGCCGCGCGCATCCGAGATACGACTCGCATGACTGTCCCTGAATAAATAATCGATGGAGTTTAGCATGTCCGATAGTGATTACCTGACCCGCGCGGAAGCCGCGCTAGCCGCCATCGAACGCGCGCTCGACGACACGGAAGCCGACATCGAACTCGAGCGCAGCGGCAATGTCCTGACCCTCGAATTCGAGAACCGCACGAAGATCATCGTCAACCTGCAGCCGCCGATGAGCGAGATCTGGATCGCTGCGAAAGCGGGTGGTTTCCACTTCCGTTTCATCGACGGTGAATGGCGCGATACGCGCAGCGGCACCGAGTTTTTCGCCGCGCTGTCGGAGTACGCGACGCAGCAGGCCGGCGAGCCGGTTCACTTCGAAGCGTAAAGCGCTTGGTAAAAACCGCCGCGCATCGAGCGCGGCGGTTTTTTTCTGGCGGACGTTGCCGCCTCTTCTGAGCGCGTCTTTAGTGCCCGCGGAACAGATTCATGATGTCCTGCTTTTCCTGTTCGCCGACTTGCTCGGGCGCGGCCGCGGACGCGCCGCTCGCCTCGGCATCCAGCGCTGCCTGGCTGATACCGACCGTCGAGACGAAACCGTGGCCTGGCGTGAAATCGTCGAAATACAGTTCTGAACCGAGCTCGGTCACGTCGTCGGGCATCGGCATCTTGTAGTCCGGCACGCCTTTGAGGGCGCGCGCCATGTATTCGATCCACACCGGCAACGCGAGGCCGCCCCCCGTTTCCTTATCGCCGAGACTGCGCGGGTTGTCGTAGCCTATCCACGCGATGGCCGTAAGCGTGTGCTGATAGCCGGCGAACCACGCATCGCGCGAATCGTTGGTCGTGCCGGTCTTGCCGCCGAGGTCGGTACGCTTCAGCACGTTGCTCTTCGCGCCCGTGCCCCGTTGCGCGACGCTTTGCAGCAGGCTGTTCATCACATACGCATTGCGTGGTTCGATCGCGTGCGGCGCGCTTTGCTCGGCGACCAGCGGTTGCGCGTGCGCCACGACGATGCCGCGCTGATCGGTGACTTCCGCGATCAGATACGGGTTGATGCGATAGCCGCCGTTAGCAAACACCGAGAATGCGCCAGCCATCTGCAAGGGGGTAACGAGTCCCGCGCCGAGCGCCATCGGCAGATAAGCCGGGTGACGATCCGCGTCGAAGCCGAAACGCGTGATGTATTGCTGCGCGTACTTGGTGCCGATGTGGTTCAGGATGCGAATCGACACGAGGTTCTTCGACTTCTGCAGCGCGGTGCGCATGGTCATCGGACCATCGAAACCGCCGCCGTAGTTCTTCGGTTCCCACGCCTGGCCGCCTGTCTCCGCAGCGCTGAAAAACAGCGGCGCATCGTTGATCACCGTAGCCGGCCCGAGCCCCTTTTCGAGCGAGGCCGAATAGATGAACGGCTTGAAGCTCGAACCCGGCTGACGCCACGCTTGTGTCACGTGGTTGAACTTGTTCTTGTTGAAGTCGAAACCGCCGACCAGCGCGCGAATCGCTCCGTCTTGCGGGATCACTGAAACGAACGCGCCTTCCACTTGCGGCAACTGCGTGATCGACCAGTTGCCGTCGTCATCCTTCACGACGCGAATGATCGCGCCGGGCCGCACGCGTTGATTCGGCTGCGCGCGCGTGCCGAGCGCGAACTGCGCGAAGCGCAGGCCGTCGCCCTGAATGGTCGCGACGTTGCCGTCGATGAAAGTGGCCTGCACCTGCTTCGGGCTCGCTGCCGTGACCACCGCGGCGATGATTTCACCGTTGTCGGGATGTTCGAGCAACGCGTCGTCGATGGCCTGTTCGCGGTCGTCCGCATCGGACGGCAAATCGATGAACGCTTCCGGCCCGCGATAGCCGTGGCGCCGTTCGTAGTCCATCAGACCTTTGCGCAGCGCCCGGTAAGCGACGTCCTGATCGGCCGAGTCGATGGTGGTCACGACGTTCAGGCCGCGCGTATACGCCTCTTCGCGATACTGCGCGTACATCATCTGCCGCACCATTTCCGCGACGTACTCCGCGTGCACGCTGAATTCCTTGCCCGCGCCCTTGACGATCAGCGGCTGCCTGCTTGCCTCGTCGTATTGTTCCTGAGTGATGTAGTGCAGTTCGTACATGCGCTGCAGGATGTACTCCTGGCGGATCTTCGCGCGCTTCGGATTGACCACCGGGTTATATGCGGACGGCGCCTTCGGCAAACCCGCCAACATGGCGGATTCCGCCAGGGTCAGGTCCTTCAGATCCTTCCCGAAGTACACCCGTGCGGCGCTCGCGAAGCCATACGCACGCTGCCCGAGATAGATCTGATTCATGTACACCTCGAGAATCTGATCTTTCGACAGCTTCGACTCGATTTTGTACGCGAGCAGCATCTCGTAGATCTTGCGCGTGTAGGTCTTTTCACTCGACAGGAAGAAGTTGCGCGCCACCTGCATGGTGATCGTGCTGGCGCCTTGCGTGGCGTGGCCGTTGGTCAGTGCGACGAAGCCGGCTCGCGCGATGCCTGTGAGGTCGACGCCGCCGTGATCGTAGAAGCGCGCGTCTTCGATTGCCAGCACGGCTTTCTTCAGGCTATCGGGCACGTCCTGGATATGGACGATGTCGCGCCGCTCTTCACCGAATTCGCCGATCAGCACGTGGTCAGCCGTATAGATGCGCAATGGCACCTTCGGCCGGTAGTCGGTCAGCGCATCGAGCGACGGCAGGTTCGGCGTTGCTACCACCAGCGCATAACCGAGCACCAGCAGCACGCACAGGATGCCTGCAACGATCAGACCCACAAAGCCGATGATGAGCTTGAGCCACAAGGGGCGTTTGCGCTTCTGCGGCGCGGGCGGCGGAGACGTAGGAGACGTGGATTGCATATGGGCACCAAAAAACAGTCCCGCGATTATAGCCGCCTCGCTTTTCAGCTTTCGGCATGCTTACTGACAGTTCTTGACAAGTCTGCACACCGCGCGGGAATGACTTCACTGTAGACGCTTTGATGGCAGAGAGCGCGCGCGTCGCGCAACGTTAGCCATTCGGCTGAGTGTCGCGCGGCGACACGGCTAAGCACAATCCTCCCTCGCTACTCGCGTTCGAATGGTTCGTCGCGTGAGTCTGAGGGAGGGCGTGATGACGTTCAAAAGCTCGTGGCTTCAAGGTGTGCAACTCGGTGCGCAGCGTTTTGCTGCGGGAATCGATGTGGGTTCGCAGGCTGTGCGGCTGGTCGTGGTGAGTCAGCATTCGCGCGCACGTGCCGCGCTGCATATCGAACATGCGAGCACTGTGCCGCTCGGCGCAGGCGCAATGGCCGGCACAGAGATCGCCGACCGGCATGCGGTGGCGCGTGCGTTGCGCGACGCATTCGCGGGGCTGCCGCGCGTGTGTGCGACGCATGCATTGCGCTGCGCGATGGCGCTGCCTGCCTCGGCCACGTTGACTACTACCGTGCCGCTCACACGGCTAGCCGCGCTCGCCGGTTGCGTGGGAGACGGCGGGCATGAACTTGCCGAACTCGAGCCGGCGGTGATGAACGAAGTCGAGCGCATCGCAGGCCTCGAGCGCCACGCGTTGGCTGTCGACTGGTTCGTCGACGAAACGCGTTCGCCAATCCGTTCGGTGACGATCGCCGCAACCGCGCGCCAGCATCTCGAAGCTCGTATCGAATGCGCAGCGACCGCCGGCATCTCGCTCACCGCGATCGATGGCGAGCCGCACGCGGCTTTGCGTGCAATGCGCTACGCGGCGAGTCACGAACTCGATCCGCACGAGCCCTACGTCGCGCTCTGGATCGGCACGGACGGCGTGTATGGCTGGCGCATCGTCGACGATTGCCTGGTCGGCGAAATGCGCTACCCGGCGCCCGAACACGCCGATCTCGCCGACGCGTTGCGTGATCTCGTCCACGGCCCCGTACTCGACTGTGCGTTGTTGAGCGGCAAGGTCGATCTGCTCGACAGCGTGGGTTTCTCGATTGCGGATATCGCCGACGTGTTGGGCTGCACAGTGATGCCGTTCGAGTGTGCGGCGCTGGGTGGGCGCGCACGTCAACTGCACGATCCGTTGTTGCACGAGCCGGCCGCCGCGGTCGCATTCGGACTTGCGTTGCGCGGAGTACTCGAATGATACGCGGCCTACAGCCCCGTTTGGATCCCGTGAGCCCGGACACGCGTGCTTCCACGCATGGCGTGCGCTTCGCACAGGCGTGGCTCGGCGGCTTCAATCTGCTGCCATACAGGCAGCGTAACGCTCGTCTCGCGCGCCGGCGGCGTTTGCTCGAATGGTTTGCCGCCGCGCTCGCCGGCTTTGCGGCCGTGTTCGCGTTAGTCGGATGGCAGGCATTCGAAAGGGCGCGGCTGGATGCGCGGCGCGCGTCGATCGAACAATCGCTCGCGCAGCTGGCCGCGCCGCTCGCCGAGCACGCCAGATTGCTGCGGGTGCAGGACGAACAACGCAAAGGCGTGGCGCGTGCGATGAACCTGTCCGAGCCGCTTACGCATTTGCGCGATTTGCTGGATGCGTTGAGTTTTGAACCAGGTGACGGCGTGGTGTTGCAGCAGATGCGGCAGCGCGAGCATGAGACGGAGTTGCTCGCGACCTCGCGCGGACATATCGCATCGGCCGAGTGGCTCAAACGCTTGAGCGCGATCCGCGGCGTGAAGGGCGCCGAGGTGAGCGATCTGCGTCGCTCGGCGCCACGCAGCAGTCCGGTGGCGGCGGCCAGCGTGACCGGCCCGATCGAATTCGGAGCGCATCTGCGCTGGGGCGACCCGCCGAAGAAAACGGCCTATACGTCGGGTCTGGCCGCGCAACGTCAGATGAAATCTGAACAATCAGGAGATACGAAATGAGTACGACTTTTGTCGGGTTCGGCGGCGCGGCAAGCGCGCGGCCCGCTTTTTCCCAGTGGATGAAGCGCGCACGTGTGCCGCTCGCTGCCTGGAGTCGCCGGCGCCGTTGGGCGGTCGCATTGCTGATCGCAGCGGTGGTGTTCGGACTTGGCACGCATGGCTGGGTTGTGGCCGATCTCGGCGGGGTCGAGGCGAGCCGTACGGCATTGGAGGCGGCCACGCGGCATCTCACGGACGCGCACCGTGCGCTGACGCAATTGCCCGCGCTGCGTCGGGACGTTGCCGCCATGCCGGGCGCACAACTGCCTGCGTCATGGACCTCCGCGGACGACGTGCGGATCGTATCCGAACTAGCGGCGCAAAATAGCGTCTCGTTGCTCTCGGTGGAACCGGGCGCCGCCAGCGGCTCAGGTGTCGAAAGCATGCGTCCTGTACAGCTCACCGCGCACACCGATTTCGTCCACCTGATGGCATTTCTGCGCGGCCTGTCGGATCTGCCGGTGCTGATCGTGCCCGTAGACGTGACGGTCAAGCGCGATGCCGATTCGTTAGCGGTGAGGGCAACGCTGCACGTATTCAGCGCGCTGAGGCCGCTGCCTTCAACTGCGACCGCGGACGCGTTTGCCGACGAAAGCCTAGATTCGGACGACGAAGAAAACATCGTGTTCTTCGACCCGTTCTCGCTTCCGCAGATGCCCGCGTCCGGCGAGCCGCCGCCTGATGCTTCGCAATTGCGCCTGGTCGGCTTGCTGCACGATCGCACACGCGGACTCGCCTTGCTCGATACGCCGGATGGCGCGACCACGGTCGTATCCGGGCAGCAGCTCGGTACCGAGCGCGTCACGCGGCTCGACGCGCTCAGCATCACGCTGGTCAATGGCGGCGCGACACGTACGCTGGCACTGGCGGAGACGTCCTGATGAGGCTGATGAAACCGTTCGGTCTCGCTGCCTCGCGTGTCGGCGTTCGTGTGTGGTTTGGTTCTGGCGTGTGTCGCGGCTTGCCTGGAAGGATGTGTGGGAGCCCGTTTCGCAACGTGGCTCGCAGCTCGATTCACAATCCGCTTCGCTGCCTGCTTCGCAACCCGATTCGCAACCTGGTCGCATGCATGGCTATAAGCGTCGGCATCGCGCACGCTTCAACCCCACCGCTGCCGCCGCTGCCCGCATACATGCCGCTCGACGACGCCATTGCGTCGCCCGATGTTCGATACGACGTACCACCTCTGCCACGCGGCATCGCTGCAGAAGTACCCAACCCGTTCCGCGACAATTCCGTGGACGACTCCGTCGCTGACTCTGGCGTATCCCGAGCGGCGGCAACCGCTGACATCGGACGCGCCGACGACCTGGCCGGCGACGCAGACGGTTCAGTGCCGCTACGGAGGCAATCCGCGGCGTCGGCGTACAACGACGCCACTGGAACCTCGGCGCTCGAAGGGCCGCCGGTGCCACTGCCTCCGCTTGCGCGCCTGAGCGACGCACCGAAAACGCAGGCAGACGCCAAACTCGCCGCCGACGACAAACCGATTTCGCTTAACTTCCAGCGCGCGGAACTCGGCGCGGTGCTCAACGCGTTCGCCCAGTTCACCGGCCTGAACATCGTCGCGAGCGAGAGAGTGCGCGGCGCCGTCTCCCTGCGACTCGACAAGGTGCCGTGGCGCACCGCGTTCGATACCTTGCTCGACGTCAACGGGCTCGCCATGGAGCGCCACGGCAACGTGATCTGGGTCGCACCGATTGCGGAGCTGGCCGCGCGCGAACGGCAGCGTTTCGAAGCGCACGCGAGAGCCGCTGACCTTGAGCCGCTCGCAAGCCGCACGTTCGAGCTGCACTACGCTCGGGCCGAAGACGTGCGGCGCTTGCTGACCGGTGCCGGAAACCAGCGCGTGCTGTCCAAACGCGGTGCCGCGACTGCCGATCCGCGCACCAACCTGTTGTTCGTCACCGATCTCGAAGGACGCCTCGCGCAAATCACGGCGTTGCTTGCGTCCGTCGACCGGCCAACCCGTCAGGTATTGATCGAAGCGCGTATCGTCGAGGGTGAGCATGGTTTTTCGCGCAATCTCGGCGTGCGGCTCTCCATGGCGGCCGCCAACGCCGACGGCACCGCCAGAGGCTTGACGGGCGGCACGGACGGCACCGTGTACGATCTGTCGGCGCGGCCGATTTCCGGTTTCGATGCCGCCACCGCCGGGCTGACCTTGTTCGCAGCCGGCGCGACGCGGCTCCTGAACATCGAGCTGAGCGCGCTGGAGGCCGAAGGGCGCGGCGAAATCGTCTCGAGCCCCCGGGTCGTGACGGCGGACCGGATGAAAGCGGTCGTCGAGCAGGGCACCGAGCTGCCCTATCAGGCGAAAGTGGGGCAGGGCGTGTCGGGCGTGCAGTTTCGCCGCGCTACGCTCAAACTGGAGGTCGAGCCGCAAATCATGCCGGACGGCAGAGTGGTGCTGGACCTCGACGTCGCCAAGGACAGCGTCGGCGAGCAGACCGACGCCGGGCCCGCGATCAACACCAAACACGTGCAAACGCGCGTCGAAGTCGAAGATGGTGGTACGGTGTCGATCGGCGGAATTTACGCGACCGACAACCGGGACGATGTGACGCGGGTGCCGGTCCTGGGCAAAATACCGGTTTTAGGCGCGCTTTTCCGCCATCGGGCCCATCGGGACCAGCGCAGTGAACTGGCAGTTTTCATCACGCCGCGCGTCGTTCAGACAAATTAGGGGCACGCTGCCGCCGCTCTCCCGCGGCGGCCGGCAGGCTCGACAAGGCAGCCGCTTTGCCAGTAAGCTGCGGCACGAACCATACCGGATTAGCCAGAGGGACACCGTTGCAAGCGCGGGACGCACACGCCAATGTATTTTTTGTAGGGCTCATGGGGGCAGGCAAAACCACCGTGGGCCGGGCCATTGCGCGCCGTCTCGATCGCCCGTTCTTCGATTCCGACCATGAAATCGAGGCGCGTACGGGCGCGCGCATCCCTGTGATCTTCGAACTGGAAGGTGAAGCGGGCTTTCGCGATCGCGAGGCGCATGTGATTTCCGACCTGACCGGGCGCGAAAATATCGTGCTGGCCACAGGCGGCGGCGCGGTGCTGCGGCCGGAAAACCGCGAAGCGCTGCAAAATCGGGGCGTGGTGATCTATTTGCGCGCCAATCCGCACGATCTGTGGCTGCGCACCCGGCGCGACAAGAATCGCCCGCTTTTGCAAACCGAAGACCCCAAAGCGCGCCTCGAGGCGCTCTACGAAGTGCGCGATCCGCTATACCGGGAATGTGCGCACTTCGTGATCGAAACTGGCCGGCCTTCGGTCAACGGACTCGTCAACATGGTTCTGATGCAGCTCGAGATGGCCGGCGTCGCCAAACATCCTGCGTCATAATGGACCGTATGATTACCGTCAATGTCGAACTGGGCGAGCGCGCCTACCCCATCCATATCGGTGCCGATCTCATCGGCCAGACCGCGTTGTTCGCGCCGCATATCGCCGGCAGTTCGGTCACGATCGTCACGAATACCACGGTCGACCCGCTTTACGGCGACAAGCTGCGCGCCGCGCTGGCGCCGCTCGGCAAGCAGGTCTCCACGGTCGTTTTGCCCGACGGCGAAGCGTACAAGAACCTCGAAACCCTGAACCTGATTTTCGACGCGCTGCTGGGCTCGCGCGCCGATCGCAAGACCACGCTGATTGCCTTGGGCGGCGGCGTGATCGGCGACATGACGGGGTTTGCCGCGGCCTGCTACATGCGCGGCGTGCCGTTCATCCAGGTGCCGACTACGTTGTTATCGCAGGTGGATTCGTCGGTGGGCGGCAAGACGGGCATCAACCACCCGCTCGGCAAGAATATGATCGGCGCGTTCTATCAGCCGCAGGCCGTGATCGCCGACATCGGCGCGCTGCGCACGCTGCCGGCGCGCGAACTGGCCGCGGGCGTCGCCGAAGTGATCAAGACCGGCGCGATTGCCGACGCCGGTTTCTTCGGCTGGATCGAAGCGAACATCGAGGCGCTCAATCGCTGCGAGCCCGAAGCGCTGGCCGGGGCGGTCAAGCGCTCGTGTGAGATCAAGGCTTCGGTCGTGGCGCAGGACGAGCGCGAAGGCGGGCTGCGCGCGATCCTCAATTTCGGCCATACGTTCGGCCACGCGATCGAAGCCGGGCTCGGCTATGGCGAATGGCTACACGGCGAGGCGGTCGGCTGCGGGATGGTGATGGCGGCGGACCTGTCCGTGCGCATGGGTTATCTCGACGAAGCGGCGCGCAAGCGTCTGGTCGACGTGATCGTTGCCGCGCATCTGCCCACCCGGGCGCCTGCGCTCGGCGAGTCGCGTTATGTCGACCTCATGCGGGTCGACAAGAAGGCGGAAGCCGGCGCGATCAAATTCATTCTGCTGAAGCGTTTCGGTGAGACGCTGATCACCCAGGCGCCCGACGCCGAGGTGCATGCCACGCTGGTCGCCGCCGTCTAAACCGACTCGGCAGAGGCTTAGCAGCAAGGCAACACGCACCAGCGTCACGAGGCGCCGCCCATGTTTCGGAGAATCCGGTGACTGACAGGCGCAGCGACGATGTAAAGCATGACCCCGCAGGCACGCCGGTGAGCGGCGTGCCTTCGCAGGAAGCACTCGAAGCGCATCTCGCGCCGTATGCAGCGCATTCCGCGCAGTCGCGCGGCCGCCACTATCCCGAAGTCGCGCCAAGCGCGCGCACCGAATTCCAGCGCGACCGCGACCGCATTGTCCATTCGACGGCGTTCCGCCGGCTCGAATACAAAACTCAGGTATTCGTGAATCACGAAGGCGATCTGTTTCGCACGCGACTCACGCATAGCCTGGAAGTCGCGCAGATTGCCCGTTCGGTGGCTCGCAACCTGCGCGTCAATGAAGACCTCGTCGAAGCCATTTCGCTTGCGCACGATCTCGGTCATACGCCGTTCGGCCATGCGGGCCAGGATGCGCTGAACGAATGTATGCGCGAGCATGGCGGCTTCGAGCACAACCTGCAAAGCCTCGCGGTGGTCGACGATCTGGAGGAGCACTACGGCGCGTTCAACGGCCTGAATCTCTGCTTCGAAACGCGGGAGGGCATTCTCAAGCACTGCTCGCGTGAGAACGCGCGGCGGCTCGGCGCGCTCGGCGAGCGCTTTCTGGAGGGGCGGCAGCCTTCCATCGAAGCGCAGATCGCCAATGTCGCCGATGAGATTGCGTACAACAACCACGATGTCGACGACGGCTTGCGCTCAGGCTTGCTCACGGTGGAGCAGCTTGCCGAAGTGGAGTTATGGCAGACGCACTACGTGGCGGCGCGCGGCGACTTTCCGCAGATCGAAGGGCGTCGGCTGATTCACGAGACGGTGCGCCGCATCATCAATACGTTGATCGTCGACCTGATCGATACGACCTCGCTCAATCTTGCAAGGCACGCGCCAGTCTCGCTGGACGCAGTGCGCGCCGCACCGCCGCTGGTCGCGCATAGTGAAGCGATCGCCGCGCAGGCGGCGGCGCTCAAGCGGTTTCTGTTCAAAAACCTGTACCGCCACTATCGCGTGATGCGCATGGCCAACAAGGCGCGTCGAGTGGTGGCCGGTCTGTTCGATGCGTTCACCGAAGATTCGCGGCTATTGCCACCCGGTTATCAATCGACGGACGCGTCGCAGCAACCGCGCCTGATCGCCCATTACATCGCGGGCATGACGGATCGATACGCGGTGAAAGAGTATCAGCGGCTGTTCGTGATCGACGACAACTGAACGGGCCCGCGCCGACAGGCGGCGGCCCGTCTCTCCACTTGTCGCTACATCCCGCCTACCGCAGCCGCGACGCGAACAGCGCGCCGGCAATCAGCGCAACGCCGCCGACGATTGCAATTGTCTGCCAAGGGTTTTCATGCACGTAGTCGTCGGCATCGGCAATCGCCACTTCAGCGCGTTCGCGCATGGCTTCACGGGTGTCGTTCAGGCGCTCGCGTGCTGCGCCGAGCTGCTTGTGCAGTTTGCTGCGCAGCGCCACCGCGTCGGCCTGGGTGCCGTCCGCCAGGGTGGATTCGAGTTCCGACATCAGCGTGCGCAGTTCACCTGCGATATCTGCGGCCGCATGGCGGCTACGGCGAGCAATACGCCGCGCACGGCGGCTCGTGGTGGTCCAGGATTCGCCGAGGGCGTCTCGCGTGTTCGGAAGTGTTGTCATGGTCGCTCCGTCGATGAGGATGATAAAAGTCTCCGCATACTCATGCGAAACATGGCGTCACGCAACTTCGATGCCAAAGGCTGCGCGGTGTTCCAGCGAGATCATCACACACGTGCCGACGGTTGCTGGCGGCAGAAATTGCACTGGAAAGGTCGATCGGTGGTCAAAATTACAACGCATCCGGCATTTACCAAAATAGGTGACAGAGGCATAGAATCAAAAACGCCGTCACGTGTGTGACGGCGTTTGGCCGAGGTGCGGACTGTTCGCGACGGTTCGATCCATGCAGGCACAGCCTGCCTCCCTAGAAGACGTAACCTATCTTCGCGAAAGTAACGATCGGGTTGAGTCTGATTTTTGCCTCGGACGTCACGGTCAGGTTGCCAACCGGAGTCGCAGCGTTCGAGGTCAGTTTCGCGGTTACGCTGAGCGGTATGTATGAGACGGAGAGGCCTGCGAACCAGTGTTTGGTGAACGCATAGTTGAAACCGAGATTAAACACCGGTGCCCAGGAACGATCCGTCGATACCGAGGTCGGACCATGCAGTACGCCTTGTTCAAACGCAGTGTTGGTGATCTTCGCGTCCGTGAACCAGACGTACGTGACGCCGAGCCCGGCATACGGTCGGAACGCCGCGGTGGCGTCGTTGAAGTAGTATTTGAACAGGAGAGCAGGACTCCATTGCTTCGCGGAGCCGAGCGTACCGAATTGCCCGAAGGTGCCTGTGCCTAGCAGGTTGAATTTCGGCGGAATGCCAATTTCGGCTTCCGCGGAGATGTGATCGGTGACAAAGTAGCCTAGGCTTAAGCCGAGGGTGTCGGAGCTGTCGATGCCAGCGCCTGTGCCGGGTACTGAGATGTTGACGGGTGTCCCGCCGACGCTTGTTTCTTTCAAAGGATCGCTACTGTCTTGAGGGGCGAAATGGAACCACCCCGTCGTAGCGTAAAAACTGCCGGCCGATTGCGCGTGAGCTGCCGTCATGCAGGCGAGCGCCGCGATCCCCGTTATGGCCTGTTTTAATTTCATATGTGCTCCTCCAAAAAAGGCCCGCTCATTATGACCACAACGTTTGAAACAAACCATACGCGGCAGTTAGAGCTTTCTCCCTAAGCGCCGGGCGGTTTCTGGCTAAGCCGCGCCGCGCCGAACCCAGCGCCCACGCGGCTTTTCGGACCTTCGGGTATATACCAACGCGACTATTGGATACTCCAGCATGGCACGGCTTGCACGTCTCTATGTCCCTGACCAGCCGCAGCACGTCATCCTCCGTGGACTCGATCAGCAGCCCGCATTTGTCGACGACCAGGACTACGAGCTTTTCATCGACTGCTTAAAAGCGGCTTCACGCGACCATCACTTGTCCATCCACGCGTATGCGTTGATGCCGGGCTCAGTCCAACTGCTCGTCACGCCCACTGAGGAGTCGAGCCTGCCGAAGGCAATGCAGGCGGTGGGGCGCCGCTACGTTGCGCACTTCAACCGGCGTTATGCGCGTCGCGGCACACTGTGGGAGGGCCGCTACCGTGCCACGGTAATCGAAGGGGAGCGGTATTTCCTGCTGGCGAGCCGCGTTGTCGAGATGTCGCCGGTGCGCGCCGGGCTTGTGAGCGCGCCCGAGGACTACCGCTGGTCGAGCTACCGCCATCACATCGGCCTCACGCTCGACAGCCTGATTACCGACCATCCGTTGTACTGGTCGCTCGGCAATACGCCGTTCGAACGACAGCGCGCCTACCGGGAGTTGTGCGAGCAACCGCTCGACGAACGCGAAGCCAGTCAGCTTCAGCAGGCCACTCTGAAAGGCTGGGTTCTGGGCAGCGATACCTACCGTGAATGGGCGGCGCGGGCCGCCAACCGGCGCGTTTCGCCGCTGCCGCGCGGGCGGCCGCGCAAGGTCCGCGAAACGCCGCAGACGCAATAAAGCGTTCCATATCAAAGGGCTGCACCCGAAACGGCATCTTCGCATGCCGTTTTCTTCTGCACCTTTTTGATATGGCACCAATAAAAAATAGTCGCAATGCACCAACTTGATAATTGGGGTTCGAACATCACGTTTTATTTGCTATTCCGTTGATTCGTCGCGTATATTCCGAATTCCGGTACTTTTTGGCACGCGTAGCATTCAAGCGTACTGAGTCGCCGACGCGGTTGCGGTGCGCACTGCGGCAATAGAAAAACGGTTTTAACGGCCTGTCCGGCCCCTCACAGACGGTGTCCCCATGAACGACCACCAGCAACCGACTCACCCGGTTCCCGCCGCGCAAGGTCTGTACGACCCGCAAAACGAACATGACGCCTGCGGCGTCGGCTTCGTCGCTCACATCAAGGGCAAGAAAAGCCACGAGATCATCGAGCAGGGCCTGAAGATTCTCGAGAACCTCGACCACCGGGGCGCCGTCGGCGCCGATCCGCTGATGGGCGACGGCGCGGGCATCCTGATCCAGATTCCGGACGGTTTCTATCGTGAGGAAATGGCCAAGCAGGGCGTCGTGCTGCCGCCGAACGGCGAGTACGGCGTGGGCATGGTCTTCCTGCCGAAGGAACATGCATCGCGTCTCGCCTGCGAACAGGAGCTGGAACGCACGGTGAAGGCCGAAGGCCAGGTCGTGCTGGGCTGGCGCGACGTGCCGGTCGACCACACCATGCCGATTTCGCCCACCGTCAAGGCGAGCGAGCCGCTGATCCGCCAGATCTTCATCGGCCGCGGCAAGGACATCATGGTGACCGATGCGCTCGAGCGGAAGCTGTACGTGATCCGCAAGACCGCGAGCCACCGCATCCAGGCGCTCAAGCTCAAGCACGGCAAGGAATACTTCGTGCCGTCGTGCTCGGCGCGCACGGTCGTCTATAAGGGTCTGCTGCTGGCGGGCCAGGTTGGCGTGTACTACCGCGACCTGCAAGACGAGCGCACGGTGTCGGCGCTGGCGCTCGTGCACCAACGCTTCTCGACCAACACGTTCCCGGCGTGGGAACTGGCTCACCCGTACCGCATGATCGCCCACAACGGCGAAATCAACACGGTGAAGGGCAACGTCAACTGGCTGAACGCCCGTACCGGCGCGATCGCGTCGCACGTGCTCGGCGACGATCTGCCCAAGCTGTGGCCGCTGATCTACCCGGGCCAATCCGACACAGCATCGTTCGACAACTGTCTCGAACTGCTGGTGATGGCCGGCTACCCGCTCGTCCACGCCGTGATGATGATGATCCCGGAAGCGTGGGAACAGCACACGCTGATGGACGACAACCGCCGCGCGTTCTACGAATACCACGCCGCGATGATGGAGCCGTGGGACGGCCCCGCCGCGATCGCCTTCACCGACGGCCGTCAGATCGGCGCCACGCTCGACCGTAACGGCCTGCGTCCGGCGCGCTACATCGTTACCGACGACGACTTGGTCATCATGGCGTCGGAAGCCGGCACGCTGCCGATTCCTGAATCGAAGATCGTCAAGAAGTGGCGTCTGCAGCCGGGCAAGATGTTCCTGATCGACATGGAACACGGCCGCATCATTGACGACAAGGAACTGAAGGACAACCTCGCCAACGCCAAGCCGTACAAGAGCTGGATCGACGCCGTGCGCATCAAGCTCGACGAAATCGAGCCGAAGGCCGAAGACGTCGTCACGGAACGCCGCGAAGCCGCTGCTTTGCTGGATCGCCAGCAGGCGTTCGGCTACACGCAGGAAGACCTCAAGTTCTTGATGGCGCCGATGGCGCAAGCCGGTGAAGAAGCCGTCGGTTCGATGGGCAACGACTCGCCGCTGGCTGTCATGTCCAACAAGAACAAGACGCTCTATCACTACTTCAAGCAGTTGTTCGCGCAAGTCACGAACCCGCCGATCGACCCGATCCGTGAAAACATGGTGATGTCGCTGGTGTCGTTCGTCGGTCCGAAGCCGAACCTGCTGGACACGAACAACATCAACCCGCCGATGCGTCTCGAAGTGTCGCAGCCGGTGCTCGACTTCAAGGACATCGCCAAGATCCGCGCGATCGATCAGTACACGGGCGGCAAGTTCAGCTCGTACGAACTGAACATCTGCTATCCGGTGGCCTGGGGCAAGGAAGGTATCGAAGCGCGTCTGGCTTCGCTGTGCGCGGAAGCTGTCGATGCGGTCAAGTCCGGCTACAACATGCTGATCGTGTCGGACCGCAAGACCGACCGCGACAACGTCGCGATTCCGGCGCTGCTGGCTACAGCCGCGATCCACACGCACCTCGTCCAGCACGGTCTGCGCACGAGCGCGGGTCTCGTCGTGGAAACCGGCTCGGCGCGTGAGACGCACCACTTCGCGTTGCTCGCGGGCTACGGCGCGGAAGCCGTGCACCCGTACCTCGCGATGGAAACGCTCAGCCAGCTCGCGGCCGGCCTGAAGGGTGACCTGTCGGCGGAAAAGGCGGTCTACAACTTCACGAAGGCGGTCGGCAAGGGCCTGCAGAAGGTCATGTCGAAGATGGGCATTTCGACCTACATGTCGTACACCGGCGCGCAGATTTTCGAAGCTGTGGGTCTGGCTGAAGGCCTTGTGTCGAAGTACTTCAACGGCACCTCGTCGAAGGTCGGCGGCATTGGCCTCTTCGACGTCGCGGAAGAAGCGATCCGTCTGCATCGCGACGCGTTCGGCGACAACCCGGTGCTCGCGAACATGCTCGACGCGGGTGGCGAGTACGCCTATCGCGTGCGCGGCGAAGAACACATGTGGACGCCGGATGCGATCGCCAAGCTCCAACACTCGGCGCGCAGCAACTCGTACCAGACATACAAGGAATACGCGCATCTGATCAACGATCAGACCAAGCGTCACATGACGTTCCGCGGTCTGTTCGAATTCAAGTTCGATCCGACCAAGGCGATCCCGCTCGACGAAGTGGAATCGGCGAAGGACATCGTCAAGCGTTTCGCCACCGGCGCCATGTCGCTGGGCTCGATCTCGACCGAAGCCCACGCCACGCTGGCTGTCGCGATGAACCGCATCGGCGGTAAGTCGAACACCGGCGAAGGCGGCGAGGACGTGAACCGTTATCGCAACGAACTGCGCGGCATTCCGATCAAGAACGGCGACACCATGAAGTCCGTGATCGGCGATGAAGTGATCGTCGACATTCCGCTGAAGGACGGCGATTCGCTGCGCTCGAAGATCAAGCAGGTGGCGTCGGGCCGTTTCGGCGTGACGGCGGAATACCTCGCGTCGGCCGATCAGATCCAGATCAAGATGGCGCAAGGCGCGAAGCCGGGCGAAGGCGGTCAGTTGCCGGGCCACAAGGTGTCGGAATACATCGGCAAGCTGCGTTACTCGGTGCCGGGCGTCGGCCTGATTTCGCCGCCGCCGCACCACGACATCTACTCGATCGAAGATCTGGCGCAACTGATTCACGACCTGAAGAACGCCAACTCGGCGGCCAGCGTGTCGGTAAAGCTGGTGTCGGAGTCGGGCGTCGGTACGGTTGCCGCCGGTGTCGCCAAGGCGAAGGCCGATCACGTCGTGATCGCCGGCCATGACGGCGGTACGGGTGCATCGCCGCTGTCGTCGGTGAAGCATGCCGGTACACCGTGGGAACTGGGTCTGGCGGAAACGCAGCAGACGCTGGTGCTGAACCAGCTGCGCGGCCGTATCCGCGTGCAGGCCGACGGTCAGATGAAGACCGGCCGCGACGTCGTGATCGGCGCGCTGCTCGGCGCGGACGAATTCGGTTTCGCGACGGCGCCGCTCGTCGTCGAAGGCTGCATCATGATGCGCAAGTGCCACCTGAACACCTGCCCGGTCGGCGTCGCGACGCAAGATCCGGTGCTGCGTGCGAAGTTCCAGGGCCAGCCGGAACACGTCGTCAACTTCTTCTTCTTCGTTGCGGAAGAAGCGCGCGAAATCATGGCGCAACTGGGCATCCGCAAGTTCGAGGACCTGATCGGTCACGCCGAGCTGCTCGATATGAAGAAGGGCGTCGAACACTGGAAGGCGAAGGGTCTCGACTTCTCGCGCGTGTTCTATCAGCCGCAGGTGTCGGCAGACGTGGCACGCAAGCACGTCGACGTGCAGGACCACGGTCTCGACCGCGCACTGGATCACGTGCTGATCGAGAAGGCCAAGGCCGCCATCGAGAAGGGCGAGCACGTCTCGTTCATCCAGCCGGTGCGCAACGTGAACCGAACGGTCGGCGCGATGCTGTCCGGCACGATCGCGAAGAAGTACGGCCACGACGGCTTGCCTGACGACACGATTCACATCCAGTTGAAGGGCACCGCAGGCCAGAGTTTCGGCGCGTTCCTCGCGAGAGGCGTGACGCTGGATCTGGTCGGCGACGGTAACGACTACGTCGGTAAGGGCCTTTCGGGCGGCCGCATCATCATCCGTCCGACTAACGATTTCCGCGGCAAGTCCGAAGAAAACATCATCTGTGGCAACACGGTGATGTACGGCGCGATCGAAGGCGAAGCGTTCTTCCGCGGCGTCGCCGGCGAGCGTTTCTGCGTGCGTAACTCCGGTGCGACTGCGGTCGTCGAAGGCACGGGCGACCACGGTTGCGAATACATGACGGGCGGCACTGTGATCGTGCTCGGCGAAACGGGCCGTAACTTCGCGGCCGGTATGTCGGGCGGTATCGCTTACGTGTACGACCCGGACAGCACGTTCGCGGGCAAGTGCAACAAGTCGATGGTGGCGCTCGATCCGGTTCTGCAACAGGCTGAACAGGAACGCACGGTCGACAAGGGCTTGTGGCACAGCGGCGCAACCGACGAAGCCCTGCTCAAGGGTCTCATCGAACGTCACTTCCAGTTCACGGGTTCGCCGCGTGCGAAAGCGTTGCTGGAAAACTGGGATGCGTCGCGCCGTCAGTTCGTGAAGGTGTTCCCGACCGAATACAAGCGCGCACTGGGCGAAATGGCAGCGAAGAAGGCGAACAAGGAAGTCCTCGCCGCTTAACTGACCCGCCCGCGGCTCGACCCGCAGACGTCACACTTAGCCGTACCCGCCGCGCTCGACGATTCGATTGTTCGACGCGGCGGGTGTAGATCACCTCACCTGATACAGATAGAGAAGAGAACCACATGGGCAAGGCAACCGGTTTTCTCGAGTATGAGCGCCGCCACGAGGCGTACGAAGCTCCGCTCACGCGTGTGAAGCACTACAAGGAATTCGTCGCGGCACTGACCGACGACGAAGCCAAGATTCAAGGCGCACGTTGCATGGACTGCGGCATTCCGTTCTGCAACAACGGCTGCCCGGTGAACAACATCATCCCGGACTTCAACGACCTGGTGTTCCATCAGGACTGGAAGAACGCGATCGAAGTGCTGCACTCGACGAACAACTTCCCCGAGTTCACGGGCCGCATCTGCCCGGCGCCGTGCGAAGCGGCATGTACGCTCGGCATCAACGACGACCCGGTGGGCATCAAGTCGATCGAACACGCGATCATCGACAAAGCGTGGGCCGAAGGTTGGGTCGCGCCGCTGCCGCCGAAGCACAAGACGGGCAAGAAGGTCGCCGTGGTTGGATCAGGCCCCGCCGGTTTGGCCGTCGCGCAGCAACTCGCGCGCGCGGGGCACGATGTCACTGTGTTCGAAAAGAACGACCGGATCGGCGGCTTGCTGCGTTACGGCATTCCTGACTTCAAGCTGGAGAAGTGGCTGATCGACCGCCGCATGCGTCAGATGGAAGCCGAAGGCGTGACGTTCTGCGCCAACGTGTTCGTCGGCCGTGCGGATTCGCTGCCGGAACACATCGGCAACACCGCGAAGGAAACCATCACGCCGGCCGAGCTGAAAGAACAGTTCGACGCGGTCGTGATCGCCGGCGGTTCGGAAACGCCGCGCGATCTGCCGGTGCCGGGCCGCGAGCTGGAAGGCATCCATTACGCGATGGAATTCCTGCCGCAGCAGAACAAGGTCAATGCCGGCGACAAGGTCGCGAACCAGTTGCTCGCCAAGGGCAAGCATGTGGTCGTGATCGGCGGCGGCGATACGGGTTCGGACTGCGTCGGTACGTCGAACCGTCATGGCGCGAAGAGCGTCACGCAATTCGAACTGCTGCCGCAACCGCCGGAAGAAGAAAACAAGCAGCTCGTGTGGCCGTACTGGCCGATCAAGCTGCGCACGTCGTCGTCGCATGACGAGGGCTGCTCGCGCGATTGGGCGGTTGCTACCAAGCGCCTCGAAGGCAAGAACGGCAAGGTCGAGAAGCTGATCGCGGCGCGCGTCGAATGGAAGGACGGCAAGATGCAGGAAGTGCCGAACTCGGAATTCGAAATGAAGGCCGATCTGGTGCTGCTGGCCATGGGCTTCACGCAACCGGTGTCGCCGGTGCTCGAAGCGTTCGGCGTCGACAAGGACAACCGTGGCAACGTGCGCGCGTCGACTGAAGGCGACAAGGCGTATTACACGTCAGTGGACAAGGTCTTCACCGCGGGCGATATGCGTCGTGGCCAGTCGCTCGTAGTGTGGGCGATTCGCGAAGGCCGTCAGTGCGCACGCTCGGTCGATGCGTTCCTGATGGGTCATTCGGAACTGCCGCGCTAACGTCTCCAGCTGGTTTTCGCTCTTCAACGCGGAAACCGGCCACTGCTTGCAGGAAGAGGTGGAGACGACAAAGCCGTAAAAACAAAGCCGGGCACCTGAGAGGGTGACCCGGCTTTTTAATTGCTACTTCCGATAGCGCGCCAACGTCAGCCCTTCCAGATCGATCTCCGGCGTGCGCTGCGTAATCAAATCCGCGACCACCCGGCCCGAGCCCATCGACATTGCCCAGCCCGTCGAGCCGTGCCCGAGATTCAGCCACAGATTCTCCACACCGGACGGGCCGAGTAGCGGCGCGCCATCGGGCGTCATCGGCCGGCGGCCCACCCAGAAATGCGCAGAGGTCGGATTGGCCGCATGCGGAAACCAGTCCCTGAGCACTTTCATCAGCGTCTGCAAGGCCTGCTCGCGCAAGGTCGTCTGGCGATTGCCGAGCTCCGCGGTGCCGGCCACGCGCAGGTTGTTGCCGAAGCGCGTGATCGCCGTCTTCAGCGACTCGTCCATCAGTGCGGCATGCGGGGCCTTTTCATCGTCGGTGACCGGCAGCGTCGCCGAGTAGCCTTTGACCGGGTAGAGCGGCACCTTCACTCCGAGCGGCGCGAGCAGCGCTGCACTGTCGACGCCCAGCGCCACCACTACCGCATCCGCTTGCAACGTCTCGCTGCCGCGTTCGCTGTTGACATGCACCGCGCGAACCGTACCGCCTCGCACATCGAGCGAGCTCACCCGTGTATCGAAGCAAAAGCGCACGCCGTTGCGCTCACAGATCGCGCGCAATTCGCGGGTGAAGCGGGCGCAATCGCCGGCTTCGTCGTCGGGGAGGTAGAGACCCGAGAGCGGTGTTTGACGCGCCCAGCGCAAACCCGGCTCGATCTCGACGCACTGCGCCGCGCTGACCTCGCGGTGCGCGATGCCCGCATCGCGCAGGACCGTCAACGCCGGTTGCGCGAGTTCGACGTCGTACTCGCTGCGGAACAATTGCAGATAGCCCTGGCTGCGGCCATAGTCGAACGGATGTCGGCCACGGAATTCGTGCAGGCACTCGCGGCTGTAATAAGCGATGCGTTGCATGCGCTGCTTGTTGACGCGAAAACGTTCGAGGTCGCATTCACGCAGCCAGCGCGCGATCCAACGCCATTGAGCCGGATCCATGGTGGGGCGGAAAATCAGCGGTGAGGCCGGCTCGAACAGATACTTGAGAATCTTTGCCGGCATGCCGGGCGCGGCCCACGGCGTCACATAGCCTGGCGCGATCACGCCGGCGTTGCCGAAGCTGGTGGAGAGCGCGACGTCCGGCTCGCGCTCGATCACGGTGACGTCGCAGCCTTGCTGGCGCAGATAAAACGCGGTGGCGACACCAATGACGCCGCCGCCCAGAACAATCGTTTTCATGGTTGTGTACAGCGATTTTCAGGCGATGGGGCTGGTCGCACCAAGCACTTTACCCTTGGTCTCCGGCAGACACACCGCGGCGACGATCACCAGCAGATAGCCCGAACCGGCGACGATTCCCATCGCCTTAACAAGCGTCATGGTTTGCGACAGTGTACCCACCAGGATCGGAAAGAACGAGCCGAGACCGCGGCCCAGGTTGTAGCAGAAGCCTTGTCCCGAGCCGCGGATCGCATTCGGATAGAGTTCCGACAAATATGCGCCGACGCCCGCGAAAATCCCCTGCACGACGATGCCGAGCGGAAAGCCGAGCGCGAGCATCATGCCGTCGGTGATCGGCAGCATCGTGTAGACCATGCCGAGCACGAACGAGCCGATTGCGAACAGGACGAACGACGCGCGCCGGCCGATCTTGTCGCACAGAACCGCTCCGACCATATAGCCGGTGAACGAGCCGACGATCAGCACGATCAGATAGCCGCTGGTGTTGAAGACCGACAGATGCCGCACGGTCTTCAGATAGGTCGGCAGCCAGGTGGTGATCGCGTAATAGCCGCCGAGCATGCCGGTGCACAGCACGCTGCCTAGCAGGGTGGTTTTGAGGTGCGGGAAGGAGAAGATCTGCAGGAAATGCGAGGTATCGAAGCCGCTTTCGCGAGCGCGGCGCGTTTCGAGAAAGATTTCTGGATCGCTGACATTGCGGCGAATGTAGAAGATCCACAGCGCGGGCAGCAGGCCGATCCAGAAGCAGGCGCGCCAGGCGACCTGTTCCGGCAGCAGCGCGAAGAACGCCCAATAGATGATGGCCGCCGCGGCCCAACCGAACGACCAACTGCTCTGCACGGTGCCGACGGCTTTCGCGCGATGCTGAGGTGAACGGATGGTTTCGGCCATCATGATCGTCACGACCGACCATTCGCCGCCGAAGCCGATGCCTTGCAGCGTTCGGGTGGTGAGAAGTTGCCAGAACGAATGGGTGAAACCTGACAGGCAGGTGAAAATCGCGAAGGTGGCGATGGTCCACTGGAGGACACGGACGCGTCCGTAACGGTCGGCCAGAATGCCGGCGAGCCAGCCGCCGATCGCCGACGAAATCAGCGAACTGGTCGCGATCATGCCGGCTTCGCTTTTGGTCATGCCCCACGTCGCGATCAGCGTCGGGATAAGGAATGAATAGATCATGAAGTCGAACGCGTCGACTGCGTAGCCGCCGAAGCCAGCGTAGAGGGTGCGGCGTTCGCGCTGGGTCAGTTCGGTGAACCATTGGAGAGAGGGCATGTTTTTTTGTAGTCTCCAGGCGGTTTTTGCCTTCCGGCGGCTTGATCGTGGGTTTTTTGTATTCTAAGGGGATGGGGTGTTGTGCGGCCAGTTGTGGTCAAAAATGGCGGCGGCATAAGAAACTCCATTCCGGTTCCTTACGAACTACTACCATGTAACCCAAAAATTATTTTCCGCCGTTAAACTGCGCCGGCAGCACTCGAGCTGCGAAAGTCCTCCTCACGCCCGCGCTCGTCACCCTTAATGCACGCAACCGCAAAAACCTGCTCGCCATCCCGCCACTCCGCGAGCACGCCTTTGCGGGCTTATCAGTCGCGCCGCACATTCCTGAAATCGTCGGCAAGCGTGTTGCTGCTCTCCGGCATGAGCAGTTCACTGCTGTCGGCTTGCGGGGGCGGAAATCTGGACGCCGATCAGCCGGAAACGCCACGCCTCACCTCGGTGAGTAACTTCCGCGATGTGGCAGGCGCGGCCGCCGGCTATCCCACGGTTGACGGCAAGCAGATGCGCCGCGGCGCCTTTTATCGCGCGAACGCGCTGACCGTTAGCGCCGCCGACACGGCCGCGCTCGACAAACTGGGCATCGCTTCCGTCTACGATCTGCGCACGCCCGGCGAAACCGCGCGTACCGCGGATATCCTGCCCGCCGGTGCGACATCGCAAGCGCTCGACGTGCTGGGTGTCAGCGACTTCGTCGCCCCAACGTTCGACACGGCAGGCGCCGCCGTCGCGTTCATGGAAGCCCAGGCGCGCGCCTATGTCACCGGCGCCGCCCAGCGCGTCGGCTACGGCGAGCTCCTCACGCGACTCGCCAATGGCGCGGGCGCGCAACTGTTTCATTCCAATGCGGGTAAAGATCGCGCCGGCTGGGTCGCGGCTCTCCTGCTCAGCATTGCCAACGTGCCGCTCGACGTCATCATGCAGGACTATCTGCTGAGCAACGTCTATCTGGCTCAGTCGATTGCGGCGCAGACCGCGACGGTACGCGCGCAGGACGGCGACGCGGTCGCCACGATCGAGTCGCCCTTGTTCACTGTCCAGGACAATTATCTGCAGGCGGGGTTCGATCAGGTGCAGGCGAGCTACGGCACGATGGCGAGCTATCTGACACAAGGCCTGGGCCTGTCTCAAGCGACGATCGACACGTTGCACGACCGCCTCGTCGTCTGACTCGCGCTCGCTGCGCCTAGTGTTGCGCGGACTACGCCGGCAGGTATAGACGAAAAAAAGTCCGCCCCAAATAAGCGGGCGGACAGAGAAGGGCGGCATCGAGGTTGCCGGGGGCGACTATAAGGCCGCAACCATCACAAAAGCCCATCCAGTAAGGGCGTGTAAGCGCCCGTGCTCAACGCCGCTTCACCCTTCTCGATCATCCTTACGCATGTGCCGTTCCAACCGGCAATTCGATCCGTACTTCCAGCCCGCCTTGCGCGTGATTGCGCACATGGCAGCGTCCGCCGCGATCGTGCGCGAGCCGCGCGACAATCGCGAGACCCAGGCCGCAATGACCTTCGCCGCCGCGTGCCGCGTCGAGCCGTACGAACGGTTTCATCGCCGCGGCGATGCGGTCGTCGGGAATGCCTGGGCCGTGGTCGCGCACGCTGATTACCCAATGCCGTTCATCGCGCGCCGTGGCGATATCCACCGGCGGTGAGCCGTGCTCGAGCGCGTTGTCGACAAGGTTCGTGACCAGCCGGTCGAGCAAGGTGCGCGGCAGCGTGAACGACGAACCGGCGCGCAGATCGAGCGTGAAGAGCGGCGTCTCGGTGCTGTCGCTGGCGGAAAACTGTTCCTGCAGGAATTCGTCGACTTCGACCGGCGGCCCTGCGTCGGCGGACTGGCCCGCAAACTCCAGAAACTGCTGGACGATGTTGGTCAGCGAGTCGACGTCGCGGATCAGGCCGGCGCGCTCGTTTTCCGCGACCAGTACGCTCGCACGCAACTTGAGCCGCGTGAGCGGCGCTTTCAGATCGTGCGCGACGCCGGCCAGCATCACCGCCTGGTCGTCTCCGGCTTCGTTCAGGCGCCGCATCATGTCGTTGAAGGAGCCGATCAGATCGCGCAGTTCGCGCGGGCCCTGCACGGTCACGGGTTCCGGCCGGCCGCCTGAACCGAACGCGCGGGCGGCATCGGCCACGCGCGACAGCGGCCGTTGCATCTGCCAGACCGCGAACAGCGACAGAATCAGCGCGGCCAGCAGCATCGAGATGGATTCGACCACGAAGCGCGGGCGCGGCGGCACGTCCACCGGCACGACAACCCAGTTCGATTTGCCGGGGAACAGCACCCATAGCTGCGGCGGGCGCAGGTCGTCGACGGCGATTTGCGTGCCGGGCGGCAGGTTCTCGCGCAAGTGCCGGCTCAGTTCGACCAGTGGACGCTGATCCGGCGTGCGCAGATGGACGCTCGACGGCATGTTCCAGGTGGGCACGAGGTGCACGCGCATGGCGGGCGCGAGCGCGGCGCCCTTCATCGGCTCGCCGTTGATGGCCTGCAGCACGAGCAGAATGCCGCGCGCGAAGCCGTCGATTTCGTGGCGCGGCGGCTGCATCACCACCAGCACGAACCACCCGGCCTGAATCGCGAACAACACCGCTGCCGACAGTAACGCCATTCTGCCGAACAGCGTGTTCAGCGGGTTTCTCATGCGCTTGAGGCAGCCTCGTCGGCGAACGGCGTGCCGTCGGCGTCGGGCACGAATACGTAGCCTTTGCCGCGCACCGTCTGCACATAGCAGGGATTGGACGGGTCGTCTTCGATCACGCGGCGCAGGCGCCAGATCGGCACGTCGAGACTTCGATCGCGGAAGGCGAGATTGTCGCGATGCACGAGATCGTGGATCAGCACGCGCGACAGCACCTTGTACGGATTGTTGACGAAAATCTTTAGCAGGGCGAACTCGCTGTCGCGCAGCGGCAGCTTCGAGTCGTCGCGTGACAGCGAGCGGGTGGCGAAGTCGAGTTCGAACGGCCCGAAGCGATACGGCTTGCGGGCTTCCGGCGCGCTCGTGGTGGACGGCCCGCGGCGGCGCAGCACCGTATGGATGCGCGCAAGCAGTTCGCGTGGGTCGAACGGCTTGGTCAGGTAGTCGTCCGCACCGAGCGAAAGCCCGACGATGCGGTCGGCCACCGTACCGCGCGCCGTCACGAAGATCACCGGAATGTCGTCGCCGGCGGCACGCAGCGCAGTGAGCGCACGTAAGCCGTCGGTGTTCGGCATCATGATGTCGAGCACGACGACCGACGGCCGTTCACGTTCGAGCCGGCGTTGCAAATGGGTGCCGTCGTGCAGCACTGACGCGTCGAAGCCGTTCGTCTGCAGAAACTTGCAAAGCAGATCGCGCACAACCGGGTCGTCGTCGACGATAAGGACCTGTGGATTCATGGCGAAATTCTAGACTGGCACGCGCGGCGCGCGACCGACTGTTTTCTTACCAATGCTTACCCAAACTCGCGCCGTGCCCGCCGGTCCGGGCGTGAGGCCCGCCGACAAAGGCTCACGGCATATTTCACGGCCGCCACATCTGGCAACGCATCTGTAATGCGTTGGCCCATTTGCCCATGCGCCGCGCGGCGTGGAAGTCATTTTGCACCGCTGGAATTCCTCCGGGGAAAGAATCTGCGCGCAATTGCTACTGACGGCAAGGGGTCGCAACGGGTCGTAAGAACCGCGGAAAAGCGCGCGTTCCTTCGCGCATCGCCACCGCGTGCGCGGCGAGATGATTCGTCGTGCAGTACGTTGCGCCGCATGTCGAAAACAGCCTAACGCCTTGGGCCCACGGCAGGCAGCGTGAAATCGAAACCTAGCGCCACGCGAGGCTCATCATGACCGTTCATAGCAATCTCAGCTCAACCCGCTTTTCTTCGCTCGCGCCCACGCCGCCAGCGGAAAAACCCGCGGCCCCAAACAACTCGCTGGCCACGCCGCAAGCACGGGAGTCCGCCAGCGAGGCGCTCCCGTCGCTGCCGTCGGGGCTGGTCGGGCATCACGTCAACACGACTGCCTGACGCACCGAGGCCCGTGTGTCGACCTCGAGCATTCCTGACTGTTTCATCCGTGTCGCTGCGTGGTTGACGCTCGGCGCGGCGCTGCTGCCACTCGGCGGCTGCGCCGTCGCCGCGCTTCCGTGCCGGCTGACAGCGGCCACGCTGAAAATCGTCCCGGTCGTCGGCCATGCCGCGGCCACCCCGTTCGACATGTGTTCATCTGCCATCGACTGAATCATGAGACTCAAACGGATTGCCTGCGCGCTGGCGCTGCTGGGCGGCGCGCTCTCGATGCTCGCTGAGGCGCAGCCCGTCGCGCGCGAAGCGAATGCGGCCAGCGCCGCGTCGAAGGCTGCTTCCGCTGACGCACGCCGGCGCTCGCAGGACACGCCGTTCGCCTTTCGCGGCATTGCGCTCGGCATCACGCTCGACGAGTTCCGCGCGGGTTCGACCGTGCGCGCTACGCCGATTGGCAGCGTGCCCGTCTGCGAGACGGACGTGCAGGCGGGCGCGCTCGGCATGCGTCTGAAATCGCGCGAGAGTCTGACGGTGGCCTGCCGCTGGGCGCATCGCGCGGACGACGGTTGGGCGGTGTCGCAAGCCGTCGTCGACGGCGCGCCGGCACTGGAGCATGTGCTGCGCTTTGCGCGTGTCGACGGCCAGAGCGCGCTGCGTCTGTACGAGATTTCCTTCGTGATCGACGAGATCACCGCCGAAGACTTGCGCGACGCGCTCGCGGACCGCTATGGCACGCCGCGTCTGGTGACGCAAAGCGTGTCGTCGTCGGGCGCGATGCCGGTCTACGTGTGGGAAAACGCGGTGAGTTCGATCACGTTGTGCTTTCTGCCGGGCACCCGCAACGGCACGCTCACCTATCTGCTGAAAGGCTCGGACGCATGGGTGAAATCGGTCGTGCGGCAATGGCAGGCGAGCGGCGCCGAGGCGGGGTGATGTGCCGCCTCACCTGTCGCGCTGGTTGCGGGCGCATGCGTGGCTCAGATTGCATCGTTGAACAAAGCATCGGCACCACGACTGCAAAGTCCGTTTTTTACCCGGCCGATCCGGCCAAGGAGCATGCATGACTGCGCTACGTCTCACTGTCGCGCTAGGCGCGGCGGCCTGCCTCGCGGCTTGCGGGAGCGGCCAACAGCCGTCAATCGTCGAAACGCCGATGTCGCCGCCGCTCGCGTCGGCGCCGCTGAACGTCAACACGCAGGGCGCGATCTATCAGGCCGGCGCGCCCTTGCTGCTCTACGAAACACCGCGTGCGCAGCATATCGGCGATGTGCTGACGATCCGCTTGTCGGAATCGTACAGCGGCAACAATAGCGCGACCGCTGCCGCGAGCCGTTCGAGCAGCATCACCGCGACTGCAGCCGATCAGTCGACCAACGCAGCCGCGCGGCTCGCGAGGCTGTTCAACATCGGCTCGGCCAGTACTGACTACAAGGGGCAGGGCAGTCTCGCCGACGTCAGCGGCATGACCGGCACGTTGGCCGTGACCGTGATCGGGACGATGTCGACCGGCAATCTGGTGGTGTCGGGCGAGAAGGTGATCGCGATGAGCGGCAACCGCGACCGCTTGCGCCTGTCGGGCATCGTCAATCCGAAGGATATCGAAGCAGGCAACTATGTGGCGTCGAGCAAGGTCGCGAATGCGCGCATCGAGCAGGCCGGCGTGGGGATGGTGTCCGACTCCACCACGATGGGCTGGCTGCAGAGAATGTTTCTGAGCGTGCTGACGTTCTAGCGTCGATGCGGTGTGCGCGCGAGATGCGAGACACGCCGCGTAGGTTTACCTAAGTCCGAGGCCTGGCGCCGAGGTCTCGCCAGGCAAACATCACGCAAGCGGTGGCGCGTTACGTTCCGCTGCGCCGATTTCACCGTCCGGCACGAACACGTAGCCGCGTCCCCAGACGGTCTGCACATAGCGAGGCTCGGACGGATCCACTTCGATCAGCCGCCGCAAACGCCAGATCGAGACGTCAAGACTGCGGTTGCGATGCACCTCGCTATTGCCGTGCAGTTTCTCCAGCAACTGCGCGCGCGTGAGTACGCTCATCGCGTGCGTGACGAACACCTTGAGCATCGCGAATTCGCTCGAACGCAGCGCAATCCGCTCACCGTCGCGGCGCAATTCGCGCGCCGGAAAATTCACCTCGAAACGACCGAAGCGATAGGGCGCGCGTTGCTCCGGCGCGCTCGGCGCAATCGTGCCGCGACGGCGCAGGACCGTGCGAATCCGCGCTACCAGCTCGCTCGGTTCGAATGGCTTGCCGAGATAATCGTCGGCGCCGAGTTCGAGGCCGATCACGCGGTCGATCGGATCGGCGCGCGCGGTCAGCAGGATCACAGGAATATCGTCGCCGGCGACGCGCAATGCGCGCAACGCGCTAATGCCGTCGAGCTCCGGCATCATGATGTCGAGCACGACCAGCGCGGGACGCTCGTCCTGCAAGCTGCGCTGCAGCGCCATGCCGTGTTCGAGCGTGGACACCTTGAAGCCACGCCCCAGCAGATATTCGCTGACGAGCTCGCGTATGACGGGGTCGTCGTCGACGACCAGAATGGATTGGTTCATCCAGGTCATCTTAGTGATCCACGCGCGCGGCGCAAAGCGCGAAACGCTTTCGAATCCTTTCTCGCGTAAGAGAAAGCAAGCAGGCCGTGCGCCTAGTTTGCCAGCGACGTCTGGATGGTCTGCATCGGCTGCCGGGCCAGATCGGTCTGATCGACCACCATCTTGTCGATCAGACCATTGAGCTTGGTCGAGACGGTAGAGAAACGGTCGGTGTTGAGGCCGCCGGTCTGGTAACGCGCGGTGACGAGAATGCGCCCGTGCTGGATCAGCGTCAGATCGATGATCGACAGATACTGGATCGTTTCGTCGCTGAACGAACGGCGGCCGTAATCGATCGCGGCGTTGTAGACGAGGCGCGCCTCGCATCCGGCGGGTGAGGTGCCCGGATTGTAGACGTCCGAACGAATGCCGCGCCGGTCGAGCGCAAGCTGCAGCGCCGGCACGAAATCGCCGACCGTCACAGTCTGATTCACTTCGATGCAGACGTTATGCACGTTCGCCGGCCGGCCGTTGACGAAGGTCGGCGACGAGTAGTTCGCCGCGATCGCGTAGCCGGCCTGAATCACGGAGCCGGTGGCGTCGGCCGCCGAGATCAGCGTCCACGCGCAGCCGTTCAGACCGAATGCGAGGGTCGCCGAGGCGGCGAGCCACGCACAAGGCCGCCGCAACATGACCCACGCGGCCATTGGGGCCCGCGTGAAAGCGTAAGCGCTCAAGCTCGGCATAGAGGTCATGATGCGGTGCCTGGTGGCGGTAAGGAAGTGCGGCGAATGACGACGGGTCCCAGCGGAAAAGCAGCGGAACGTGGCAAAAAACGGCCGACGCTCAGCGCGTGACGCGCAGGCGCAGTTCGTTTTGCCCTTGCACGCTGGCCGTCACGTTCACGCGCCGATCTTCGGTGGTCACGATGAAATGCTGACGCGTCGGCGTGTTGACGTCGTGCACGACGTTCGGAAAGCAGGCAGCGATATCGGCGCCGAATTCTTCGAGCGGATCGTTGACGACACCGTCGGCTTGCCAGTGTGCGCGCCAGTGGCAATCGTAGGCGTGCGTGTTGGCGCGGCAGTCGTCCACGGCCGATACGCCCGGCAGTTGCGCGGCAGCTTGCGCGTGCAACTGCTTGAAATCGGGTGCGTCGACGATGTGTTTGAGCGCGGGGCAAACATCCGCCGGCTCATTGGGCTGGGTGGCTTGCGCAGCGTACGCGGCGCTCGTGAGCAGCAGGGCTGCGCCAAGCGCAAGCGCTGCGCGCTGGGTCAAAGGATAGAAGCGGCGATCGAATGACATGTGCGGAGAGTCCAGTAGCAGGGAGGGGCGGGGCGGGCGGCGCATGGTACAGCCCGCACGACTATCGTCGCTGCTACAGGGGATTTTCAAAGCGCGGAACAGGTTGCCGGCTTCGCAAATGCTTTCGAACTGTTCTCGCGTGTTTCCGGATGTTGCGGCGTGCTGCCTAGCCGAGCGTCAGGCCGCCGTCGATATGGATCACCTGGCCGGTGATGTGACGCGCTTCGTCGGAGAGCAGGAAGGCGATCAGCGCGGCGATATCCGCGGGCTCGGCGACGTGACCGAGCGGTGTCGCTTCGGCGGCGCGAGTCCACACCGATGCATTATCGGCACTTGGGCCGCGATCTTTACGGGTATAGCCGGGCGCCACGCAATTGACCGTCACGCCATGCGGCGCAAGTTCGGCGGCTGCGGTTTTGGCCAGTGACTCGATCGCCGCTTTCGCCGCAGCCGTTGCGGCGAACGGCGCATCCACGCGATAGCGATGCGCGACGAACGAACTGAGCGCGACCACGCGACCCCGCTTCGAGGTTTCCAGGGCGGGCGTCGCACGCTTGACGAGCGCGGCGAACGCGGCCGGCATGGCGGCGAAGGCGGCGCTGAACACGTCAGCGTCGAGTGCGTTGAGCGTTTGCCGTTGCGCGTGGCCGGCGTTCGCTACCAACTGATCAAGCGCGCCGAAGCTCGCGAGCGTTTGATGAATCACGTGCTCGGCGGCGCCGCGTTCGGCGAGATCGCCGAATACCGTCGCGCAGCACGCGCCGTTTGCGCTGCAATCGGCGGCGACTTGTGTAAGACGCTGGCGCGCTTCGTCGTCGGCGCCGCGGGCGTGCAGCATCAACGCGGTGCGCGGCGCGGCGATGCGCCGGGCCAGTGCGGCGCCGATGCCGGAGCCCGCGCCGGTGATCAGGACGACCCGATCGAGTTCGGCACCGCTCATGCCGGTCGTGCTGCTCGCGTCACCGGTGCCGCTCATGTCGCTCGCGTTGTTCATGCTGTTCACGCGGCAATCGGTTCGCCCGAGCGCTCGACGTCGAGCGTTTCGCCATGGAACGCCGCCAGCGATTCGCGATGCGCGACGCTGACGATCGCCGCCTGCGGCAGTCGCTCGGTGAACAGGTGATAGAGGCGTGCTTCGTTTTCCGAATCGAGCGCGCTGGTTGCTTCGTCGAGGAACAGATAGTCCGGCTTATGCAGCAGCACACGGGCGCCGGCGAGACGTTGTTGTTCGCCCGGCGAGAGAACGCGTGTCCAGTGTCCCGATTCCTGCAGGCGGTCGGCGTATTCCGACAGGTGGCAGGTGACGAGCGCTTCGCGGCATTCTTCGTCGGTGTAGGTGTCAGCAGAGGACGGATAGGTGAGCGCGGCTTTCAGCGTGCCGATCGGCATGTAGCTGACCTGCGGGATGAACATCATGCGCGCGTTGACCGGCGCGTCGATCGAGCCGTCGCCGAACGGCCACAATCCTGCGAGCGCGCGCATCAGCGTGCTCTTGCCCGAGCCGGACGGACCACGAACCAGCCAGCGCGAGCCCGGCGTGATCGCGATATCGCGGATGCGCGACAGCGGGTTGCCGTTCGGCAGCGCAAGCTGAAGGCCGTCTGTGGAGAGCTTGTCTTCGTCGACAAAATGCAGGTTGATGCCGCCATGCGCGGTGGCGGGCGACACTGATTCCTTCAAACGCGGCGCATGCACGACGCGGCTGAATTCACGCAACCGGTTCACGGTAGCGCGCCATTCGACCAGGGTGCCGTAACTGTTGATGAACCACGAAAACGAATCGCTGACGGTACCGAATGCGCTCGAAATCTGCATCAGCACGCCGAACGTGAAAGCGCCCGCGAAGTAACGGGGTGCTGCCACCACCAGCGGAAAGATGATCGCGATCTGGCCGTAGAAGCTCAGCACGAAGGTGAGCCGCTTGGTGTACTTCATCACCTGCCACCAGTTGTCGCGGATGCGGCCAAACAGCGATTGGGTGTTCTTCTTCTCGGTCTCCATACCATCGTAGAAGGCGATCTGCTCGGCGTTTTCACGCAGACGGATCAGGCCGAAACGGAAATCCGCCTCGACTTTCTGTGCCTGGTAATTGATCGACACGAGCGGATGGCCGACCTTCTGGATGATCAGCGAGCCGATCACCGCGTACAGCGCCGCGGCCCACACCATGTAGCCCGGAATCTGTATCGGCATGCCGCCGAGCGAGACGGTCAGCGCACCGGCCAGCGACCACAGAATCGTGATGAACGACACCAGCGTGACGACCGTGGACAGCAGGTCGAGGGTCAGCGAGAGCGTGGTGGTGGCGAACGATTGCAGGTCGTCGCTGATCCGCTGGTCGGGGTTGTCGGCGAGCCGGTCGCGTTCGATACGGTAGAAGGCGCTGTCGTGCAGCCACTCGTTGAGATAGCGCGTGGTCAGCCACTGGCGCCAGCGGAAGCCGAGCATCTGGCGCAGATAGCGGCCGTACACGGCCAGAATGATGAAGCCGAACGCAAGCCCCGAGAACACCATCAGCAGATGCGGGAAGTCGTGGACGTTCTTGGTCTGCAGCGCGTTGTAGAAGTCAGCGCTCCAGCGGTTCAGGCGCACGTTGATCCACACGACGAGCAGATTCATCACGATGATCGCGATGAGCAGCCCCCACGCCGTTTTTCGTTCTTCGGAAACCCAGTAAGGTTTGATCAGGCTCCATGCGGAGACTTTTTCGTCCGGCGGCAGCGCGGGGCTGGAAGCGGTATTCGGTGTCATGAGCATCCTGGTGAAGTGCTGGCCCGTGCCGGGCGGGCCCCAGTCGGGCCGGCCCCACGGCGGGTTTGCGGTGCGTGCCCCGGGCGTCGTGCTCGACGAACGCACGTCCGGGTAAGCGCCCGATTCTGGGGCGAAGCCCTTAAGTGAAAATTAATTTCCGCTCAGAGGTCCCGCCTCGATGCCGCTGGCGCTCGGGCGGCGAAGCATGTCACCCGCGCGCCAGCGGCATCCGGTCCTGGCATTGTGCCAGAGCGTTGCAGTCGGCCGTATTGATGAATCGAAAGATAGTGACGGATCAATGGTGTGTGCCCGCAGAGGCCGTTGGTTTGCGGGCGCTGCGCCTTTTATGGTCTAATGACCTTCGACGAAACAGGGGTGCTTTGCCCACAGGCTGCGTGATTTTCATGCAGCGGCGGCGAGGCTGAGAGAGACCCTTTGCACCCGATCCGGGTAATACCGGCGCGGGAAGTTTCCGGAAGCAGCCAGTCTTCCATTCCCCGCCGGGCGGCGTCCGTCATTGGACGTGCATCTTGCCCGGCCGGCCTCACCCGCCGGTTTCGTCCTGGGTACGTGCGTTTTTTTGCCGTACGGAAAGGACTCGATGACCGCCTATTCTTCAGACATGTGTTTTGCTCGTCACCGCGCTTTCGTCGGTTGTGTCCGCGCGCCGTGCTGCTTTAGCGTTGCTTGCCGCTGTGACTCGGAGTGCGCGCGATGAATCGTTCTGCTCAACCCGATTTCGCCGTGCTCGGCGGTGGGCTGTGCGGGCGCCTCGTCGCGTGGCGTCTTGCCGGTGAAGGGCATCGCGTGGCGCTCTATGAGCGGGGCGATGCTGCGGGCTCGCAAGCCGCGGCCTGGGTCGCCGCCGCCATGCTGGCGCCGCTGGCCGAGGCTGCCAGTGCTGAATTGCTGATCACCCGTCTCGGCGCGAGTTCGCTCGACACCTGGCCGCGAGTGCTGGCCGAATTGCCCGAACCAGTGTTCTTCCAGCGCAATGGCACGCTCGTCGTATGGCATCACGCCGACCGCACCGAAGCGCCACTGTTCGAACGCCGCGTGCGCTCGAACGCGCCTGCTGAATTGCTCGACGGTGGCTTCGTGACGCTGGCGGGCGCTCAGGTCGGCGCCGCCGAGCCCGCATTGGCGGGCCGCTTCAACCAGGGCTGGTTGCTGCCGCGCGAAGGCCAACTGGATAACCGTCAGGTGCTGACCGCGCTCGCCGCGGGCCTCGCCCAGCGCGGTGTCGAAACGCACTGGAACACGCCGGTCGACGATCATGCGCTGCCGTCCGCACGCATTACGATCGACTGCCGTGGGTTGGGCGCGAAGTCTGTGCTGCCCACGCTGCGCGGCATTCGCGGCGAAGTTGTACGCGTGCATGCGCCCGGTATCAAACTGACGCGGCCGGTGCGCCTGCTGCATCCGCGCTACCCGCTGTATATCGCGCCGAAGCAGGACGATCTCTACGTGATCGGTGCCACCGAAGTGGAAGGCGAGGACATGTCGCCGGTCAGCGTGCGCTCGGCGCTCGAACTGCTCAGCGCGGCGTTTTCCGTGCATCCCGGCTTCGGTGAGGCACGCATCCTCGAACTGAATTCGCAGTGCCGCCCGACTTTGCCGGACCACCGTCCGGCCTTGCTGTGGGATGGCGCGCAGACATTGCGCGTGAACGGCCTGTACCGGCACGGCTACATGATCGTGCCCGAAGTCGCCGACGAAGCCGTGCGCTTCGCCGCGGCGCTGCTCGACGGCCGCATTGGCGACGCCGATGCTTTCGCCGACTGGCAAAGTGCCGCGCGCTGGAGCGAGCTGTTTCAACTGGACTCCACGCGGGAGCCGGCATGAGCGTTGCGCGCCTGCTCGCGAAATAACCGCAGGCACAACAAGCTCGCGCCGCTGCCCCAATCGATTGAACCGTATTCGAACACCATGGACATTCATATCAATCAGAAGCCGTTGTCGTTGCCCGAAGGCGCGACTGTCGCCGATGCGCTTGCCGCGTTCGGCGCGCGTCCACCATTCGCGGTCGCGCTGAACGGCGATTTCGTCGCACGTACCCAGCATGCGGCGCGCGCGCTGCAGCCGGGCGACAAGCTCGATGTCGTGCAACCCGTGGCCGGCGGTTAAGCCCCGCGCCACGCCTTGCCGGAGACCAGGATGATGCAAATGACTGCCCCCCAAACCGCCGACGCGCTCACGCTCTACGGCCAGACTTTCGCGAGCCGCGTGCTGCTCGGCACCTCGCGCTACCCATCGCTACAATCGCTGTCCGATTCGATCGACGCGGCGCAGCCCGGCATGGTGACCGTCGCGCTGCGCCGGCAGATGAACGAAGGCGGCGCCGAAGCCGGTTTCTTCGACCTGCTCAAACGCCATGGCGTCCCGCTGCTGCCCAATACCGCCGGCTGCCTGACCGTCGGCGAGGCGGTGACGACCGCGCATATGGCGCGTGAAATCTTCGAAACCGAGTGGATCAAGCTCGAACTGATCGGCGACGACTACACGCTGCAGCCCGACCCGGTCGGCCTGATCGAAGCCGCCACGCAGTTGATCAAGGACGGCTTCAAGGTGCTGCCGTATTGCACCGAAGATCTGGTGATCGGCCGCCGTCTGCTCGATGCGGGCTGCGAGGCGCTGATGCCGTGGGGTGCGCCGATCGGCACCGGCAAGGGCGTCATCAATCCGTACGGCCTGCGCGTCTTGCGCGAGCGCTTGCCCGACGTGCCGCTGATCGTCGACGCCGGCCTCGGCGTGCCGTCGCACGCGGCGCAAGTGATGGAGTGGGGCTTCGACGGCGTGCTGCTGAACACCGCCGTTTCCCAGGCGACGCACCCCGACGCAATGGCGCGCGCCTTCGCGCTGGGCGTCGAAGCGGGCCGCCAGGCTTTTCTGGCGGGGCCGATGGCCGAGCGCGAAAGCGCGCACGCGAGCACGCCGGTGGTCGGCATGCCGTTCTGGCATCAAGACGGGAGCGCCGCATGACGCAAACTTTGCCTTTGACCGGCCGCGACCTCTTCTGGCCGCCTGCCGATGAACTCACCGAAGCCGCCGAGCGGATCCGCGCCCGCCTGGGCGAGTGGCCGCCGACGCATGCACCGTGGCGCATCTGCCTGACCGCGCCGGACGAGCCGAACGGCGGAGACCTGATCATCGTCGCCGACGCGCAGCAGCATGGCGAGCAAGTGGCGCGCTGGCAGGTGCAGGGCGCGGGCGTGATCGTCGCCGCCGAGAACGCGGCGACGCTGCATCTGGGCGGCGAGAAATACAGTCTGGAAGGTCATCTGGCGGAAGACTGGATTTCCGCGCTGGCGGCGTTTCTGGACTGTGGCTTTGATCCACACGACGCGCTGGTTTTGGCGCTGGCGTGGCGCGACGGCGACGAAACCAAAGCGGACGACGCATTTCCGGCCGATATCGCGCACTTCCCACGCCTCGCCGGTCTGCCGGCCGCGCCGGCGCAAGCGTTCGCGCGCTGCCCCGACAGGCTCGGTCTGTACCCGGTGCTGCCGACCGCGGAGTGGGTCGAACGGGTGGTGGGTTTTGGCGTGAAAACGGTCCAGTTGCGCCGCAAATCGGCCGAACCTGCCGACGAACTGAAGCACGAAATTGCCCGCTGTGTCGCTGCGGGCCGTGAGCACGACGCCCAGGTTTTCATCAACGATCACTGGCAAGCCGCGCTGGAAGCGGGCGCTTACGGCGTCCACCTCGGTCAGGAAGACGTGCATACGGCCGATCTGTCGGCACTTGCCGCCGCCGGCATCCGCCTCGGTTTGTCGACGCACGGCTTCTACGAGATTCTGAAGGCACTGCATTTCCGGCCAAGCTACATTGCATTGGGCGCGGTGTTTCCGACCACCACCAAGGTCATGCCGACCGCGCCGCAGGGCCTCAAGCGTCTGGTGCGGTATGTACGCCTGCTCGACGGCGTCGTGCCTCTGGTGGCAATCGGCGGAATCGATCTGCAGGTGCTGCCGGGCGTGCTGGCGACGGGCGTGGGTTGCGCGGCCGTGGTGCGCGCCGTGACCGAGGCCGCCGACCCGGCTGCCGCTGTTTCTGCGCTGCAACATGCGTTTACGCAATAATCGTCAAGTTCAGTAAAGGGACAGGGCACCTCACGGCAGCATTTCCATGATGGCCCTATAATTCGGCCTTCCGTGTAAAAGGACTGTCAGTTTCGTGTCTTCCTCCCCCGAGACCTTACTCGAGCTGCGCGACGTCGACTTCGGTTATGGCGACCGGCTCGTCCTGTCGAACCTGAATCTGCGCTTCAAGCGCGGCCAGGTCGTTGCGGTTATGGGCGGCTCGGGTTGCGGCAAAACAACGGTGCTGCGTCTGATCGGCGGTCTGGTGCGCGCGCAGCGCGGCCAGATCCTGTTTCATGGCCAGGACATCGGCCAGCAGACGCGCGACGGCCTCTACGCGCTGCGCCGCAAGATGGGCATGCTGTTCCAGTTTGGCGCATTGTTCACCGATATGTCGGTGTTCGAAAACGTCGCTTTTGCCCTGCGCGAGCACACCGACCTCCCCGAAGAACTGATCCGCGACCTCGTGTTGATGAAGCTCAACGCGGTCGGGTTGCGCGGCGCGCGCGACTTGGCGCCGTCGGAGATTTCGGGCGGTATGGCGCGGCGTGTGGCGCTCGCCCGGGCGATTGCGCTCGACCCCGAGCTGATGATGTACGACGAGCCGTTCGCCGGCCTCGATCCGATCTCGCTCGGCATCACCGCGAACCTGATTCGCGCGCTGAATCAGGCACTTGGCGCGACGTCGATCCTCGTCACGCACGACGTGCTGGAATCGTTCGCGATCGCCGATTACGTCTATTTCCTTGCCAACGGCGGGGTGCATGCCGAAGGCACGCCGGCTGAGCTGCGCGCGTCGACCGATCCTACGGTGCGCCAGTTCATCGACGGCGCGCCGGACGGCCCGTTCAAATTCCACTATCCCAGCAAGACGCCACTCGCGGCGGACTTCGGCATTGGCGGAGGTCAGTCATGATCAGCGCGCTTGGTCGCTCGGTACTCGACGGGCTGGGCACGGCCGGCTACGCCACGCGGTTCTTCTTCCGGCTGCTGCTCGAGTTTTTCCCATTGCTGCGCCGGCCGCGCCTTGTCACGAAGCAGATCCACTTCGTGGGTAATTATTCGCTGGTGATCATCGCCGTGTCGGGGCTGTTCGTCGGCTTCGTGCTCGGCTTACAGGGTTATTACACGCTGAACCGTTACGGTTCCGAACAGGCGTTGGGCCTGCTGGTCGCGCTTTCGCTGGTGCGCGAACTCGGGCCGGTGGTCACGGCGCTCCTGTTCGCGGGTCGCGCCGGCACGTCGCTCACGGCCGAGATCGGCTTGATGAAGGCGGGCGAGCAATTGACCGCGATGGAAATGATGGCGGTGGACCCGGTGAAGGTGGTGGTGGCGCCGCGCTTGTGGGCGGGCATTATTTCCATGCCGATTCTGGCCGCGATTTTCAGCGCGGTCGGCGTGTTCGGCGGTTATGTCGTGGGTGTGCTACTGATCGGCGTCGACGCCGGCGCGTTCTGGTCGCAAATGCAAGGCGGCGTCGATGTCTGGCGCGACGTGGGCGCCGGGGTCATCAAGAGCGTGGTGTTCGGCCTCGCGGTGACCTTTGTGGCGCTGTTTCAGGGCTACGAAGCCAAGCCGACGCCGGAAGGCGTGTCGCGCGCCACGACCAAGACGGTCGTGTACGCGTCGCTTGCGGTGCTCGGCCTCGATTTTCTGTTGACCGCACTGATGTTCAGCTAAAACTGCGCTGCACGTTTCCGCTCGGCGGGCGCGCCTCGGTTTGCGCGTCACGGGAGCGGGAGCAGCGTGGCGGATTCACTTTGGGATGACGATGAAAAAGACTGCTCTCGACTTCTGGGTCGGCCTGTTCGTGGTGTTGGGTTTCGTGGCGTTGCTGTTTCTCGCGCTGAAGGCCGGCAACATGAGCTCGTTGTCGTTTCAGGCAACGTACCCGGTCAAGCTCAAGTTCGACAATATCGGCGGACTGAAGGCGCGCGCACCGGTGAAGAGCGCGGGCGTGACGGTCGGCCGGGTTGCCTCGATCGGCTTTGACAGCAATGCGTATCAGGCTGTCGTCACGATCGATATCGACAAGCAATACCCGTTTCCGAAAGACACGTCGGCGAAGATCCTGACCTCGGGTCTGCTCGGCGAGCAATACATCGGGCTCGAACCCGGTGGCGATAGTGAGATGCTTAAAGCGGGTGACACGATCTCGATGACACAATCGGCAATCGTGCTGGAAAACTTGATCGGACAATTCCTGTATAGCAAGGCCGCGGACTCGGGCGCATCCAAGCCGGGCGCGGGTTCGGCCACACCTGCGGCCGCCCCTGCCACGGCACCCGCGTCGGCGGCGCCGACTCTGCCCGCCTCTGGCGCGGCCGGTCAATAAGGAGAATAAAAATGCAGACCCTACGCAAACGAGGCGTGCGCACCGTCCAGATAGCGACCTTCGCGCTCGCGGCCGCTACGCTCGCCGGCTGCTCGACCGTGCAGACGCCGACCAAGGGCGATCCGCTCGAGGGCTTGAACCGCACCATCTTCACCGTCAACGACAAGCTCGATCAGTACGCGCTGAAGCCGGTCGCGAAGGGCTACGTCTTCATCACGCCGCAGCCGGTGCGCGACAGCGTCACCAACTTCTTCTCGAATATCGGCGACGTCTACATCGCGGCGAACAATCTGCTGCAGTTGAAGATCACCGATGGCGTCGAAGACATCATGCGGATCGTGATCAACACGGTGTTCGGCGTTGGCGGTCTGTTCGACGTGGCGACGCTCGCTAAATTGCCCAAGCATGACAACGACCTCGGCCTGACGCTCGGGCACTACGGCGTGCCGCCGGGTCCTTACCTCGTTCTGCCGCTGTTCGGTCCGAGCACGGTGCGCGACGCGGTCGGCTCGATCGGCAACTACTATGTGAATCCGCTCAGCTACATCAATCCGCCAGGCCTGACGTGGGCGCTGTACGGCGTGAACGTGATCAATACGCGTGCGAACCTGCTGAACGCGAGCGATGTACTGGAAGGCGCCGCGCTGGATAAGTACTCGTTCGTGCGTAACGCGTATCTGCAGCGCCGCCAGTATTTGTTGTCGGACGGCAAGCAGTCGCAGTCGCTGCCGAACTACGGCGACGAAGCGCCGCTGCCGAAGTACGACGACGTCGATAGCGGTGCGGCTGCGGCGCCAGCAGGCACGCAGGGTGCTGCCGCGAAAGCATCGGCTGCGTCCGGTGAGGCCGCCGCAACGCCGCCGCAAGCTGCTTCGGCGGCTGGCGCAACCACGGGCGCAACCGGCACGGCGGCTGCACCTGAAGCCGCCTCCGGCGGCTCCGAAACACCGCCGCTCGACCTGAACGGCGGTCCGGAAACGACGCAGATTCCGGCCGGCCAACTGGTTCCGCCGACGCGTTTCAACTTCCCGTCATTCAAATTGCGTTGATCGTGCGGCCGTAACACCTCGATACGACTCTCGCAGTTTGCGCATGGATTGCTGCTGAGCTCGCGTGTTAATGTCGGCTCCAACGGTTGCACTATTTTTAAGGCAAGCAAGGTTCGATATGAAAAAACTATTCCTGATTCCGTTGTTCGCAGCGCTGTTTTCGTTCGCCAGTGCCGGTGCCTCGGCGCAAACGGTGGACTCCAATTCGCCGGATGGCCTGGTCAAGACCGTCACCCAGCAGGTGATCGATGCGATCCACGCCGACAAGTCGATCCAGCAAGGCGACATCACCCACATCACTCAGCTCGTCAACGAAAAGATCCTGCCGTACACCGATTTCCGCCGCACCACGCAACTGGCGATGGGCCGCAACTGGCGCACCGCGACGCCGGAGCAGCAAAACGCCGTCGTCGAGCAGTTCAAGATGCTGCTGATCCGCACGTATTCGGGCGCGTTGGCACAAGTGCGCGACCAGCAGATCCAGTACAAGCCGTTCCGCATGAACCCGGACGACACCGACACGGTGGTGCGCTCGGTGGTGATGAACAACGGCTCGCCGATCGAACTCGACTATCGTCTGTACAAGACGCCGAACGGCTGGCGTGTGTATGACATCAACGTGCTCGGCGCGTGGCTGATCCAGGCGTATCAGCAACAGTTCAGCGAACAGATCCAGCAGAAGGGCGTGGACGGACTGATCCAGTTCCTCACGCAGCGCAATCAGCAACTGGCCGCGGGCAAGCAGTCGTGAGCGAAGTGCTGAACGCCGTCGTCGCCAGCCGCTTCGAAAGCGGCGCGACGCTGACCCACGAGAGCGCGAAAGCCGCGCTCGAGGCGGGTTTGCAGCGCATCGCAGCGGGCGCGACCGGCGTGGATTGCGCGCCGCTCGCGCAATTCGACTCGTCCGCGCTTGCCGTCCTGCTCGCGTGGGAGCGTGCCGCCCAGGCGCGCGGCATCGCGTTCGAGATCGTCAATCTGCCGGCTGGTCTCGCCAGCCTCGCACAAGCCTACGGCGTCGATACCCTGTTATGTCGACCGGAGTTAGCGCTTTAGCGGTTACTCCGGTCCCATGCTGCTTGCAGCGCGCGCGACATTGACGCTCCCCTAGCGTCACTTCCAATCGCCCCGGCCGAGCCGGGGCTGCCGATTTTTGCCCTATAATCAAACGTTTTTCGGGGCATATAACCGGCCCCAATTTCGTCCCTTCCAGCACTTTTGCGCCCCCTCGGGGCTCCTTTAGGCGCCGCGACGCACGCGGCCCACAGTCATGTCAGCCATAGAAATTCGTAACGTCAAGAAGCGCTACAAGGATTTGCAGGCGCTCAAGGGCGTCAGCCTCACGGTGGAAGAAGGCGAGTTCTTCGGACTGCTCGGTCCGAACGGCGCGGGCAAGACAACGCTCATCAGCATACTCGCGGGTCTCGCGCGCGCCGATGAAGGCAGCATTGCGGTGCGCGGCCATGACGTAGTCAGCGATTTCCGCGACGCGCGCCGCGCGCTCGGCGTGGTGCCGCAGGAGCTCGTGTTCGATCCCTTCTTCACGGTGCGCGAAACCTTGCGCATCCAGTCCGGCTACTACGGGCTGCGCAACAACGACGCGTGGATCGACGAGATCATGGCCAATCTCGACCTCACCGAGAAAGCTGACGCCAATATGCGCGCGCTGTCGGGCGGCATGAAGCGCCGCGTACTCGTGGCGCAGGCGCTGGTGCACCGGCCGCCGGTGATCGTGCTGGATGAGCCGACCGCGGGCGTCGACGTCGAGTTGCGTCAAACCTTGTGGAAATTCATCTCGCGCCTGAATCGCGAAGGTCACACGATCGTGCTGACCACGCACTATCTGGAAGAAGCCGAATCGCTGTGCGACCGCATCGCGATGTTGCGGCGCGGCGAGGTCGTCGCGCTCGAGCGCACCAGCACGCTGCTGCAGCGCTTTGCCGGCATGCAGCTATTCCTGCGTTTTACGCAAGGTGTGTTGCCGGCCGAGTTGCGTCCGCTCGAGGTGGAAAGCGGCGCGGGCAACGGCAATGGCCGGCAGCATCTGCTGCGGCTCGCGAGCTATGACGACGTCGAGCGGATTCTCGCGCAGTGCCGCGCAGCGGGCTGCGCATTCGAAGAAATCGAGGTCCGCAAAGCCGACCTCGAAGATGTGTTCGTTCAGGTGATGAACGGTCCGGAAGTGATCGAGGGGCTGGCATGAGCGGCTTTCGCACGCTGTTTTACAAGGAAATCCTGCGTTTCTGGAAGGTGTCGTTCCAGACCGTGCTGGCGCCGGTCATCACCGCGCTGCTGTATCTGACGATTTTCGGCCACGCGCTGCGCGGTCACGTTCAGGTCTATCCGGGCGTCGAGTACACGAGCTTTCTGGTTCCCGGTCTCGTGATGATGAGCGTGCTGCAGAACGCATTTGCGAATAGCTCGTCCTCGCTAATCCAGTCGAAAATCACGGGCAACCTGGTGTTCGTATTGCTGCCGCCGTTGTCGCACTACGAGATGTTCGGCGCGTATGTGCTCGCCGCCGTGGCGCGCGGATTGGCGGTCGGCTTCGGCGTGTTCATCGTGACGATCTGGTTCGTGCCGGTCAGCTTCAGCGCGCCGCTTTACATCATCGCGTTCGCGATTTTCGGCGCGGCGATCCTGGGCACGCTCGGTTTGATTGCCGGCATCTGGGCCGAAAAGTTCGATCAGCTTGCCGCATTTCAAAACTTTCTGATTATGCCGCTCACGTTCCTCTCGGGCGTGTTCTACTCGACGCATACGCTGCCACCGGTGTGGCGCGAAGTGTCGCGGCTCAATCCTTTTTTCTACATGATCGACGGCTTTCGCTACGGTTTCTTCGGGATGTCGGATATCAATCCGCTCGTGAGCCTTGCGATCGTTGCCGGTTTCTTTGTGGTGCTGGCCGTGGTGGCGATGCGCATGCTCGCCTCCGGCTACAAACTGCGCCACTGATCAGGAGCATCTCTCATGTTGCCGACTCCCGAACAGGTCAAGCAATACATCGCGGCTGGGCTCGCTTGCCAGCATCTCGAAGTCGAAGGCGACGGTCAGCATTTCTTTGCGACCATCGTTGCCGAGAGCTTCGAAGGCAAGCGTCTGATCCAGCGCCATCAACTCGTGTATGCGGCGCTCGGCGACCGCATGCGCGAAGAAATCCACGCGCTCAGCATGAAGACGCTGACGCCCGCCGAATGGCAGAACGCGTAATCTGGAAATTTAGTGCGAATTACTCAAGAAGGGCGCGACGCCGGTAGCGGCGCGTCGAACACAGTCAAAGCGGGCCCGGCTGAAGTCCGGGTCAATCAGGAACTGACAGGCATGGATAAACTCGTCATTGAAGGTGGCTACCCGCTGTCGGGTGAAGTCGTCGTCTCAGGTGCCAAGAACGCGGCGTTGCCGATTCTGTGCGCGAGTCTGCTGAGCGCGGAGCCGGTGGATCTGGAGAACGTGCCCGACTTGCAGGACGTGCGCACGATGCTCAAGCTGCTCGGCCAGATGGGCGTGCAGATCGAGAGCGGCGAGGGCTGCGTGTCGCTGGATGCGTCGAAGGTCGATAACCTCGTCGCGCCGTACGAAATGGTGAAGACCATGCGTGCGTCGATCCTCGTGCTCGGCCCGCTGGTCGCGCGCTTCGGTCACGCTCGCGTGTCGTTGCCGGGCGGCTGCGCAATCGGCGCGCGTCCGGTGGATCAGCACATCAAAGGTCTGCAGGCCATGGGCGCCGAGATCACGATCGAGCACGGCTTCATCGAAGCGCGTGCGAAGCGTCTGAAGGGCGCGCGCATCGTGACCGACATGATCACCGTGACGGGCACCGAAAACCTGCTGATGGCAGCGGTGCTGGCCGAGGGCGAAACGGTCATCGAGAACGCCGCGCGTGAGCCGGAAGTGGGTGACCTCGCGCATCTGCTGGTCGAGATGGGCGCAAAGATCGAAGGTATCGGCACCGACCGTCTGGTGATCCAGGGCGTCGACAAGCTGCATGGCGCAAAGCACACGGTGATTCCGGATCGTATCGAAGCCGGCACGTTCCTGTGCGCGGTCGCGGCTGCCGGTGGCGATGTCACATTGCGTAAGGTGCGTCCGCTGATTCTGGAAGCGGTCACCGAGAAGCTGCGCGAAGCCGGCGTCGCGATCGAAGAGGGCGACGACTGGATGCGTGTGCGCATGGACAAGCGTCCGAGCGCGGTGAGCTTCCGCACGTCCGAATATCCGGCGTTCCCGACCGACATGCAGGCGCAGTTCATGGCGCTCAACACGCTCGCGGACGGCACCTCGCAAGTCGTCGAGACGATCTTCGAGAACCGCTACATGCACGTGCAGGAATTGAACCGCCTCGGCGCGAACATCACGATCGACGGCAACACCGCGCTCGTGACCGGCGTCGAGAAGCTGTCCGGCGCGAAGGTGATGGCGACCGACCTGCGTGCGTCGGCGAGCCTCGTGATCGCCGCGCTGCGTGCCGAAGGCGAAACGCTGATCGACCGTATCTATCACCTGGATCGCGGTTACGACCGGATGGAAACCAAGCTCAACGCCATCGGCGCCAGGGTGCGCCGTATCTCGGGGAGCCAGGCATGAGTTCGATGCCGCAAACGTCGTCGTCGCCGGCTGTGAGCGCACCGCTCACGCTGGCTTTGTCGAAAGGGCGTATCTTCGAAGAGACGCTGCCGCTGCTCGCCGCAGCCGGCATTGAAGTCGCCGAAGATCCGGAAACCTCGCGCAAGCTGATTCTGCCCACTACGGATGCGAATGTGCGCGTGATCATCGTGCGCGCCACGGACGTGCCGACCTACGTCGAATACGGCGCAGCCGACTTCGGCGTGGCCGGCAAGGACGTGCTGCTCGAGCACGGCGGCAGCGGACTGTATCAGCCGGTCGACCTGGATATCGCGCGTTGCCGGATGTCGGTCGCAGTGGCGGCCGGTTTCGACTACGCGAACGCGGTGCGCCAGGGCGCACGTCTGCGCGTGGCGACCAAATATGTGGAAACCGCACGTGAGCATTTTGCCGCCAAGGGCGTGCACGTCGATCTGATCAAGCTGTACGGTTCGATGGAGCTGGCGCCGCTGGTCGGCCTCGCCGATGCGATCGTCGACCTGGTGAGTTCCGGCAATACCTTGCGCGCCAACAATCTTGTCGAGGTGGAAGAGATCATGCAGATTTCGTCGCGCCTCGTTGTGAACCAGGCAGCGCTGAAGCTCAAGCGCGCGGCGCTGCGGCCGATCCTCGACGCGTTCGAACGCGCGTCGAAGGCCGGCGCTGCGGCCTGAAAAGTTTGACTACGCTCGTTTGACCACGCTTTAGCGCGCCTTACCGAAACGGATACCCGTATGTCTATCAAGATTCGCAAACTCGATTCCAGCGCTCCCGACTTCCAGAAGTCGCTGCATGCGGTACTCGCGTTCGAGGCGAGCGAAGACGAAGCAATCGAGCGCTCGGTCGCGCAGATTCTGAACGACGTGAAGGCACGCGGCGACGCCGCGGTGCTCGAGTACACGAGCCGCTTCGACCGCGTCGAGGCGAAGAGCGTCGCGGCGCTCGAGTTGCCGATGTCCGAACTGGAGGCGGCGCTCGAAGGCCTCGAGCCGAAGCGTCGCGCAGCGCTCGAAGCGGCGGCGGCGCGCGTGCGCGGTTACCACGAGAAGCAGAAGATCGAGTGCGGCAGCCATAGCTGGCAGTACACGGAAGCTGACGGCACCGTGCTCGGCCAGAAGGTCACGCCGCTGGATCGCGCGGGTATTTACGTGCCGGGCGGCAAGGCGGCGTATCCGTCGTCGGTGCTGATGAACGCGATTCCGGCGCGCGTGGCCGGTGTGCGCGAAATCGTCATGGTTGTGCCCACGCCGGACGGCGTGAAGAATCCGCTGGTGCTGGCGGCCGCCTTGCTGGGCGGCGTGGATCGCGTGTTCACGATCGGCGGCGCGCAGGCGGTGGGCGCACTGGCATACGGCACGGAAACGGTGCCTGCGGTCGACAAGATCTGCGGCCCCGGCAACGCGTATGTCGCGTCGGCCAAGCGCCGGGTGTTCGGCACGGTCGGCATTGACATGATCGCCGGGCCGTCGGAAATTCTCGTGCTGTGCGACGGCACGACGGACCCGCGCTGGATCGCGATGGACCTGTTCTCGCAAGCCGAGCACGACGAACTCGCGCAATCCATCCTGCTGTGTCCGGACGATGCATTCATCGCCCGCGTACGCGATGCGATCAACGAACTGCTGCCGAGCATGCCGCGCCAGGACGTGATCCGCGCTTCGCTCGAAGGCCGCGGTGCGTTGATCAAGGTGCGCGATATGGCCGAAGCCTGCGCGATCGCCAATGACATCGCGCCGGAACACCTCGAAATCTCCGCGCTGGAACCGCATCAATGGGGCCAACTGATCCGCCATGCCGGCGCGATCTTCCTCGGCCGCTACACCAGTGAAAGCCTCGGCGACTACTGCGCGGGGCCGAATCACGTGCTGCCTACGTCGCGTACCGCACGGTTCTCGTCACCGCTGGGCGTCTACGATTTCTTCAAGCGTTCGAGCGTGATCGAGGTCAGTGCGGAAGGCGCGCAGACGCTTGGTGAGATCGCCGCCGAACTCGCTTACGGCGAAGGCCTGCAGGCGCATGCCCGCAGCGCCGAATACCGGATGCGGCAGAACGGCTAAGCGCGGCTGACCGCGACGAGCCGGAGTACGGAGCAGGCGGGCATCGAACCGATGTCCGCGAACCCTGCCGACGGATTTCGCGCGGTTTCCCGTTAAATAACGACAATACAGACCAGCCTGGGGCAGTCCGCAAGCCGCCGATACCCGCCGGCGTCTCCCGCGCGGCCCGGTCCACTGACTTATGACGACACCTCAAGACATCATCCGCCGCGACGTGCTCGCGATGACGAGCTATCCGGTTCCGGACGCCACGGGCTATATCAAGCTCGATGCGATGGAAAATCCGTTTTCGCTGCCTCCGGTGCTCGCCGCCCATCTCGGCGAGCATCTGGCCGGCGTTGCGCTGAACCGTTACCCGGCGCCGCGCCCGGAAGCGCTGATCGAAAAGATCAAGCGCGTGATGGGTGTGCCCGCGGGTTGCGACGTGCTGCTCGGCAACGGCTCGGATGAAATCATCAGCATGGTGTCGGTGGCGTGCGCGAAGCCGGGCGCCAAGGTGCTCGCGCCGATGCCGGGTTTCGTCATGTATCAGATGTCCGCGAAGCTGGCGAATCTGGAATTCATCGGCGTGCCGCTGAAGCCCGATTTCACGCTCGACACCGAAGCGATGCTGGCGGCGATCGCCGAGCATGAACCGGCGGTCATCTATCTGGCCTACCCGAACAACCCGACCGGCACGCTGTACGACGGCGCGGATATGGAGCGCATCATCGCCGCGGCGAACAAAAGCCTGGTGGTGATCGACGAGGCTTATCAGCCGTTCGCGCAGCAAAGCTGGCTGCCGCGCGCCGATGCCTTCGACAACGTCGTCGTGATGCGTACGGTGTCCAAGCTCGGTCTGGCCGGCATCCGCCTGGGTTATCTGGTCGGCAAGCCCGCCTGGCTCACCGAATTCGACAAGGTGCGGCCGCCCTACAACACCAACGTGCTGACGCAAGCCGCCGCCGATTTCTTGCTCGACCACGTCGACGTGCTCGACGCCCAGGCCGAGCAACTGCGCGAAGAACGCACGAAACTCGCCCAGGCCGTGGCCCAATTGCCGGGCGCCGAAGTGTTCCCGAGCGCCGGCAACTTCCTGCTGGTGCGGGTGCCTGACGCATCCGTTATGTTCGAAACGCTGCTGGCAGCACGGGTTTTGATCAAAAACGTGAGTAAAATGCATCCATTGCTGGTCAATTGCGTGCGTTTGACCGTCGGTTCGCCCGAAGAAAACGCCCATTTGATCGCCGGACTGAAACTCGTGCTGCACTGAACGGCGAGCTGAATGGCCGCGTGAGCGCTTTTCCCTACTGCGAAAAGTGCGCGCGGTCCGCCGTGTTCCCATCCCACACTACTATCGCTTTCTAGCTAGATTCGAGGAATTACCATGCGCCTTGCGGAAGTCGTTCGCAACACAAGCGAAACGCAGATCCGTGTGAAGATCAATCTGGACGGCACCGGTCAGCAGAAGCTGGCCACCGGTGTGCCGTTTCTTGATCACATGCTCGACCAGATCGCACGACACGGCTTGTTCGATCTCGACATCGAAGCGCATGGCGACCTCGAAATCGACGACCACCACACGGTTGAAGACGTCGGCATCACGCTCGGCCAGGCCGTCGCGAAGGCAATTGGCGACCGCAAGGGCATCCGTCGCTACGGTCATTCTTACGTGCCGCTCGACGAAGCGCTGTCGCGCGTCGTGATCGATTTTTCCGGACGCCCGGGCCTCGAATTCCATGTGCCGTTTACGCGCGCACGCATCGGCACGTTCGACGTCGATCTCTCCATTGAATTTTTCCGCGGCTTCGTGAACCACGCCGGCGTCACGCTGCACATCGACAACCTGCGCGGCCTGAACGCCCATCATCAGATGGAAACGGTGTTCAAGGCCTTCGGGCGTGCATTGCGTATGGCCGTCGAGATGGACGAACGCGCGGCGGGACAGATTCCGTCGACCAAGGGCAGCCTTTAAGCGCTCATTTACCAGCCTCGTGACCAGGACCGGCTGCGCTTGCCCGCACCCGGTGTGCGATGGATATTCTGAAGTCGTTTATTTCGCTGCTGGCGTTGATCAACCCGGTCGGCGCCATCCCGTTCTTTATGAGCCTGACGGCGCTTCAGAGCGACGTCGAGCGGCGCAGAACCATCCGCATCGCGGCAATTTCGGTGTTCTGCGTGATTGCGGTGACCACGCTGCTCGGGCAGCAGATCATCAGCTTCTTCGGCATTTCGGTCGGGTCGCTCGAAGTGGGCGGCGGGATCATCATGCTGCTGATGGCCATCAACATGCTGAACGCGCAGATCGGTAACAGCCGTTCGACGGCGGAAGAGCGCGATGAGGCCGAGCAGAAGAACAACATCGCGGTTGTACCGCTGGCGATTCCGCTGTTGACCGGCCCGGGCGCGATCAGCACCACGATCATTTATGCGGCCGGCTCGGCGCACTGGTACGACCGGTTGAGCCTCGTCGCGATCGGTGCGGTGCTGGCGGCGATCTGCTTTTTTTCGCTGCGCCTCGCCGAACCGATTGCCCGTTGGGTCGGTCGCACGGGTATCAACATCGGTACGCGGCTCATGGGTTTGATGTTATCGGCGCTGGCGGTGGAATTCATCGTCGATGGATTGAAGGCATTGCTGCCTAACTTGAAATGAAAACTTCGATAGCGATTGTGGATTACGGAATGGGCAACCTGCGCTCGGTTGCCCAGGCGCTACGCAAAGCCGCGCCGGAAGCGGACGTGGCGATCGTCGATCAGCCGGAAGCGATCCGCTCGGCCGACCGCGTGGTGCTGCCCGGCCAGGGCGCCATGCCCGACTGCATGCGCAGTCTGGCCGAATCCGGCCTGCAGGAGGCGGTCATCGAGGCCTCGCGCAGCAAGCCGCTGATGGGCGTGTGCGTCGGCGAACAGATGCTGTTCGACTGGAGCGCCGAGGGCGATACGCCTGGCCTCGGCCTGTTGCCCGGCAAGGTGCTGCGTTTCGACCTGGAAGGCCAGGTGCAGGACGACGGCTCGCGCTTCAAGGTCCCGCAAATGGGCTGGAACCGCGTGCGCCAGGCGCAGCCGCATCCCTTGTGGGACGGCGTCGCGGATAACGCGTTCTTCTACTTCGTGCACAGCTACTACGTCGTGCCGGACAACGCCGCCCATACCTCGGGCGAAACGGTGTACGGTGTGCCCTTTACCTCGGCGGTGGCGCGGGATAACATCTTCGCGACCCAATTCCACCCGGAAAAGAGCGCCGAAGCGGGGCTGCGCGTGTATCGCAACTTCGTGCACTGGAAGCCGTGAGCGCCTTTCTTCATCCTGTTGTCCTACGCCGTTCCGCCATAAGCGGGGTGTTGGCGGTGCGCCACAACCGCAGCAAGACGATTCCGCTCCATGCGTTCCAATACGGCGCTCCGCAAGGGCATCGAAAGAGTTGTACTAAACTAGCGAAACGGCGTTATGGCGGGCTGGCTTGTCAGCCGCTGCCGCCGACCTTCAACCACCTCCCAGACAACACCCGATTGCTATGCTGCTGATTCCCGCCATCGACCTGAAAGATGGTCACTGTGTACGCCTCAAACAGGGCGATATGGACCAGGCGACGATATTTTCCGAGGAACCGGCGGCGATGGCCCGGCATTGGGTCGATCGCGGCGCCCGCCGTCTGCACCTCGTCGACCTGAATGGCGCGTTCGCCGGCAAGCCGAAAAACGAAGACGCGATTCGCGCGATCATCGAGGAAGTGGGTGGCGAGATTCCCGTCCAGCTGGGCGGCGGCATCCGCGATCTGAACACGATCGAGCGCTATCTGGACGACGGTTTGTCGTACGTCATCATCGGCACGGCTGCGGTGAAGAATCCCGGCTTCCTGCAGGATGCGTGCACGGCTTTCGGCGGCCATATCATCGTCGGTCTGGATGCGAAAGACGGCAAGGTCGCGACCGACGGCTGGAGCAAGCTGACCGGCCATGAAGTGGCCGATCTGGCGCGCAAGTTCGAGGATTACGGCTGCGAGTCGATCATCTACACCGACATCGGCCGCGACGGCATGCTCCAGGGCATCAACATCGAAGCCACGGTGCGCCTCGCCCGCGCGGTGAAGATTCCGGTGATCGCGAGCGGCGGTTTGTCGAACCTCGCGGACATCGAGTCGCTCTGCGAAGTCGAGGACGAAGGTATCGAAGGCGTGATCTGCGGCCGGGCGATCTACTCGGGCGATCTGGACTTCGCGGCGGCGCAGACCCTCGCCGACCGGCTGCGCGAATCGGACGACGCTTAAGGCTCCAGGTTCGAGGCGTCGTGTCGACTCGGAATCGACGCAGCAGCGGACTTGGACTGGACTAGAAGCGGCGGACGCAACGGCGCGTCCCGAAAGCGCGTCAAGCCGCTTGCTGGTGCCTTCGACACATTTCCGGCTTCCGGCCTGACGCGGCGAGCAGCGCCGGCACAGCGCCGCTCGTGAAGATTCAGGCGAGCGGCCTCATCAGCGGTATTGGCAGAATTGCACGATAATGGCTCTAGCTAAACGCATCATCCCCTGTCTCGACGTCACGGCTGGCCGCGTGGTCAAGGGCGTCAACTTCGTCGAACTGCGCGACGCCGGCGACCCGGTCGAAATCGCGCGCCGCTACGACGAGCAGGGCGCCGACGAACTGACCTTCCTCGACATCACCGCCACCTCCGACCAGCGCGATCTGATTCTGCCGATCATCGAAGCGGTCGCCTCCCAGGTGTTCATTCCGCTGACGGTCGGCGGAGGCGTGCGCGCGGTCGAAGACGTGCGGCGCCTGCTCAACGCGGGCGCGGACAAGATCAGCATGAACTCGTCGGCGGTCGCGAATCCGCAACTCGTGCGCGACGCGACGGACAAATACGGCTCGCAATGCATCGTCGTCGCCATCGACGCGAAACGCGTCTCCGCGGACGGCGAGCCGCCGCGCTGGGAAGTCTTCACGCACGGCGGGCGCAAGGCCACCGGCCTCGAAGCCGTCGAATGGGCGCGCAAGATGGCCGAACTGGGCGCGGGCGAAATCCTGCTGACCAGCATGGACCGCGACGGCACCAAGAGCGGCTTCGATCTCGCGCTTACGCGGGCGGTGTCCGATGCGGTGTCGATTCCGGTGATCGCCTCGGGCGGCGTCGGCTCGCTGCAGCATCTGGCCGATGGCATCAAGAGCGGCCACGCGGACGCCGTGCTGGCCGCCAGCATCTTTCACTACGGCGAACACACCGTGGGCGAGGCCAAGCGCTTCATGGCCGATCAAGGCATTTCGGTGAGGTTGTGACGTGGTGAATCCCTCGGCAGTAGAGTGGCTCGACAAGGTCAGGTGGGACGCGAACGGCCTCGTGCCGGTGATCGCGCAGGAAGCCTCGACCAACGACGTGCTGATGTTCGCGTGGATGAACCGCGAAGCCTTGGCGAAAACCGTCGAAACCGGCCGCGCGGTGTATTTCTCGCGCTCGCGCCAGCGCTTGTGGTTCAAGGGTGAAGAGTCCGGCCACGTGCAGCATGTGCATGAAGTGCGGCTCGATTGCGACGAAGACGTCGTGCTGCTGAAGGTCGAGCAGGTGTCGGGCATTGCGTGCCACACCGGCCGCCACTCATGCTTTTTCCAGAAATTCGAAGGCACGGTTGAAGATGGCGACTGGGTCGCCGTCGATCCCGTGTTGAAAGATCCCGAACACATCTACAAATGACGCAATCCACGCAATCCACCGAATCGGCTTCGTCTACCAAGGACACGCTGCTGCGCCTCGCAGCCATCATTGACAGCCGCAAGGGCGGCGATCCGGACGTCTCGTACGTGTCGCGCCTCTTCCACAAAGGCGATGACGCGATTCTCAAGAAGATCGGCGAAGAGGCCACCGAAGTTGTGCTGGCCGCCAAAGACACCCGTCACGGCGGCGCGCCGAAAGCGCTGGTCGGCGAAGTGGCGGACCTCTGGTTTCACTGCCTCGTGATGCTGTCGCATTTCGACCTGAGCCCGGCTGACGTACTTGCCGAACTTGAGCGCCGCGAAGGTCTGTCGGGCATCGAGGAAAAGGCGCTACGCAAGAGCCGCGAGCGCGAAGAGAACGGCGACTGATTGTCGCCACCTTGACGTTACCTTGTCCGCCGCGTCTTGAAGTGGCGAACGTCGGCACCCACATTGCACTGAACGAATAGGATCGCATCCTCGGGAGGACGCAAGCATGGAACAGTCGCAAGGAAATTATCCGCCGCCGGCCTACCGCAACGCGATCGAGCCCGAGCGCGAACGCAGTCTGCGCACGCTCACGCATGTGCTGTACGCGCTGTATGCGGTTCACTGGCTGACGGGTGGTCTGACGATTCTGATCGCGATCATCATCAACTACGTGAAGCGGCCTGATGTAGTGGGCACGCCCTACGAAGCGCATTTCGAGTGGCAGATCCGCTCGTTCTGGATGGCCTTGCTGGGTTATGCGATTGGCGCTGTGCTGCTGTTCGTGGTGATCGGCATTCCGGTTCTGTGGGCCGTCAGCATCTGGATGTTGTACCGTATTATCAAGGGCTGGCTGTATCTGTACGATAACAAGCCGCTCGCGAACCCGCGTGGCTGGTTCTGAGTTGGGTCCGGCTGCGGCCGGGCCGGATATGAGCCGTGCCGCACGACGCTTCGCGCTCTAGCCATACTGTGTCAGGAATACGATGAGCCACGACCCGAACTGCCTTTTCTGTAAGATCGCCGCCGGCGAGATTCCGTCGACCAAAGTCCACGAGGACGAAGAGTTTGTTGCCTTCCGCGACATCCGCCCGGCCGCTGAAACGCATGTGCTGGTGATTCCCCGCAAACACGTCGCCACGCTGTCGAATTGCACCGAAAGCGAGGCACCGCTGCTTGGTAGAATGCTTGTTCTGGTGGCGCGTCTGGCCGATCAGTTGGGCGTGGCGTACACCGGTGGCGAAAGCGGTTTTCGCACGGTAATCAATACGGGACCGGGAGGCGGGCAAGAGGTGTATCACCTACATGCGCACATTCTCGCCGGGCCGCGTCCGTGGCAGCGCATGGGCTGACAGGTTGGGCTCGTAAATAACCGCGGGCTGCGAGGCGCGCAGCGAGTTTTGGCCGCTGACAATAGCAGAGCCGTTGTTTTTGCTGCACTGTAACGACGCCGACGCGATCGTCAGGTCAAATGGCACACCGTGTCGCGGGTTGAGTCGAAACAGCTCGCGGCAACGTATAGATGGAGCGTACGCGCTTCGATTCACGCCGCAAGGCGCACGAGTTTTGCCGCATCACGTGCGGTGTCGGGGTTAAGGAGAGTAGTCATGGGTTCGTTGAGCATTTGGCATTGGCTGATCGTGTTGTTGATCGTGGCGCTCGTGTTCGGCACGAAGAAGCTGCGCAATATCGGCACCGATCTGGGTGGCGCTGTGAAGGGCTTCAAGGAAGGCATGAAGGAAGCCGAAACGCCCGCAGGCGAAGCGCAGCAGCGCGAACTGCCGCGCAATGGCACGGTAGATGTGGATGCGAAGGAAAAGACGCCGCGTTCCGGCGATTACCGCTAAGCCGCGGCCCAACCGCGTTACTGACGGACACTCCACTTCATGCTGGACCTCGGTCTAACCAAGATGGCGCTGATTGGCGTCGTCGCGCTGGTCGTACTCGGGCCTGAGCGCCTGCCTCGCGTCGCCCGCACGGCCGGCGCGTTGTTCGGCCGCGCGCAGCGGTATATCAACGACGTGAAGGCCGAAGTCACCCGTGAAATCGAACTCGACGAATTGCGTCGCATGAAAACCGAGTTCGAAGCGGCGGCGAGCAACGTCGAAACCAGCGTTCAGGACAATCTGCGCAAGCATGAAACCGAACTGAACGACGCGTGGAATAGCGGCACGTCGGTGTCGCCAAGCATTGCCGGCGGTGCGCTTGAAGATGCCGGCAATTCGCCGTGGCAGACCACCACGCCACCGGCAGGCGCTAAACGCAAGAACTGGCGCGTCAAGCAGACCGCCATGCCCACCTGGTACAAGCGCGCCACCACGCGCCGCACGCGTGTGCAGTCGGGCGCTGCGCGCGTGGCGCGGCATACGCCGGCCAGCATGCGTCGTCCGACGCGGTTCTTCTGATGATCAGAACGACAATCTCTAACCGAGGGCCGGTGTGAGCGACCCCCAGCAAACCCAGGACGAAGGCACTGAAGAGACCTTCATTTCTCACCTCGTTGAATTGCGCGACCGTATCATCCGCGCCGGCCTTGCCGTCATCGTGGTGTTTGTCGGGCTCGTGTATTGGGCACCGGACATCTTCCGGCTGCTGGCGCGGCCCTTGATGCAGAATCTGCCGAAGGACGGCAAGATGATCGTCACCGACGTCACCGGCTCGTTCTTCGTGCCGATGAAGGTGACCATGATGGTCGCCTTTGTGATTGCGCTGCCGGTCGTGCTGTACCAGATCTGGGCATTCGTCGCGCCGGGTCTGTACCAGCATGAGAAGAAGCTGGTCGGGCCGCTGGTGGGCAGCAGCTACACGCTGTTCCTGTGCGGCATGGCGTTCGCGTACTTCGTGGTGTTTCCGACCATCTTCCGCGTGATGGCGCACTACAACGCGCCGCTCGGCGCGGAGATGAACACCGATATCGACAACTACCTGAGCTTCGTGCTGACCATGTTCCTCGCGTTCGGGGTGACGTTCGAAGTGCCGATTGTCGTGGTGCTGTTGGTCCGCATGAACGTGCTGACCATCAAGAAGCTCAAGGAAATCCGTCCGTATGTGGTCGTGGGCGCGTTCGTGATTTCAGCGGTGGTGACGCCGCCGGACGTGTTCTCGCAGCTCATTCTGGCGATTCCGCTGATCGTGCTGTATGAGGCGGGGATCATTGCGGCGCGGTTGATTGTCGGCAAGCAGAAACCCGTGATTGCGGAAGACAGTCCGCCGGGTTGAACGGCAGCACAGAGAGACAAACCAAAAGGGCAGTCCATCACGGACTGCCCTTTTGGTTTTGCGGTGCCCACACCACTGGCCGCTATCTATCGCTTCTCAACCGCCGTCGTCGTCCTGCTGATCGCCGCCGCCGTTATCTTCTGCCGGTTGCTTCGGCGGAGGCGGGCGCTTGCCGATGGTCACGTCCAGATCCATCGCGTGGCTCTTGCGCACCAGGTGAACCTTCGCAGCCGTGCCCGGCTTGATCTGCGCGATGACGTTCAGCAGACGTGTGGTGTCGGTGATCTCCTGGCCGTTCACGCTTACCAGAATGTCACCCGGCTTGATGCCAGCACGGTCGGCCGGCCCGTTTTTCAGCACGCCCGCGACAATCGCGCCCGACTTCTGCTCGAGCCCGAACGATTCGGCGATTTCCGGCGTCACGTCCTGCGGCTCCACGCCGATCCAGCCGCGCGTGACGGAGCCCGTCGTGATGATGCTCTCCAGCACGCTGCGCGCGGTCGAGACAGGAATCGCAAAGCCGATGCCGAGCGAGCCGCCCGAGCGCGAATAGATGGCGGTATTGATGCCGAGCAGATTGCCGTTCACGTCGACCAGCGCACCGCCCGAGTTGCCCGGGTTGATGGCCGCGTCGGTTTGAATGAAGTTTTCGAACGTGTTGATGCCGAGGTGATTGCGCCCCAGCGCGCTGACAATGCCCATGGTCACCGTCTGGCCGACGCCGAACGGATTGCCGATCGCCAGCACCACGTCGCCCACGCGCGTCTGGTCCATGCGGCCAAGCGTGATGGTGGGCAGGTTGGTCATGTTGACCTTCAGCACGGCCAGATCGGTCTCAGGATCGACGCCGATCACCTTGGCGTTGGTGGTGCGGCCGTCGGCAAGCGCGATTTCGATCTGATCGGCGCCGTCCACGACGTGCTGGTTCGTTAGAATGTAACCTTCCGAACTCACTATCACTCCCGAGCCCAGATTCGACGCGGGTTGTTCCTGCTGCTTGCCTTTGTTCTTGTCACCGAAGAAATAGCGGAACAACGGATCTTTCGCGCGCGGGTCGGGCGGCAGTGAGCCATCCTTGCTGGAGAACACATTGACGACCGCGGGCATGGCTTTTTGCGCGGCGTCTGCATAGGACGCCTGTGCAGGACCCGTGCCGATGCCTGGCGCCACTTCCCGAAGGGCGACGATCGGTTCGGCGAGTTGCTTGCCGAATTGCCCTTGACGCTGGAGCCACTGCGGTTTGAGGGTCGCAATGATGAACATCAGCGCCAACAGCACAGTCACCGCTTGGGCAAAGAACAGCCAAAAGCGTCTAAGCATCTGAAGACTAGAGGTTTATATGGATCGGATCGAACTTGAATTGTACTTGAACAATCTCCTTGAAACCGCGCGCTTCAAGGACTATTGCCCCAATGGATTGCAGGTGGAAGGGCGCCGCAGGATCAATAAGCTCGCGACCGGCGTGACGGCTTCCGCGGCCTTTCTCGAGGCCGCGCTCGACTGGGGTGCGGACGCGGTGCTGGTCCATCACGGCTACTTCTGGCGCAACGAGGCGCCGCAGATCACCGGCCGCAAACACGCGCGCCTGAAGCTGCTGATCGCCAACGACCTGAACCTGTTCGCCTATCACCTGCCGCTCGACGACCATCCCGAGTTCGGCAACAACGCGCAAATCGGCGCGAAGATGGGCTGGATCAGCGACGCGCGCTTCGGCGAGAACGATCTCGGCTGGCTCGCCACGTTGCCGATGCCGATCACGCTCGCGCACTTCACCGCGCAAGTCGAGCAGACGCTCGGCCGCACGCCGCTCGTGTTCGGCGACCCGGATCGCGAATTGCGCCGCGTGGGCTGGTGCACGGGCGCCGCGCAAGGCATGTTCGACGCCGCGATCAATGCCGGCGCTGATGTCTACCTGACCGGCGAAGTGTCGGAGTCGGTGATGCACACCTCGGCGGAAAGCGGCGTGGCGTTCCTCGCGGCCGGCCACCACGCCACCGAACGTTTCGGCGTGCAAGCGGTGGGCAAGCATCTGTCCGAGCAGTTCGATATCGAACACGTGTTTATCGATATCCCGAATCCCGTCTGAATTGAAAATCGGCATTAGAGAAGAAAAAGGCACGAATAACGCAGAGGGCACTTAAAAGGAGGTGCGAAAAAGTTTGCGATCCGTACGGAGAAACCCTGACTTATCAAGGGCTTCGCACGGTTTTTGGCAATGGGGCCTTGTAAATGCCGACTCCATTCGCGCAAACTAGCGGCGGTAGAAGCGACGTGAAGGAAAAATCCAACTCAGAAGTGGGGCGTGTAATGCGAGACAAGGAAGATGAACGCGTCGACGGCGGCCGCCGTACCTGGCTGATAGCGACGACCGTAGCAGGTGGCATAGGAGGCGTTGCCACTGTCGTACCCTTTGTTAGTTCGTTTGCACCATCTGAAAAGGCCAAGGCGGCAGGCGCCCCGGTCGAAGTCGATATCAGTGATCTCAAGCCCGGCGACATGAAGACCGTCGCCTGGCGTGGTAAGCCGGTGTGGATCATCAATCGCACTGACAGGATGCTCGCCGATGTCCAGAAAGCCGATAAGGAAGTAGCGGATCCTCTCACCAAGAATCCTTTTTCGATGCCGTTGCCGGAGTACTGCAACAACGAATTCCGTTCACGCACCGACCACAAGAACCTTTTCGTCGCCGTCGCCGTGTGCACCCATCTGGGCTGCACGCCGACGCCGCGCTTCCAGGAGGGCGCGCAGCCCAATCTTCCCGACGACTGGCCAGGCGGCTTCCTGTGTCCTTGCCACGGCTCGACCTATGACATGGCCGGCCGCGTCTTCAAGAACAAACCTGCGCCGCAGAACCTCGACATCCCGCCTTACATGTTCACCTCGGCCACGGGCCTCGTGATCGGCAAGGACGAGAAAGGAGAAGCGTAATGGCGATCGAACATGAAGTAGAGACGACCGGGCTGGTCGGCTGGATCGACCGCCGGTTTCCCATGACGTCCACTTGGAAAAAGCATGTTTCCGAGTACTACGCGCCGAAGAACTTCAACTTCTGGTACTTCTTCGGTTCGCTCGCGCTGCTGGTGCTGGTCAATCAGATCGTCACCGGCATCTTCCTCACGATGAACTACAAGCCCGACGCGACGCTCGCGTTCTCGTCGGTCGAGTACATCATGCGCGAGGTGCCGTGGGGCTGGCTGATCCGCTATATGCACTCCACGGGCGCGTCGATGTTCTTCGTCGTCGTGTATCTGCACATGTTCCGCGGGCTGATGTACGGCTCGTACCGCAAGCCGCGCGAACTGGTGTGGATCTTCGGCTGCGCGATCTTCCTGAGCCTGATGGCCGAGGCGTTCTTCGGCTACCTGCTGCCGTGGGGCCAGATGTCGTTTTGGGGCGCGCAGGTGATCGTGAACCTGTTCTCGGCGATTCCGTTCATCGGGCCGGATCTGTCGCTGTGGATTCGTGGCGATTACGTCGTCTCGGACGTCACGCTGAACCGCTTCTTCGCTTTCCACGTGATCGCGATTCCGCTGGTGCTGATCGGGCTGGTGGTCGCGCACCTGGTGGCGCTGCATGAAGTGGGGTCGAACAACCCGGACGGCATCGAGATCAAGGCAAAGAAGGATCCGGACGGCATTCCGCTCGACGGCATCCCGTTCCACCCGTACTACTCGGTGCACGACTTCATGGGCGTGTCGGTGTTCCTGATCATCTTCGCCGCGATCATCTTCTTCGCACCGGAGATGGGTGGGTACTTCCTTGAAGCGAACAACTTCATTCCCGCCAATCCGCTGCAAACGCCGCAGGAAATTGCGCCAGTGTGGTACTTCACGGCGTTCTATGCGATGTTGCGCGCCACCACCGATCCATTCAAGATCGTGCTGATGATCATCGTCGCGCTGCTCGGCCTGTTCGCGCTGGTGCGCGCACGCGGCAAATGGAAGCTCGGCTTGCCGGTGCTCGCGGTTCTGGTGGTTCTGGCCATGGCGTTCACCGAATCGAAGTTCTGGGGCGTGGTGGTGATGGGCAGCGCGGTGATCTCGCTGTTCTTCCTGCCATGGCTCGACCGCTCGCCGGTGAAATCGATTCGTTACCGGCCGTTTTTTCACAAGGTGTTCTACGGGATCTTCGTGCTCGCTTTCCTGACGTTGGGCTTCCTCGGCACCAAACCGCCGTCGCCCGCCTCGACGTTGATTGCTCAGGTGTGTGCACTGATCTACTTCGCGTTTTTCCTCGGTATGCCCGTCTGGACGCGGCTTGGCACGTTCAAGCAGCCGCCCGAGCGGGTGCGGTTCAAGCCCCACTAATCGCGAGCCCGGAGAACACGAAATGAAAAAACTGCTTTCGACGTGCGCGCTGATCGGCGCGACACTGCTCGCGGTGCTGGCCGGACCGGTGCACGCGGACGAGAATTTCCCTCTCGACCGCGCGCCCGATAACGCGGAGAATTTTGCTTCGTTGCAGCACGGCGCCCAATTGTTTGTAAACTACTGCCTGAATTGCCATAGTGCGAATCTGATGCGCTACAGCCGGCTGACCGATCTCGGCATTACGCCGAGCGCGATCCAGTCGAACCTGCTGTTCACCACGGATAAAGTCGGCAACACCATGACCGTGGCGATGCGCCCGGACGACGCGAAAGCGTGGTTCGGCGCGAGTCCGCCGGATTTGTCGGTGGAAGCGCGGGCGCGCGGCAAGGACTGGCTGTACACGTACCTGCGCAGCTTCTATCGCGACAATACGCGGCCGACCGGCTGGAACAATCTGGTGTATGAAAACGTGAGCATGCCTCACGTGCTGTGGCAGCTTCAGGGGCAACGTACCGCGAAGTTCGGTGACGAAACCGACGAAAAAACAGGCGAAACGGTGCATAAATTTGTCGGCTACCAACAGGTCACGCCGGGGACGATGTCGCCGGTAGATTATGATTCTGCTGTGGCCGACCTCGTGTCGTACCTGTCATGGATGTCCGAACCGACGCAGAAAACCCGCAGACAGCTTGGCGTGTGGGTGCTGCTGTTCCTCGGCATTCTGAGCTTTTTCGCCTGGCGACTGAACGCCGCGTACTGGAAACATATCAAATAATCACGCCGTTACCCGGCGTGGGGCCGGCGCCAGGAAAAACCTGTTGAACGGTTTTTCCGCGCGCTGGCCTTTCAGCTTTTTGAGGAAACGTAAACATGATGGTTCTGTATTCCGGCACAACTTGCCCGTTCTCCCAGCGCTGCCGGCTGGTGTTGTTCGAAAAGGGCATGGACTTCGAGATCCGCGACGTCGACCTGTTTAACAAGCCGGAAGACATCGCTGTGATGAATCCGTATGGTCAGGTGCCGATTCTCGTCGAACGGGACCTGATTCTGTACGAATCGAACATCATCAACGAGTACATCGACGAGCGCTTCCCGCACCCGCAACTGATGCCGGCCGACCCGGTTCAGCGCGCCCGCGCCCGTCTGTTCCTGCTGAACTTCGAAAAGGAACTGTTCGTTCACGTCGGCACGCTCGAAAACGAAAAGGGCAAGGCTGCTGAGAAGAATCACGAGAAGGCACGTCTCGCGATTCGCGATCGCCTGACGCAGCTCGCACCGATCTTCCTGAAGAACAAGTACATGCTCGGCGAAGAGTTTTCGATGCTGGACGTCGCGATCGCGCCGTTGCTGTGGCGTCTGGATCACTACGGCATCGAGCTGTCGAAGAACGCTGCACCGCTGATGAAGTACGCCGAGCGCATTTTCAGCCGCCCGGCTTATATCGAAGCGCTGACGCCTTCGGAAAAGGTGATGCGTCGTTGAGTTTGGCTTTGGGGTGAGGGCGCCGCGTCTCGATTGTTTTCCGCGCGCGCCCCAACCCGGTAAGAGGACTGTTGATGCAAGAGATTTCCACCAAGCCTTATCTGCTGCGCGCGCTGTACGAGTGGTGCACGGATAACGGCTACACGCCGCATATTGCGGTCCGGGTCGACAATCAGACGCGCGTGCCGCGGCAGTTCGTGCGCGACAACGAGATCGTGTTGAACATCAGCTTCGAGGCGACCAGCCAGTTGCAGATGGGCAATGAATGGATCGAGTTCAGCGCGCGCTTCTCCGGCAAGTCGCACAAGATCGAAGTGCCGATCGCCAATATTCTCGCGATCTACGCGCGGGAAAACGGGCAGGGCATGGCGTTCCCGGTCGAGTCGGCAGGCGGCGAGGCGCAGGATTCAGGCGCCGATGCGGAACTGGCGGACGAGACCGAAGCACCGGCCGCGCCCGTCAGCGTGGCGCCGCGTGCGGTCGAACCGTCGTCTGCCGCGGATGCCGCCAAAGCGGAAACCGCGACGGACGGCCCGCAGCCTGACGATGATGGATCGAAAGGTGGCGGAAGGGCTCGCCTCAAGATCGTGAAATGAAGTAGAATCACGGCCTCATGCCGGCTTAGCTCATCAGGTAGAGCGCTTGACTTGTAATCATGAGGTGGCGGGTTCGAGTCCTGCAGCCGGCACCAGTTAGCTTCCCAGTAGTACCCAGCATTGCCCAGAAAGCCCCGCCAGACTTGGTCTCGCGGGGTTTTCTTTTGCCGGGGTTGCCCAGATTCAGCCGGGGGCAACAAGGAAGCGAGGGGGGCCGGGTGGGGGCCAAAGTTAAGCCTAGGGGGCTTATCAAATGGCATCGAACCGGTTGACCGACGTGATTTGTCGGAGCGCGAAGTACGATTCTGACGGATCGAAGAAATTATTCGACGGTGGGGGGCTCTTTCTGGAGCTGATGCCCACGGGCTCGAAGAAGTGGAGGCTGAAATTCCGGTTCAACGGCAAGGAGAACCGGATGAGCTTCGGCGACTATCCACTCGTCTCATTGGCCGAAGCGCGGGACAAGCGCGACGCGGCGAAGAAATTACTGCTCGAAGGCATCGACCCGGCCCAGCACCGGGCGGAGTCCCGGCGTCAGCAGGCTATCAAGTCGGAGAATCTCTTCTCCATCATTGCGGAAGAATGGATCGGGAATAAGCGCGACGGCTGGAGCGAGCATCATGCCGGCCGTATTCGCAATCAGCTTGACCGGGAGGTCTACCCGGATCTAGGGATGCGCCCGATCAGCGAGATTACCGCCCGCGACCTGCTGGCGGTGATCCGTCGAATCGAGGAGCGCGGGGCGCTGGAGACGGCGAAGAAGACCCTCCAAATGTGCGGGCAGATATTCCGCTATGCCGTGATGACGGGGCGAGCAGAGCGCGATCCCTCGGGCGATCTGCGTGGCGCGCTTCGCACTCGCACGGTCAAGAACATGACGCGGATCAATGCCTCGGAACTGCCGGAGCTGATGCGGAAGATCGATACGTACCACGGGCAGCCCGTGACGCGCCTTGCTCTCAAGCTGCTGGCCCTGACGTTCGTCCGGACCATCGAACTGCGCCACGCTGAGTGGACCGAGATCGATGTCGAGCAGGCCGAGTGGCGAATTCCCGCCGAGAAGATGAAGATGGCCCGGCCCCATATCGTGGCCCTGTCCCGGCAGGCATTGGAAGTCATCGAGGAGCTCCGAGGGCTCACGGGCGGGGGCCGGTGGCTGTTCCCCCACTCGTGGCATTGTCACCAGCCGATGAGTGAGAACACGGTGCTCTACGCGATTTACCGGATGGGGTATCACTCCCGCATGACGGGGCACGGCTTCCGGGGGCTCGCCTCCACCATTCTGAACGAGAAGGGATTCTCGTCCGACTGGATTGAGCGGCAACTGGCGCACGTGGAGGGGAACGGCGTGCGTGCAGCGTACAACCACGCCCAGTATCTAGAGGGCCGGCGGACGATGATGCAGTGGTGGGCCGATCACGTAGAGCAGGAAGGGCGGTCGAACGTCATCCAGTTCTCGCGGAAGTAATCGGTAATTCAAGCTCCAGGGAGTGAATCGGGCCGGGAGGCCGATGTTATGGAGGTGGTCGAGAATTCGATCTCCTCCTATTAACATTGTGCAGAGCCGCGATTCATCTCTGGAGGCTTGATGTCATCATCCAAACCGTTGACCGACATGGCGTGTCGGAACGCGAAACATAATCCCGAAGGCAAGGGGAACAAGCTCTTCGACGGCGGGGGGCTGTTTCTCGAACTGATGCCCTCTGGTTCGAAGAAGTGGCGGCTCAAGTTCCGGTTCAATGGCCGGGAGAACCGAATGAGCTTCGGCGACTATCCGACCGTCTCCCTGTCCGACGCCCGGGAGCGGCGAGAGGCGGCGAAGAAGCTATTGGCGAGCGGGGCCGATCCCGCTCACCAGCGTGATGATGCCCGGCGGCGCGAGGCCGAATTGTACGAAGCCCGATTCTCCATCGTGGCCGACGAGTGGATCGATGCCCGGCGGGCACGCTGGAGCGAGGGGCATACGGAGCGCATTCGGAAGCTGCTGGAGAGCGACGTCTATCCCGACCTAGGCAAGCGACCCATATCGGAGATCCGCGCCTCCGAACTGCTCGCGGTCGTCCGCAAGATCGAGAAGCGGGGAGCCTTGGAGATCGCCAAGAAGACCCTCCAGATATGCGGGCAGGTATTCCGGTACGCAGTGGCGACCGACCGCGCCGAGCGTGACCTGTCCGTCGATCTGCGCGACGCGCTGACGAGTCGCCCGGCGACGCCGATGGCCCGGATTGACGAGTCCGCTCTTCCCGAACTGCTCCGCAAGATCGACGCGTATCAGGGGGAGCCGGAGACGCGACTGGCCCTTCGATTCCTCAATCTGACATTCGTCCGGACTATCGAGCTTCGCCATGCGGAATGGCCTGAGATCGACATTGAGCGGGCGGAGTGGCGAATTCCCGCCGAGAAGATGAAGAAGCGGCGACCCCACATCGTGCCCCTGTCGAGGCAGGCGCTGGCGGTGCTGGAGGAGATCCGGCCGCTGACCGGGGCCGGGCGTTGGGTCTTCACCAGTCCCGTTCGTCGGAACCAGCCGTTGAGCGAAAACTTCGTGCTCTCCGCGCTAGGCCGGATGGGGTTCCGGCACACCATGACGGGGCACGGCTTCCGGGGGCTCGCGTCCACGATCCTCAACGAGCGGGAATTCAATTCGGACTGGATCGAGCGGCAGTTGGCGCACGTTGAGGGGAACGGTGTGCGCGCCGCGTACAACCACGCTCAATACCTACCCCAGCGCCGGAAGATGATGCAGTGGTGGGCCGACTATCTGGACGATCAGCGGCGGCCGAACGTGCTGCAATTCGCGCCGCGACGGTAATTGCCAAGGGGCACGGCTGAGAGGTCGTGCCCCCTTTCCTTTTGCGCGCGAGGGCTTCGCCGTTTGATCCCACTCCGACATGTGCATCGTGCGCCGCGTAGCAAATTCCCTCCCAATTCTGAAGATTATTCGACGATTAGTAGGATTTGCCTAACTAAGTCGGACTCCTTCTTAAATGTGAATCTGTGATTGAGCAAAGCCTCTCTGGGAAAGGCGAAGCGAGGAATTTCGTGATGTTAAGTTACGTTTTGTAACATTTTCGTCGACCGCGAACGGGGTGCGGTAGGCGCGCCACGCGCCTCTCCTCTGTGGACATCAATGCAGATGGCCCGCTTTCCACAGGAAAAAATATGAAGACGTACGAAGTTGGGGCGCACAAGCTCGCCGTTCATCACTCCCCGATCAAGCAAGATCATTTGAAGCCCGTCCGTCTCCTGCCGGGCGGCCTGAGCCGGTTCAATGACATTCAGCCGTACCTCCCCATCTGCCGCGAGACGTGGCGTTTGCTTGTGAATGGTCTGCGCGCGCCTCAGCCGATTCGCATGAGTAAGCGTTGCACTGTCTGGCGCAACGACGAGGTGAATGCCTGGCTCGCCAACCCGGCAGCATTCTCGGTGGAGGGCTGAGCTATGGCGAAGCATATCAATGACGATCTGAACGCCCTTAATCTGCCTTCGGACGATGACCGCGAGTTCGGCCGCGTGGAGCCGTGGCCTGAGCCGGTCAATCTGGCCGGGTTGCTGGACGAAATAGTTTCCACCTTGGACGAGTACGTGTATTGCGACCAACGCATGCTTGAGCGGGACGCGCTCTGGATCACTTCGACCTGGCTGTCGGACCACCCCGCAATCGACGCGTTCCCGCTGCTCATCATTACCGCCCCCGACAAGGGATGCGGCAAGACTCGCTATCTGGAACTGATCGGCGAACTGGCTTGCAAGCCGATATTCGCGGGCAATATCACTGGCGCCGCCGTTTTCCGCATCCTCAATGAGCGAAACGGTCCGACCGTTCTCATCGACGAGTGGGACAGCCTCGGGGAGAAGGCCAAAGCCATGATGACCAACCTCGTGAATAACGGCTATCGCCGTCGGAGTGCCTGGACCTATCGTGCCGCCTCGAAGGACGGCGCGAGCTCTAAGGGGTTGGATCGCTATCGCATCTGGGGGCCTAAGGTGCTTTGCGGTATCGGCCGCGCGACGCCGACCATCATGTCCCGCGCGCACATCACCAATCTAGAGAAGAAGCCGAGTGACCACCGGGTTGAGGCCCTCGGCGCTCAAGGCCGGACGCGCTTTGGTATCCTCAACCGCAAGCTGGCCCGCGTTGCGGCCGACTATTACGAGGCATACGGCCCGGCAATCGAATGGGCTAGGAAGACTGATAAGGTCGGCAACCGTGGCGGGGACAACTGGTTGCCGCTGAGAGCGGCCGGCCTCCTCGCGGGAGAACACTGGACGGAAATCGGTGACACGCTGGCGGCGATGTTCTCCTCCCAGACCGATGAAGATCCGAGTGCCGGGGCGGAGTTGCTGCGTGACTTGCTTCCGGCCTTCACCGAGTCTGGCAAAGAGAAGCTGACGTCGGAGCATCTGATCCGTTGGCTCAGCGAGGATCTAGAGAAGCGTTGGGCGAACTTCAACGGGTACGGCAAGCCGATCACGGCCCGTCAGTTAGCCAAGGTGCTGCGGCCGTACGGGGTGCGGTCCCGGACGGTGGCTATCGGCGAACAGAGGTTCAAGGGATACCACCTCGAGGACCTCTGGCCGAAGGTCAAGGCGTACGGGGCGCGGGAAGAGGATCAGGTGACGGACCTGCTGGGGCCGCTGCTGGACGAACTGGGGGGTAAGGGCGAATCTAGCGATGACGGCCGGAAGGAGGACGACTCGTCACGTGACGACACTGCGTCGAAGACGTCCGATGGCGATGAGCGCTCACCCGGCTAACTTCCAACGATGACCGCTCCCCGCTCAGGCCTTGTCATACATGGGCCGGAGCGGGGGAGCGGCTAGGCACCCATAGGTACCTGCGTGCCTGCACCATCTACGAGGTGGAGGTTCTACCGGTCAAAGGGCGACGGCTACAGTATGGGCCAACGCTGTTAGCCATTCGCCGGGAGCAGGTGACGGTGGATTGGGGGCGACGTTACGTCGCGCCTTCCGGTATCAATAGGGCTTACCCCATTCAGCTAATCGCACGGTGATCTGGCTAGGAGTATCGGGCAGCAATCGACCCGTTGCAGTCGGTCGAGCAGTCTCTGTTCTAAGGGCAGGTATCGGAGTGGAACGGTCGTTCCGTGCCGTCGCCTGGGGGGACAAGTCATCGGCCTCTACGGACGCTTAGACCCGTGAGTTGGTGAGGCGGCTTGGCTGCCCGCGCGGGCGGCTTTTGCGCTCATGCAGCGGCCTCGCGCATCAGTCGTTCGCGCGTCAGCCGCAGATTGCTTAGAGCGAACAGCGTATGCAACTCTGCGTGTTCTTCATCAAGCCGCGATAGCGCACTTTAGATGCCACCGTGCGCGGCGATGAACATGGCGACGGCCGACCGGCAATAGGACTCGATTTCGTTGTCGTCAATTGCCCTCGCCTCATCGAAGCGTGCGATAAGCAGCAGATCGCATCCTTTGAAGAGCGCGCCAAATAAGCGGGCGGACCGGTGAGCATCGGGTACGTTCAGAATCGCTTTCGCGTGCAACTGACGCAACACGGCCTCGATTTGAGCGATGACATGGGCGGGCCCGGCTTCGTAATGGAGCTTGCTTAACGACCTTTGATTCGTCTTGTCGGCCAAAACCATGGCTTCGACACTGCGGACGTCGGGGCTCAACAGCGTGCGAAGCAGGGATGATCCGACCGCCATGAGCTGATCTTCGGCCGAACCGTCGATGCCTTCACAAAGGGCCTGCGGTGCAAATTGATTGCAGCGGGCCACCATGGCGGCGCTGAACAGCGCCTCCTTGTTCTCGAAGTGCCGATAGATGCTGAGCTTGGATATCTTCGCGCGCTGGGCGACCTTATCCATGGTCGTCGCTTGAAAACCCAATTCCACAAAGAGTTCGCAGGCAGCGTCGACGATCGTTTGGCGAAGCGCCTCGTTGGCGGGCCGGCCGCGCCGGCCCTGGCTATTTTCGGTCACGACAATTCCAGTACTTGACAGTATTCAAATTCGTGAATTACGATACCATGAAGTATCGAAATGTGCAATCCAAGGGCAGGTTTCCCCCGGGCCGCCCGGCGATATCGAGCGGCATTGTCGGGCTGGTCAATACAGCCATGGGCAACTTTCTTACCAATGTCGAAGCAGTGCTCGCTGACTGTCTCAAACGCGTATCGCCGGACGATGTTGCACACCACGCCCAGCCCAACCTTCCATCCGCAACACGGAGCCCATCACCATGAATGACGTCATCATCATCGGCGGCAGCTTTGCTGGCCTCGCTGCTGCCCTGCAGCTTGGCCGTGCCCGCCGCAAGGTCACCGTTCTCGATACCGGCCGGCCGCGCAACCGCTTTGCCGGCCACTCGCATGGCCTGCTCGGCCACGATCACAAGCCGCCGCTGGACATCCTGGTCGAGGCGCGGCAGCAGCTGTCGCGCTATCCAACGATCAGCCTCGTCAATGCTCGGGCAGAGAGCGTGTCTGGCGCCATCGACGATTTCTGCGTCGTTACTGACGATCACGAAAGCCTGAGGGCGCGCCGCTTGATCCTGAGCTATGGCGTCGCCGACCAGATGCCTGATGTTCCGGGCTTTGCCGAAAGCTGGGGCACGTCCATCGTGCCCTGCCCCTATTGCGACGGATTTGAAGTCGCCGGCCAGCATTGGGGCCTCGTCTGGTCCAGCCCGCAGTCGTACCAGTCTGCCAGGCTGTTCCGCGATTGGACCGACAAGTTGACTGTCTTCGCCGATGGTCATGACATTGCGCCCGATATCCAGGCCGATCTGGCGCGCCGCAACATATCTCTCATCGACGGCCGGATCGTCGAGATCGCCCACCAGAATGGCCATATCACCACCGTCAATCTCGATACCCGCCGCAATGTCGTGGTCGACGTCCTGTTCGCCCATCCGCGCAACAAGCCGTCCGCAAGCCTGCATGAATCACTGGGCCTCGCCACGGTCGACACCCCCACGGGCATCGTCCTCAAGGTCGACGAGCGCCGCCAAACCAGCATGCCCGGCATCTACGCCGCTGGCGACCTCGCCACGCCCTTCTTGCCCTCGGTCACCCAGGCTTCATCGCAGGGCGCGATGGCGGGTATCTTCGCCCAGCAGTCGATGGTGGTTTGAGAGCACAGATCCCTGCTCTCATTGCGTCGTCGCCTTCGAAAAGGTTGGCGTAGATCGACGCGGTGAAAGGCGGATCGTCGAGTCAAGGAGATGACATGGCAAAGCAAAGTGCTGATCAGATGGGTGACTGGAATGGTCAAAGCGGGGAGCGCTGGGTCGCCAACCAGGCCCGGCTCAACTCTCTGGTGGCGGTGTTCGGCCAGGCCGCGATCGAAGCCGCCGCGCCCGCGACAGGTGAGCGCGTGCTGGACATCGGCTGCGGCGCGGGTGCGTCGAGTATGGCTCTGGCCGCTCGCGTCGGCGCGGAGGGCCAAGTGCTGGGCGTGGACATATCCGAACCGCTGATCGATCGAGCGCGCGCGCTTGCACGCCACGATACGCCGGCCCTGTTTCTGGTGGCCGACGCCAGCAGCGCAGAGCTGCCCGAAGGCGCGTTCGACATTCTGTTCTCGCGTTTCGGCGTGATGTTTTTCCCCGATCCGACAGCAGCGTTCGCCCGCATGCGACGCGCGCTCCGCCCGGGCGGCCGGGTCGCTTTCGTCTGCTGGCGCGGAGCGGCCGAGAACGATTGGATGCGACTGCCGGTGGGCGCGCTCAAGGACATCGTCCCGCCGAGCGCGCTGCCCGATCCCGAAGCGCCCGGACCGTTTTCGTTTGGCGACCGGGAGCACGTGGCGCGCATCCTGACGGCGGCTGGTTTCACCGAAATCGTTATCTCGCCCTTCGACGCGGCCGTCCCGTTCGGCGAGGGCGAAACGCGGGACGCTGCGATCGACGACGCAGTGAGGATGACGCTTGAGGTCGGCCCGCTGTCGCGTGCGCTCGCTGGTCAGCCCGACGACATCCGCGCCCGTGCCTCCGCCGCAGTTCGTGCCGCCTTCGCGAGCCTCCCCGGCGAGGGGTCGGTGATGATCAACGGCGCGGCGTGGGTCGTCATGGCGCGAAATCCGGCAAGCTGACAGGGATTAAGAGGGGAGACGCCTCCTCTCGGTAGAGCTGGGCGTCGTTGGCCGCTCAGACTGATGTCCCTTCTGGCCGCTGAACGAGCGCTCGCCTTGCGACAGTCAGATGGCCGGTTGCGAAGCAGAGCCGACGCCTGAGCGGCCTGCCGGCGGCGCATGTGACCGGCAGTTTGTGGCCGAACTGAGCCAGATGTGGCTGTCGTGCGTACCGAATAGGTTGGCACCGAATAGCGCCTAGGTATCTCGGCCGCTCCCCCGCTCCGTGCGTTACCGGGCAAGGCTTCCGGACGGAGCGGCAGATTCGGTGGTGCAGAACCTGGAGCGCTCCGTTATCCGTCGGGCTGGTGAGACGCCCGATTCGCAAGCCGCCGTTCGGTGTCCTCCAAGGCAAGTCGTTCTGCCAGCTCCCGGAGCCAGCCCCCTTCGAACTCCCTGATTGCCGCCCGCTCCCAGAACCACTCGCGGGCGTCCTCGTCGTACTCGGTAACCTTGGAGGCGACCGCTGGATCTATTGGCCGGAGTTCGTATCTCCCATTGGTCATTGGGACGTAGGGTGCGGGTGATACTGGACCTCGTCGGGGCGGTCGCCGAATTTCGCTCCCAGCATCGGTAGATAGAAGAGTTCGGCATATTCGTACCCGGACTCGTTACCCCGCCGGATAGCCAAGGCGTCCGCGACTTCGGCCTCCGGTTTTCCCTTCAGATCGGCCGCCTTCTCCGCCCAGACCGACGCAATATCGAGGTGGCTCAGTACCGTCCCGGCGGGAGGCAGGGCGGGGGTGACCCGCTCGTGCAGCGTTATGGTGATCCCGTAGCCCCGGGTAGCCCTCAGGTGAGACGCCAGTCGGCAAGCCTCCCGGTAGATCGCCTGTTCGTCCGGACTGACCGGTATCGGTAGCAACAGCTCGTCTGGCAGGAATTCGCCGACCGACACGCGCAAGGCGAAAAGCTGCTCCGGCAGGGTCATTTCCCGCCAGACCAGCTTGCGAAGTTCCACGCCATCCTCCCGGCACAGGCAGAGGTAGCCGCTCGCCCCGACTGCCGTGTCGATCCGGTTGCCGACAATCAGCAGCACACGCCGCCCCATCGGCTTCCTCATGGCTGGCGAGCTCGCTCGATGGCCGCGTTGGCTATCTGCATGAATATGAGCGCAGCCTGGAATTCGTCGTCGGCCGTCTCAAGATGCGTCGCCTCGTCACCTTTCACCATATCGCTCAGGAACGCCTCGCCGCCCTCAAACCGGAACAGGAAGCCTGCCGACGGTTGACCCAATACCTTCACGCTGAATCCGTCCCGACCTCCCGCGTTGATCGTGGCGACCTTCGTCACGTTCGGCAGCTCGTACATGAGCGCGAGGTACTGCTCCAGCGTGACGTACTTCTGATATGGGTTGACGAGATCCTCCTTCAGATAGATGCGGGACTGCAACTGGGCCCGGGAAAAGCCGAGAGATGCGATCTGCTGCGCGTGTCGGCTCACCACGACGTCAATCGGCGCGCCGTTCGGGCGATTCGCCGGTTGGGACGGCGCAGATTGCGGCTGGGGCAGGGCTTGATAGGGTGACGGAGCGGGCGTCGGCGAATTACCGAACCCAGCCAGCGCGTCTTCGGCCGACGTGCAACTCGCGGAGACTCCGGACAGGACAGGGTAGTTACCGCACACCTGATCGATCCGGGCGGCGTAGGCGGCGCGGATGCACTCGGCGTCGGTGCAACGGTTGCGGGACTGGACCCACGCCCGCTGGGTCGACCTGAGGTCCTTCCGGGCGCCGTCGCCAATGTCGGAGGCCATCGTGTACTGGTAATCCTGGGTCAGTACTTCGTCCAGTCGGCTCAGGCGGGTGTCGGCACAGATAGTGGCCTCGACCCGGCTTCCGGCCTGAGAACAATTGAAGGATGCGGCGTGGGCGGTGGTGGCGAGCGCGAACGCCGCCATTATGTATGCGTGTCTCATGGTGTCTTGGGGATTGGAAGAATTAGAGAATTCGCACGGGGACCTTCTGGTCAATATCCCAGACCAGTGTCCGGCCATCCTTGTAGGAGACCACTACCTCGTTCCCGCTGACGCTTGCGCTGGTTACGCCGGTCTGGATGATGGCGATTACATAGGTGTTTGAGTTGGTCACTTCCAGATGACCGTCACGCAACTTTGCGACCCACATAGATATGCAATCCTTATTAAATTAATTGGGAGTGGGAAATTCTGGAGAAAATCTAACACACCGCATGTACCTCGCGCGCGCGAGGTACATGTCAGGTGCGCTCAGGCGGCGAACTGTCATTACATTCCGTAGCTGCCGGCCGGGAAAGGCACCAAGGGACTGTCCTGCTTCACATAGAGGGGATGGCGTGGTGAACCGTCAGCGGTGAAACCAAGGCAGAACAGGGGGATGCCCTCGGCCTCCAGTGCTGTGACGAGTTCAGAGGCGTACCGACGCTGTGCCTTCGTGAGTGTGCCGAAAGCCAGCACGACGTACCTCGCGTTTCGAGCCTGCTCCAGAATCGTATTCTGGTTGGACTCGCTCTGAGGCTCGATCCCCGGTTCCAGCAGCGCCTTCGGATCGGTCGCCCGGTAGTCCATCACGTTCGCCTTGACGTAGGCCGACACGCCGAGGCGGACCCGCGTGTAGTTCCACTCGCGCCGAACCGTTGGATCGTCCACTTCCCCGGTGGCCGTCGAGGGGTTCATGCCTATCCAGAGCGCGAAGCTATCCCCCTCCGCCCAGCGTCGGGTAAGCAGGGGGCGATACCGTCCGCATGGGGAGAAGCTGGCTTCCCCGGCCACGCCCGCCGGGAGTTTGATGCGGACTCTACCGCCCGGATCATGAGATTCGACTGTCATGCACGCAATCGCGAAGACTAAGGAAGTCTTAGTGTATATAAATCCGACCCCTAAGAACATCTTAGCCTTTGGTCGGAGGCTGGAATGGACTTGGTCGCGCGGCGTCTCAGGGAGGCCCGAATGCGTTCCGGGCTGTCGCAGGAGCGTTTGGGAATCGAGGCGGGAATAGATGAGATGTCGGCGAGTGCGCGGATGAATCAGTATGAGCGGGGCAAGCACGTTCCCGATCTTGGGACTCTCTCCCGGATCGCCGCAGTGTTAAATCTGCCGGTTTCGTACTTTTACTCGGTCGAGGACAACGAGGCGGAACTGGTCCAGCGATATCACCGGATGCCGGAAAAGGCGAAGAAGATGGTTCGCGAACTGGCGGGTGAACTGGCTGGAGCTTCCTGACGGTTTCGGGTTCGAGTCCTGATCCTTACGGTTGCCAGCATCAGTCGAAAAGGATGCGGAGCACTGGGGGCTCATAAGGACTCGAACTGGCTACGCCATTTGCCCAGCAATAACCAGCCATTCAGGGGGTCCGGCTGGGGGCATGGTCACTCAGCGAAAGCGTCGAAGCCATGTTAAAATTTAGGCTTGCGGCTGAGTGTGGGTCCTGCAGCCGCACCAGTAGTGCGAAAGCGGGTTTCTGAATAATTTCAGAAACCCGCTTTTTTATTTGGGGCGGGGATTTCGCAGGCTGGATGAGAGGCGGAAACGGCTCATTTTTGCCAGATCTCATTCACCTTGTCGATTGTGGACATTTTAGTCTACGAATTGCCCGCTGACCGCAGCAAAGGGCGGTGGCATCGGCCTTGTTCAGGCATCCGCCCACAGATACCGCCCCGCGAACCCGATTGGGAGAGGTACTATTCGGGCGTCAGTCGGCATCACGATCAGTCACTCCGGCGGGCAACGCCCCCGAGACGCGAGTTTTCACCGCGTCACTCCCGCAACACAGACCCCACCTTCATCATGACCAGCCCCGCAACCATCACCTGGCCCGAAGCCGACGGCCCCCGCACTGCGCGTTGGCGCTCCGAAGCCGCGGTGCCGCCGCCCAAGCGCGTTGTCGTCGCCGATGACCGCACCACTGCCGACTCTGCCTATCGTCTCGCGTGCGAAGGCACCGCGCTGCTCTGGAACGGCGACTTTCAGAACGCCCGCCAATTGCTGCAGGCGGTCACGCGCCGGCTGGAGCGCAAACCGCGCAAGCACGGCGAAACGCCGATCGACGCGTTCAACCTGCATCGTCAGGCTCAATCGCAACGCGCCCGCACGCTCGGCATGATCCTGATTCCGCTCGACGCTGCGTACGCAATTCCGCTGCGCCGCGCGCCTGAAGTGCAGCAGGCCTGTATCGAAACCTATGGGCCGTCTACCGACGAACCCTCGGTCGTGTCGCTGCGCGAATTGCTCGGTCTGATCGGTGCGCACGAGTGGCGCAAGAAGGGTGTGGAAATTCCCGTGCTGGGTGAGCGCATCCATCCGCACTACGGCGTGTTTTCGCCGGTGCGCGGTGAATATGCGGATCTGGTGGCGCGCACGCCGCTGCCGTCATTGAACAAGGCGTTCGATATCGGCACCGGTACGGGCGTGCTGGCTGCGCTGCTCGCCAAACGCGGTGTGAAGAAAATCGTCGCGACCGACCAGGACCCGCGAGCGCTGGCCTGCGCGCGCGAAAATCTCAAGCGTCTCGGCTACGATCAGCAAGTCGAGGTCGTGCAAGCCGATCTGTTTCCGGAAGGCCGTGCGCCGCTGGTGGTCTGCAATCCGCCGTGGGTGCCGGCGCGGCCCGCCTCACCGATTGAATACGCGATCTACGATTCGGAAAGCCGCATGCTGCTCGGTTTTCTGGACGGGTTGGCGGAGCATTTGTCGCCGGGCGGGGAAGGCTGGCTGATCATGTCGGACTTCGCCGAGCATCTCGGCTTGCGTACGCGCGAGTGGTTGCTTGCCGCCATTGAAAAGGCGGGGCTGACCGTGGTGGGTCGCGAGGATATTCGTCCACGGCACCCGAAGTCGACTGATGAAACCGACGCGCTGCATACGGCGCGCAAGGCTGAAGTGACGTCGCTCTGGCGTCTGAAGGCGCGCTAAACGGTGGCGCTCGAAGGGAGCGCGATGCCGCGTAATGAGGCGCGGCTGAAGAACGGCGTGTCAGACCGGCACACCGCGCGCCTTGAGATACGCTAATGCGCCGCGTCCGGCCGCGAGGCCACTGGCGAAGCAGGCGGTCAGCAGATAACCGCCGGTTGGCGCTTCCCAGTCGAGCATTTCACCCGCGCAGAACGCGCCGGGCAGATGCTCGATCATCAAATGTTGATCAAGCGCTTCGAAGGGGACGCCGCCTGCGGTGCTGATCGCTTCCGCGATAGGCCGGGCGCGCGTGAGTCGCACCGGCAACGCCTTGATCGCGTGCGCGAGGCCATTCGCATCGGCGAAGGCTTCCTTCGACAGAACCTCGTGCAACAAGGCCAGTTTTACGCCTCCAATGCCGACTCTGCCATGCAGGTGAGTCGACATGGAGCGCGAGCCGCGCGGTCGAGTGACTTCGGCCACGACACGCTCCAACGTCAAGCCCGGCGCCAGGTCCAGCGTGATCGTGACGTCGCCGTCGGCGAGAATCCGCTCCCGGATGGCAGCCGACAGCGCGTAAATCAGGCTCCCTTCGAGGCCGGTTTCGGTCAGAAGTATTTCACCTTGTCGATTGTGGACTTTATTGTCTACGTCAGTGAGCGTGATGACCACGGATTTCACCGGCTGACCGGCGAAACGCTCGCGCAGATAGGGGCTCCAGTCCGCATCGAAGCCGCAGTTCGCGGGCTGCAACGGCGTCACCGGCACCTCGCGTGCGCTCAGCAGCGGCACCCAGGCGGCGTCCGATCCGAGCCGCGGCCAGCTTGCGCCGCCGAGTGCGAACACCACGGCATCGCAGCTCACGCGTTGCTCGCCGTCAGGTGTTTCGAAGCGCAACGTATGCGCCGCGGTGTCGCCGTCGTCGTTGTCCCAACCAGTCCACTTGTGGCGCATGTGAAAGCGCACGCCAGCTTCTCTCAACCGATGCAACCACGCTCGCAGCATCGGCGCCGCTTTCATGTCGGCCGGAAAAACCCGCCCCGAACTGCCCACGAAGGTTTCGACGCCAAGCCCCTGCAGCCAGGCCCGCAAGACGTCGGGACCGAATAGGTCGAGTAGCGGCGCGATCTGTTCGCGGCGCGCTCCATAGCGGCCAAGAAACGGCTCGAGCGGTTCCGAATGCGTGATGTTCATGCCGCCTTTGCCCGCCATCAGGAATTTGCGGCCGACCGATGGCATCGCGTCGTAGACGTCGACTTGTACGCCGTGCTGGGCGAGCGCCTCGGCGGCCATCAAGCCGGAGGGGCCGCCGCCGATCACGGCGACGCGGGCGGAATCGAAGGAGGATGACATGCGGTCCTGCGGATGAGCGGAGGGGCGGCGCGTTTGCCTGATCTGACAATCGGGCGGCGCGAAGGGCGCTATTTTCACACCGCCGGCAACTCAGGGCAAACGGCGCGCGGCGAACGGTCAACGAGCCAACGCGAGCTGGCGGCCGAAAAGAGCTGGGTTCGGGCGTGTCGCAATCCCCTGCGCTCACGTTTGCTCCTTCGCTATTCACTCGCGCGAACTATACTTTTCAAACACCTTCCACCGGACGCAGTCCGCTTCTTTCCCGCGTCACACTACCCCACCGCTCTCATTTCGCCGGGCACGGCCAATGCAGCCGCGCTGCGGCTGGCAACGTGGTCTGCGCACCTGCTGTTTGTCTGGATGTTTCGACGTTTGATCAAGGAGATTGCCATGGCTCGCAAATACATCGACTGCCGCGAGTTCCCGAGCGAAATGAATTGCACCGTCGCCCTGTCCGCCGACAGCGAGAGCGAATTGCTCGACGCGGCCGTGCAGCATGCCGTCACGGTGCACAAACATACGGACTCGCCGGAACTGCGCTCCCAGCTCAAGGCGCTCTTTCATGAAGGCACGCCACCAGTCGAGGGGCCGCGAGCTTGATTCGTTGTCCTTTTTCGCGGGGATGAAAGCCGGCTAACCAGCACGAGCGGCGGCGCGCCGCTCGTGCTGGTCGCGGCGTTGTCTGGGCGTCCTAGCCGGGATATGCCTCATCCACCTTCAGTCCGGCGAGCTTGAAAATCACCCGCAGCGTTTGCGGTTTGATGTCGCGACGCGAAGCGAGCGTCGTCATCACGAAGTCGAGTACTTTCGCGTACTTCAGCATCGTCAGGCACGTTTCCATGTCGACGCTGCCGTCGCGCATGACTTCGGCCAGCCGCAGCATTTCGGTGGAAATGTCGCGTGCCATTTCCAGTTCGAGCTGCTGCTTTTCCGACCACGCAGGGGTGGCGGTGAGCTTCGCCAGCATTTCCTGAAACTTCTGCTCGACGTTTCCGTTGGGTACCGTGTCCATTGCTGCCTCTTCTATTTTCCAGGCGCGCGTCCGTTTGAGATCGCGGCGCGCTGCTGGTTACGTAACGTTCGGTCCGTGTTCCGGGACCGTCCTCCCCACATGCATTCGGTTCGCGTGATCGAAGCCACGGCCGGCAGCTTGTTGTTATGCGCGACACGGCTTACGCCATCGGGTGAGCCGGCCCGCAAGATGCTTTCAAGCCACATCGGAATACGTCCCGCATATTGCGTTTTGAGCAGGAAGTGTTCCAGGTTTGTGGCATTTCTCGCAGGGTCGACGCGACTCCTCAGGTGAGCGGGCTGCGCTTTGGGTAAACTGGCAGCAACTTTTCCTTTTTTCCGTCATCTGTCGCACGTTCGCGTTGCAATCGATGGCGGTCTCCCACGATGTCCAGCAAAACCCACGAAATCCGTCCGAACCAGTCCGTCGAGTTGTTGAAGGAGCTTCACATCCTGACGCGCGACGGCAAGATGAACCAGGACAGCCGCCGCAAGCTGAAGCAGGTCTACCACCTGTTCCAGTTCATCGAGCCGCTGCTGAAAGACCTCAAGGACCAGCAGGGCTCGGTGACGCTCGTCGACCATGGGGCCGGCAAGTCATACCTAGGTTTTATCCTGTATGACCTTTTCTTCAAGGAGTTTCAGGATGCCGCTGGTGGGGCGTCGCACATTTACGGCATCGAAACACGCGAGGATCTCGTGACGAAATCCGAGGAGCTGGCCGAGCGGCTCGGCTTCAAGGGGATGTCATTCCTGAATTTGTCGGTGGCGGAGTCGATTACGTCAGACCGTTTGCCGGCGCAGATCGATATCGTGACGGCGCTGCATGCGTGCAATACCGCGACTGACGACGCGCTCCGGTTTGCTCTGGAAAAGCGTGCGAAGTACATCGTGGTGGTGCCGTGTTGCCAGGCCGAGGTGGCGGGGGTTTTACGGCAGAACAAGAGTAAATCGCTGGGGAATGCGTTGACCGAGATCTGGCGGCATCCGTTGCATACCCGGGAATTTGGCAGCCAGATTACTAATGTGTTGCGCTGCCTGCAGCTTGAAGCGCATGGCTATCAGGTGAGTGTGACCGAGCTGGTCGGGTGGGAGCATTCCATGAAGAATGAGCTGATTATTGCCCAGTTCAAGGACCTGCCGAGACGGCGGCCAACCGAGAGGCTGAATGAAGTGATGGAGACGCTCGGGATCGAGGAGCTGAAAGAACGGTTCTTTGTCTCGGCCTGATCCGTCCTGCGGCGGTGGCTTTTTCGTAGCCACCGCGCGAATTACTTTTTCATCAATTCATTCCAGCCTTTAAGACCAATTCGCCGAAGCGTCTCCTGATTCCGTTCATAAATAGCTTCTGCATCGGGAAAAGCCTGAACCGCCCGTTCGATACTATCTTCGCGAAGCAGATGCAGAATCGGATAGGGTGCGCGATTCGTATAGTTCTCGATATCGTCGGGCTCGCTGCCTTCAAACTGATAATGCGGGTGAAAGCTGGCAATCTGAATAATGCCTTCCAGCCGAAGTTGTTTGATCATTCTCTCGGCAAAAAACAGGCAATCGTTATAGTCGAGAAAATCGCTGAGCGCGCCCGGTATAACCAGAAGCGTGGTATCCACCGCGTCAGGATTAGCCGCGACGAGCGCCTGAATCTCGTTTTCGAGATCGGCTAACACCCCTTCCATATCCACGGCGTCGCTCACGGCATAGCGAATCTGCCCCTTCACATGCACGGCTTTGGCGAAGGGGCACAAATTGAGCCCGATCACGGCCTCCGTCAGCCAATGACGAGTGGCAGCGATAACAGCATCATGAGATTCGGCGGGCGACGACATGGCAAGCAGCGAAAGAGGAAAGTGCCATTCTAACGGCGCGCAACGGCACCGATCCGCACGCGGCCACAACAGGACGGCCCAATCCTCACCTCGCTTGCGTCCCGCGGCACGCCGCGGCGATCAACTGCGCCGCCACCTTCGGTGCGGCCAGAATCGGCCCGCAGCCCGGACCGTAAGTCTGGCTGGCCGCGTACACGCCTTCGATCATCAAACCCAGCCCGTTGGCCAACGCTACCGGATCGTCGGCGCCTGCCGCGGTTGCCAATTCCAGAAGCCGCGCCATCAGCCGTTCCTTGTTGCGAAACACGAATTGCCGCGCCGGATGCGTCGTGTCGGAAAACTCCACCGACACGTTCACGAAGGGACAGCCGCGGTAATCGTCGACCGATGCACGCACGGCCAGGTCGTCGAAATATTGCTGAAGCTGCCTCGCCGGTTCGCCTGGATGCTTGGCAAAGCTTTTCTCCACATAGCCGAAAAACTGCTCGTCCTTGCGCTCCAGATACGCCATCACCAATTCGTCCTTCGACGAGAACTGGCGGTACAAGCTCATCTTGTTCACACCCGCGCGCTCGACCACCGCGTCGACGCCAACCGTTCGCACACCCTCGCGATAGAACAGTTCGTCCGCGGCGCGCAGCAGATGCTGCTGCGCCTCCGGGCCGGCCGTCTGCGTGCCGCGTGCTCGCCGTGCGCCGGTTGGCTTGAGGGTTTCACTATCGGACATGGATGCCACCTGAATTGAATTGATGCCTTGACATGTTACCGACCAGTAACTAACATCGCAACACCATTGTGACAGATCTGTCACAAGTCCTTTACCGAAGTCGTAACAATGCGAGCGGCGCGGCCTGCGGGGCAGGCGTCGATTGGAGAATTAATGAACTGGGCAGCGAGACTGATTGGCGGACGTTTCCACTACGGCTGGTTGACCGTGGCGGTGGTGTTTCTGGTGCTGCTGGCGGCGGCGGGCACGCGCGCCACGCCGAGCGTGATGATGGTGCCGCTGGAGCACCAATTCGGCTGGAGCCGTGCGACGATTTCGCTCGCCATCTCCGTGAACATCGCGCTCTACGGCCTGATGGGGCCGTTCGCGGCCGCGGCGATGCAGCGCTTCGGCGTGCGTCCTACTCTGCTGATCGCTCTCGGCACGATGGCGGCGGGTGTGGCGTTGTCGTCGCTGATGACGCATCCGTGGCAGATGGTTCTGATCTGGGGCGTGATGGTCGGCGGCTCGACGGGGGTGGCGGCGCTGTCGCTGTCGGCGACGGTGGTGACGCGCTGGTTCACCACACATCGCGGCCTCGTGATGGGGATTCTTACGGCCAGTTCGGCGACCGGCCAACTGGTGTTCCTGCCGATGCTCGCGGCCATCGCCGAGCACTACGGCTGGCGCCAGGTGGTGTGGGTCGTCGCGGGCGCGGCGGCGGTTGTATTGCCGCTGGTCGCGTTCCTGTTGCCGGAGCGGCCCGCGGACATGAAGTTGCGCCCGTTCGGCGAACCGGCAGACTCGCCGATTTCCAATTCGGTGACCAAGCAGAATCCGTTGGCCATCGCCTTCGGCACGCTCGCGATGGCGAGCAAGACGCGTGACTTCTGGCTGCTGTTCTTCAGCTTCTTTATCTGCGGCGCGAGCACCAACGGTTACGTCGGCACGCACCTGATCGCAATGTGCGGCGACTACGGCATGAGCGAAGTGCAGGGCGCCTCCTTGCTCGCCGCCATGGGCATCTTCGATCTGTTCGGCACGACGCTGTCGGGCTGGCTGTCGGACCGTTTCAATAGCCGCGTGTTGCTGTTCTGGTATTACGGTCTGCGTGGTTTGTCGCTGATGTATCTGCCGCACGCCTTCGGCATCGATTTCTTCGGGCTGCCGTTGTTCGCGGTGTTTTATGGACTCGACTGGATCGCCACCGTGCCGCCTACCGTGCGTCTCGCAACCGATGTCTACGGCAAGGAAGCGGCGCCGGTCGTGTTCGGCTGGGTGGTCGCCGGCCACCAGCTCGGTGCGGCCTTCGCGGCGCTCGGCGCGGGCATGCTGCGCGCGAGCCTCGGCACTTACACGGTGGCGTCGATGATTTCCGGCGGGCTGTGCCTGGTTGCCGCAGTGATCGTGCTGCGGATCAACCGGCCGGCCAAGGTGCCGGAGCCGCAAGCGGCGTAAAGCTGTGGCCCTGCGCACTGCGAACAAAGCGCACTAGAGCAAACGGCCTCATACGAGGCCGTTTGCCATTGCAGCAGAAGTGAAAACTAAGTGTGCACTTGTTGGAGCGCTAGCGGCTCAGCCCGGTTATGCTATGAAGCCCCGGGCAGCCGCCCGTCGATCATGAATTTCGACCGAGAGAAGCGCATGACCAACAAACCCGCCCCTACCGCAGTTGCCATTCACGAGCTGATTGCAGGTCGCTGGAGCCCGCGCGCCTATTCGAGCGAGCCGGTGAGCCGCGAGGATCTGCATTCGGTGCTCGAAGCGGCACGCTGGGCGCCGTCTTCGTATAACGCGCAACCGTGGCGTTTCCTCGTATTCGACCGTAGTGTCGATGAAGTCTCGTTCAAGCAGGCTTTCGCCACGCTGGTGCCGTTCAACCAGGGCTGGAATGCGCCGGCGCCGGTGCTGATCGCGGTGACCACGCATACGCTCACCAACAAGGGCGAAGTGAACCGTTGCGCGCCGTATGACGCGGGTGCTGCCGCGATGGCGCTGGTGCTGCAGGCACATGCGCTTGGTCTTGCTGCGCATCAGATGAGCGGCTTCGATCCGAACGCGTTCCGCACGGCGTTCAAGCTGCCGCACGACGTCGATGTGATCGCGATCATTTCGCTCGGCCATTACGGCGACGTCGATAAACTCGATCCGGTGCTGCGCGAGCGCGAGAAGTCGGTGCGTCAGCGTTTGCCGCTTGCTGACATCGCTTATGGCGGTGGCTGGAAGAAGGCGTTCTGAGCATCTTGCAGCCTTGGTGGTGATAAAAACGCGCGGCGCTGACCGCGCGTTTTTCATTCCGGATCGTCAGCGACGCTCTTAGACACGTCGTTCGTTTCCCGCCGTCCGAGTCGTTCGAGGCGCGTGCTTCATTCCTCGCCGTCCGCGACGCTCGAAAGCGGCGTGGCGACATTCTCAAGCGACTTGCGCTCGGCATCCACACCCCAGATCGCGGCGATCACCGCGGCGGCGAGCATCAGCCCCGAACCGACCAGATAGCCCACAAACACTTCACTGCGCTGATGTGTATCGATCAGTCGACCGAAAAACGCCGGGCCGATGATGCCGCCCAGAGCAGTGCCGAACGCGTAGAACACCGCGATCGCCAACGCGCGGATTTCCAGCGGAAATGATTCGCTGACAGTCAGGTACGCCGAACTCGCGGCTGCCGAGGCGAAGAAGAAAACGACCATCCACGCGATCGTCTGCGTCACGACGGTAAGCATGTGCTGCTCGAACAGATAGCCGCTCAGCGTCAGCAGGATGCCGGACAGCGCGTAAGTCGTGGCGATCATCTTGCGTCGCCCGATGACGTCGAAGAGCCGACCGAGCACGAGCGGTCCAAGAAAGTTGCCGAGCGCGAACGGCAACAGATACCAGCCGATATGGTCGCCCGGCACCTGATAGAAATCGGTCAGCACCAGCGCATAGGTGAAAAAGATCGCGTTGTAGAAGAATGCCTGCGCGGTCATCAACGACAGGCCGACCAGCGCGCGCCGTCGGTGCACGTTGAACAGCGTGTGAAACACCTCGCGCAGCGGCGTATGTCCGCGTGCCCGCAGTCTTAGCCGCGTGAGGTCGTCGTCCGCGAGTGCATGGCCTTCGCCGCGAAAGCGCGTTTCGATGCCGTCGACAATCGAATGCGCGTGACGTTCGCCGCCATGCGTCAGCAGCCAGCGCGGACTTTCGGGCACCCAGATGCGCATCGGCAGAATCCCCAGCGCCAGTACCGCGCCGATGAAGAAACAGGCGCGCCAGCCCCAGTCGCCCGGCAGCAGATTCGGGTCGAGCAGGACCAGCGAACCCGCCGCGCCGAGCCCCGCGCCGACCCAGAAGGTGCCGTTGATGCCGAGATCGGTCCAGCCGCGCACCCGCGCGGGCGTGAATTCCTGGATCGTCGAATTGATCGCCGTATATTCGCCACCGATGCCTGCGCCGGTGAGAAAGCGAAACAGCAGAAAACTGGCGAGATTCCACGAAAAAGCGGTCGCCGCCGTAGCGGCCAGATACAGCGCGAGCGTGATGAAAAACAGCTTGCGACGGCCGAGCCGGTCGGTCAGCCAGCCGAAGCCGAGCGCGCCGAGCACGGCGCCGGCAATGTAGGCGCTGCCGGCGAGGCCCACGTCGGCGTTGGTAAAGCGCAACGATGGGCTAGACTTCAACGCACTTGCGACAGCGCCTGCGAGCGTCACTTCGAGACCGTCGAGCAACCACGTCACGCCCAGCGCGACGACGATCTGCGAGTGAAAGCGTCCCCACGGCAAGCGGTCGAGCCGCGAGGGCAGGTCGGTTTCAATGACGGCGGCGTTTTTCTCGTGGACAGCGGCGGTAGGCGGCGCGCTCATTGCTGCAAGTCTCCTGATTATCGAAAATTGGCGGCGTATCCTGTCGAATTCAGCAATTTTTGTTCCGTCGAGCGGACCTTGGTCAGTATTGCGGGCATCCCGGAAAGCGTCAGTTGATGCTGATTGGGCTTTCGTGATACAAAGCCGCTCCCCTTTCTGTCCGCGCCAGCCGTGAGCGGCGATTCCTGCCATGAACTATTGCGCGATTGACTTCGGTACTTCCAATTCGGCCGTGGCCGTCCCTGACGGCGCTGCGCTTAGGCTTGCGCCGGTCGAGGGCGCCTATACGACGCTGCCGACCTCCGTCTTTTTCAACACCGACGAAGACACCCGCGAATTCGGGCGCGCGGCGTTGGCGGCGTACATCGACGGTTTCGACGGCCGTCTGATGCGTTCGATGAAAAGTATTCTCGGCTCGCCGCTCGCCGAGAATTCGACCGATCTCGGCGACGGTTCGGCGATCAAGTACACGGACATCATCGCGATTTTCGTCGACCATCTGAAGCGCTCGGCCGAGAAGAGCACTGGCGGCCCGATCAGCCGCGCCGTGCTGGGCCGTCCCGTGTTCTTCGTCGACGACGATCCGCGCGCGGACCAGATGGCGCAGCAGCAGCTCGAAGCGGCGGCGCGGTCAGTCGGTTTGCGGGAGATTCACTTTCAGTATGAGCCGATCGCGGCTGCGTTCGACTACGAATCGCATCTGACGGAAGAGGGGCTCGTGCTGGTGGCCGACATCGGCGGCGGTACGTCGGACTTTTCGCTGGTGCGGGTGGGGCCGGAGCGGGTGAAGCGCGTCGAACGCAAAGACGACGTGCTGGCCCATCACGGTGTGCACGTTGCGGGCACGGATTTCGACCGCCGTGTCGAACTGGTGACGATCCTGCGCGAACTCGGCTATCAGACGCTCGACCCCGAAGGCCGTGAGATTCCGAGCCGCATTTATTTCGATCTGGCCACCTGGCACCTGATCAACACGGTCTACGCCCCGAAGCGCGTCAGCGAACTCGCGCTCATGCGGCATCTGTTCCTCCAGACCAAACATCACGACCGCCTGATGCGCGTTGTGGAACGCCGCTTGGGCCATGCATTGGCTGCTCACGCGGAAGAAGCGAAGATCGGCGTGGCGGCGGGTGGCGAGACCGTGATCGATCTCGACGAGGTGGAAGACGACCTCCGCCTGGCATTCGACGAAGCACAGCTTATCAAGGCCGGTCAGGACGAGACGCAGCGCATCGTGCAGGCGGCGCGCGATACGGTGCAGGCGGCCGGAGTGGCCCCGCGCGACGTCAACGCGATTTACTTCACGGGTGGCTCGACCGGATTGGCGTTTCTATCGGGCGCATTGGCCGCGGCATTTCCGGATGCCAAAGCGGTATTCGGCGACCGTCTCGCCAGCGTCGCGACAGGCCTCGGTATTCACGCGCGGCGTTTGTTCGGATAACCAAATTGATCAAACGCATACTGCGGAGATAATCGCCGCATACTGTTACGACGAATATAAAAAAACCCCGCCGAGGCGGGGTTTTTTGCGTCCAGAAGGAAGCGTGCTTGCTTACACCGGCTTGATGTTAGCAGCTTGCTTGCCCTTCGGGCCCGTCTTCACTTCAAACGTAACCTTTTGGTTTTCTTGCAGCGTCTTGAAGCCTTCCGTGCGGATTTCCGAGAAATGCGCGAACAGATCTTCGCCGCCGCCGTCCGGCGTGATGAAGCCAAAGCCCTTTGCGTCATTGAACCACTTGACGGTACCGGTTTCCATATTACTTGTTCCTAAAGATGGTAAATAAGGCCGAAGCCCAATGGGTGCGCATGAAAATCAAGGAAGGGGGTAATGGGACCAACCGGAGTACCGTTGATGGGCGAACTACGAAAGACCAATTCACTCGCCGCTTGAAATCCTGCCCGAACGTTATACGGCGATTTCGGGCGAAGGTCAACACTCTTGTCCCAACTTTACAAGATTTTGATGGATTGGCGTAAAAATTGCTTACAAAGCTTGCTATTCGTCCGAGAATTTTGCTAGGGAGAACCCTTGGTTTCGCTGCAACGTTGGGGTGCAACCGTTAAACTACGCGCCGCGCGTCGGTTGCACCTGATTTTGGGCCGTCGCGCACGCATGCGCGTCACCCCGTACCCAACGCCACAAGCGATGTCACGCGGTGTCGGCATGGTTCAGATGCAATCTGCATGGGACCGGAGTAAGTGCTTAAGCACCGGTTCCGGCCGACATAGGAGAAGATGTGAAAAGTTCTATACAACGGAACATCGGACCGGTCGCGCTGTTGCTGACCGGCTTGGGTTCCATCATCGGATCGGGCTGGCTGTTCGGCGCGTGGAAGGCTGCAAAAATTGCCGGGCCGGCTGCCATTTGTGCATGGGTCATCGGCGCGGTGGTGATTCTCGCGATTGCCTTGACCTACGCAGAACTCGGCGCGATGTTCCCGGAGTCCGGCGGCATGGTGCGTTACGCGCGCTATTCGCACGGCGCGCTGGTTGGGTTCATCAGTGCATGGGCCAACTGGATCGCCATTGTCTCGGTGATTCCAATCGAGGCAGAAGCATCCATTCAATATATGAGCACCTGGCCGTATCCATGGGCGCATGCGCTATTCGTGGATGGGTCATTAACGACCAATGGGCTATTGCTGTCCGCGGCCCTCGTGATCATTTACTTCCTGCTGAATTACTGGGGCGTGAAGCTGTTCGCGCGCGCCAATTCGGCGATCACGGTCTTCAAGTTCCTGATTCCGGGTGCGACGATCGCTGGTCTGATGCTGTCGGGGTTCCACAAAGAAAACTTCGGCGAAGTGAGTACCTTTGCGCCGTACGGCTGGTCGGCTGTGCTGACAGCAGTGTCGACGAGCGGCATCGTGTTCGCCTTCAACGGCTTCCAGAGCCCGATCAACCTCGCCGGTGAAGCGCGCAATCCGGCCAGAAGCGTGCCGTTCGCGGTGATCGGCTCGATCCTGCTGGCGCTGGTGATCTACGTGCTGCTGCAGATCGCGTACATCGGCGCGGTGAACCCGGGCGATGTGATGAAGGGCTGGAGCCACTTCAACTTCGCTTCGCCGTTTGCCGAACTGGCCATCGCGCTGAACCTGAACTGGCTGGCTATCCTGCTGTACGTCGACGCGTTCGTCAGCCCGAGCGGTACCGGCACGACTTACATGGCGACCACCACCCGCATGATCTACGCGATGGAGCGCAACAACACGATGCCAAAGATGTTCGGCAACGTGCACCCGTTCTACGGCGTGCCGCGTCAGGCGATGTGGTTCAACCTGCTGGTGTCGTTCATTTTCCTGTTCTTCTTCCGTGGCTGGAGCTCGTTGGCGGCGGTGATCTCGGTCGCGACCGTGATCTCGTACCTGACTGGCCCGATCAGCCTGATGGCGCTGCGCCGCGCGGCGACGGATCTGGAGCGCCCGCTGCACATTCCGGGCATGAAATTCATTGCGCCGTTCGCTTTCGTGTGCGCGTCGCTGATCCTGTATTGGGCGAAGTGGCCGCTGACCGGCGAAATCATTCTGTTGATGGTCGTCGCGCTGCCGGTCTACTTCTATTTCCAGGCGAAGTCGGGTTTTGGCGGTTGGGGGCGTGACCTGAAGGCTGCATGGTGGCTCGTGGCCTACCTGCCGATCATGGCGATTCTGTCGCTGATCGGCAGCAAGGAGTTTGGCGGCCACGGCCTCCTGCCGTACGGCTGGGACATGCTGGTGGTGGCCGTGTTCTCGCTGGTGTTCTACTACTGGGGCGTGAATAGCGGCTACCGTTCGGAATACCTCGAAGAACGGCAGACGCACGACGAAGTGCTTGAAGGCATAGGCGCACACTAAGGTGCTGCGCTGAGCCCTTCGCCGGATCGCCGGATCGTCATGATTCGGCCGAGTACGAAAAAAGCCCGCCTGAGTTGCTCAGGCGGGCTTTTTTGTTGGGTGCGCTTCGACCTTGGTTCGGCGTTGCACAGGCGTCGAGTCAGGCGGTGCCGAACACGTAATTCGTCATGGCGAGCGAGCGCTGATAGGTTCCGAGCGACTGAATCGCCAGCGAATAATCGTCGTCCGCCGCACCCAGTGCCGCGAACACGGGCAGCAGGTGCTCGTCGGTCGGATGCATCAGCACCGCGTGCGGCGCCTGGCGGCGGTAGTCGAGCAACGCGTCGATGTCGTGCGCGGCGAGCCTGGCCTCGAACCAGTCGGTGAATTCGGCCACACGCGGATCGGCATCTCCCGGGCGCGCGGAAAAATCCGCAGCGCGCAGGTTGTGCGTGATCTGCCCCGAGCCGATCACCATCACGCCGTCATCTTTCAGCGAGCGCAGCGCGCGACCCACCCGGAAGTGATGGGCGGCGTCCATGTGCGGCTGGATCGACAGTTGCGCGACCGGTATGTCGGCTTCCGGGAACATCAACAGCATCGGCACCCAGGCGCCATGGTCGAGCCCGTGCGGCTGGGCGTCGGCAAGGATGCCGTGTTCGCCGAGCAGCACCGCGGCACGGCGCGCCATATCGGGCGCGCCGGGAGCCGGGTACTGAATCTCATACAACTGGCGCGGGAAGCCGTAGAAATCGTGGATGGTCTCAGGCGCCGTGGACGTGCTCACCACCGGTTGCGCCGTGCCCCAATGGGCCGACAGCATCAGCACGCTCTCAGGGCGCGGCAATTGCGCCGACAGTGCGCCGAATTCGGCGGACGGCAGGGAAGGGTCGATCGGCAGCGTAGGTGCGCCGTGGGAGAGGTAGAGCGACGGTAAGCGATTCATGGCAGCAACGCCGCCGCGGGAACGCGGCGCGGAAGTAGGGTTGGTATCAATATAGGTCTCTACCGATGTTTGATAAACGGGTAAAAACGGAATTGATTGTGTCGCCGGTGTTGTTAATCGCGATGGAGCGATTGTGGTGCGCCGCTCGCTAGGCCGTGGCAATGCATGGCGCCTGCCTTCGCGTCACGCGCGGCGGCAGTATGTCGTCCTGCGAATTATTCCTGCGTGCCGCGCAAACCTTGCCACGCCGGCGACATGGCCGGCCCCAATGCGAATAGATCCAGCACGCGCGCCACCGTGTGATCGACCATTTCGTCGATCGTCGTGGGCTGGTTATAGAAAGCAGGCAAGGGCGGAAAGATCACGCCGCCCATTTCGGTGACGGCCGTCATATTGCGCAGATGCGCGAGGTTTAACGGCGTTTCGCGCACGAGAAGCACGAGCCGGCGGCGCTCTTTGAGCGTGACATCGGCGGCCCGGGTGATCAGGTTGTCGGAAAAACCGTGTGCGACGCTTGCCAGCGTCTTCATCGAGCAGGGCGCGACCACCATGCCCTCGGTCGCAAACGAGCCGGACGCGATGCTCGCGCCGACGTCGCGCACCGAATGGACGACATCCGCGAGCGGATGCACGTCTTCTTTGCTCAACTGGAGTTCGTGCTGGATATTGAGCCACCCAGCGCTCGAAATCAGCACATGGCTCTCGACGCCGCCCAGCCTGCGCAAAGTCTCAAGCAACCGGATGCCGTAGATGGCGCCGGTCGCGCCGGTAATCGCAACGATCAGCCGGCGTGGCGCCGCAGCACGTGTTTCCATGGCTCGCGGCGCCTTATCGGAGGACAACAACGGTTCGGACAGCGGCCGCTTAAGCCGCGGCGAACAGTTGCTGCAGTTCGCCCGATTCGTACATTTCCATCATGATGTCCGAGCCGCCGACGAATTCGCCCTTCACGTAGAGCTGCGGAATGGTCGGCCAGTTCGAGAACTGCTTGATGCCCTGGCGGACTTCGTCGTCTTCGAGCACGTTGACGGTCTTGATTTCGCCGACGCCGCACGCCTTCAGGATCTGGATGGCGCGGCCGGAAAAGCCGCACATCGGGAACTGGGCGGTGCCCTTCATGAAGAGCACGACGTTGTTTTCGTCGACGATTTGCTTGATGCGTTGTTGCGTATCCATGACTGACCTTGCGGTTCCGTTATGTGTAGGGAATAGGCTGAAATGATAGCGGATTTCGGTAAGACCGGCCGAGGGCCGCTTTGCCACCTCAGCGATTAGGGCCATTTATCGAGGTCAGCCGGGCCATCGTCCGCCGCTGATTCGCTCGATGCCGGCGAGATCCTGCTCCGAGCGGACTTGCGTAAAACCCTGCACCGTCAGTAGACCGCGCACGGCTTCCGCCTGATCGTACCCGTGTTCGATCCACAATACGCCGTTGGCGGCCAAACGTGTGGGCGCGCCCGCGACGATCTTGCGGATCGCGCTGAGGCCGTCGGCTTCGTCGGTGAGCGCGCCGCGCGGTTCGAAGCGCAGATCGCCTTCCGACAAATGCGGATCGCCGCTCGCGATATACGGCGGATTGCTGACGATCACGTTAAAGCGCAATGCTGCGTCGAGCGAGCTGTACCAGTCGCTTTGCTGCAGGTCCATGGCCCCACCGGGGCGTTTGGCATCCAGCAGGCGCGTGGCGTTGCGCGTGGCCACCGCCAGTGCTTCGGCGGAACGGTCCAGCGCCCAGACCTGCGCGTCGGGCCGCATCGACGCAATGGCCACGGCAATGGCGCCGGTGCCGGTACCCAGATCGAGCACGCGCGGGCGCGAGATGTTTTCCATCGCAGCCAACGCAGTTTCGACTAGCAATTCAGTTTCGGGACGTGGAATCAGCACGTCCGGCGTCACGTCGAAATCAAGCCCGAAAAATTCACGCGCGCCGACCAGTTGGGCTACCGGCTCACCCGCGACACGCCGTGCCTCCAGAGCCCGGTATCGTTCGATTACCGGGCCGTCGAGCTCCTCATCGCTGCGCGTAATCAATTGCGTATGCCGCCAGCCGAGCACGTGCGTGAGCAGAATCCGCGCTTCGAGTGACGGCAGTGGCGAGGCGCGCAACAGCGCGGCAGGTGTGACCAGGTCCATTCGCGCTTAGTCCGCGTCGCCCAGCGATGCCAGCAACTCGGCCTGATGCTCGCTGACCAAGGCCGCGATCAATTCGTCGAGATCGCCGTCCATGATTGCGTCGAGGCGATACAGCGTCAGATTGATCCGGTGATCCGTCAGACGCCCTTGCGGGAAGTTGTAGGTACGAATCCGCTCCGAGCGATCGCCCGAGCCGATCAGACTCTTACGCGTCGCGGCTTCCTTCTGCTGCTGCTCGTGCGACTGCTTGTCCTTGATGCGCGCGGCCAACACCTTCAGCGCACGATCCTTGTTTTTGTGCTGCGACCGGTCGTCCTGACATTCGACGACGATGCCGGTCGGCAAGTGCGTCACCCGCACGGCCGAGTCTGTCTTGTTGATGTGCTGCCCGCCCGCGCCGGACGCGCGGAACGTGTCGATGCGCAGATCGGCCGGATTGATTTCGACTTCGCCGATTTCGTCCGCTTCCGGCATCACCGCGACCGTGCACGCCGAAGTGTGAATGCGGCCCTGCGTTTCGGTGGCCGGCACGCGTTGCACGCGATGGCCGCCCGACTCGAACTTGAGCTTGGAATAGGCCGCTTCGCCGGCGATTCGTACGATTACTTCCTTGTAGCCGCCGAGGTCCGATTCGCTCGCCGACATCATCTCCACTTGCCAGCGATTGCGCTCGGCAAAGCGCAGGTACATGCGCAGCAAATCGCCCGCGAATAGCGCCGATTCGTCGCCACCTGTGCCGGCGCGGATTTCGAGGAAGATGTTGCGGTCGTCGTTCGGGTCTTTCGGCAGCAGCATTTTTTGCAATTCGGCGCCGAGCTTTTCCATCCGCTCACGTGCGGCGCGAATTTCTTCTTCCGCAAAGTCGCGCATCGACGCGTCCGCCAGCAGTTCCTGCGCGGTCGCCGCGTCGTTCATCGCCAGGCGCCACAGCGCGTAATGCTCAACAACCGGCCCGAGCTCGGCGTGTTCACGCGTGAGCTTGCGGTATTGGTCGAGATTCGAGGTGATGTCCTCGCGGCTCAACAGGTCGTTCAGTTCGGCCAGCCGGGTAGTGAGCTGGTCGAGCTTGCGTTGCATGCTCGTTTTCATCGGACGGGTATCGGAGCGGACTCCGGCAAAGACGACGACTAGGGGAGTGGGCAGATGCCCTGGTCAGAAGCATGTCGCGGGCCACTCAGTGTGGCGCGGACGGTGCGGCGGTGGCTACGCCGCTAACGCTCCGTAGAACCGGAGTGTTTGTAGAAACCGCTCATCAATTCGATGAGCGTGTCACGGTTCTCGCTGCTCGCGCGATTGAGCGCGTGCGTGGGGCCGTGGATCAGTTTGTTGGTGAGCGATTGCGACAACGCTTCGAGCACCGCTGCCGGGTCCTCGCCGCGTGCGAGCATTTTCTGCGCGCGCTCGACTTCGGCGCGACGCAGCACGTCGGCCTGTGTATGCATGTGGCGGATCACCGGCACGATGCTGCGTGCGTCGAGCCATTGCATGAAGTTCTGCACACGTGTTTCGATGATCGCCTCGGCCTGCGCGACCGCGGCTTGCCGCGACGCATTGCCTTCGCGCACGATCGCGCCGAGATCGTCGACGGTGTACAGGAATACGTCTTCGAGCTTACCGACTTCGGGTTCGATATCGCGCGGCACGGCCAGATCGACCATGAAAATCGGCCGGTGACGGCGCGCTTTCACGGCCCGCTCGACGGCGCCCAGACCGATGATCGGCAAGGTGGACGCGGTGCACGACACGATGATGTCGAACTCGTGCATGCGGGTGGGCAGTTCCGAGAGCGGAATGGCCCGGCCGTTGAAGCGTTCAGCGAGGCGGGTGCCGCGCTCGGCCGTGCGATTGGCGACGACGAGTTCGCGTGGCTGCTGCGCCGCGAAGTGCGTCGCGCACAACTCGATCATTTCGCCCGCGCCGATGAACAGCACGCGCTGGTTTGAAATCTTGTCGAAAATCCGCTGTGCGAGCCGCACGGCGGCTGCCGCCATGGAAACCGACTGCGCGCCGATTTCCGTCGTGCTGCGCACTTCTTTCGCAACGGCGAAGGTGCGCTGGAACAACTGGTTCAGATAGGTGCCGAGCGCGCCGGCCTCGGACGCCGTGCGTACCGCGTCCTTCATTTGTCCGACGATTTGGGTCTCGCCCAGCACCATCGAATCGAGTCCCGAGGCAACGCGGAACGCGTGACGCACGGCTTCCGACTGCGGCAGCGCGTAGACATGCGGCGCGAGTTCGTCGACGGGGAGGTTGTGGTACTTCGAGAACCACTGGATCGCGGCTTCACGCACGGCCTGGTCGTCGGTCGCGCAGTAGAGTTCGGTGCGGTTACAGGTGGACAGAATCGCAGCTTCCGGCGCCGTGCGGGCGGTGCGGCCAAGCCAGACGCTCTTGAAGGTGTCCAGTGCAGGCTTGATCTGTTCGAGCGGAAACGCCACGCGTTCGCGCAAGGCGACAGGCGCAGTGTGGTGATTGATTCCGATCGTTAGAAGCTGCATATGGGGAGCTATGGTTTAGCTCAATATTATAGCGTTTCCACAATTCTTACATTGTGGATGCGTCACCCGGCCTCCACAATGGCGTCCGGCGGGATGGCGTCGAGCTGGTAGCCATAGCCGTAGAGCGGTGTCAGGCAGTACCCGTGCTCGGGTCGCAACTGCAACTTGGTCCGCACGCGCGATGCATGGGTGTCGACGGTGCGCGACTGTACGTCGCGGCGGCGAGTCCAGACCGTTTCGAGAATATGCGCGCGCGACACCGGCCGTGACAGATTGGAAAACAGCAGCAGCGCAAAGCGGAACTCCTTCGGCGTCAGGGCGACCGTCTGATTACGGAAGCTGACGGCGAACTGCGCCGCGTCGAACGCATAGCCACCGATCGTGTCGCGCCGCCGGTTGGACGGTCGCCGCAGGCCCGCGCGCCGTAGCAGCGCGTCCACTCGGGCCAGCATTTCAGGGCCGCGGACCGGTTTGTTCAGACAGTCGTCGGCACCGGCGTGCAGCACGGCGACAATCTGGCTCTCGCGTGGCTCCGACAGCAGCACGATCACCGGCAAGTTCGGCAGGATCGAGCGGGCGCGCGGAATCAGGTCTTCGGCGCAATGGTCGCCGGCCCAGTTTTCAGTGATGAGAAGATCGAAGAATTCGTCGGCGGCGCGATGAAGAAACGGCGTGCTCGCTGTGAAGTGCTGGCACGCATGGCCGCCGGCAAAGATCAGCCGGCCGACCAGGGTGGCGTGCCGTAAATCCGGCTCGATAAGGGCGATTCGCATGGCACGCTTTCAGCTTGGCAATTACCCGGACTAGGTTTCTCCGTAAGGCTTACAGCTTGCCTAACATCACCCCGACCCCTAAACTCAACCGCTATGCGGAAAGCGCCGTGCTGAACCTCTATAGTTAATGAGACAAAAATGCTATCTGTGTTGGCTCCTTGCGCCCATGAGACGAATCTGAAACTGCGCGAGACCTGGCGCTAATGGGGTGGCCCGGAATCCTGGTGCTGGGCGCGGTGATTGGCCTGGCGGGTTGGTGGCTGCATCCGCTGCGCCGCTCGAGCCGCGCCTTATGGTGGGTGGCGCTCCTGACCGGCGTGCTGGGCGCGGGTGTTGCGCGCATGGCCGGCAACGTGGTTGGTCTCTTTCATGATGGCGATACGCTCGAATGGCCGGTATGTACCGCCGTCGCGCTGATCGCCGTTGCCGTGACGGTCGGCTTGCTTTCCCGTCGATGAATACTTGCAGGTGACTCCGATGAATGCCCGACTCCCCGAAACTTCCTCCATCCCCGAACGGCTCGCGACATTGCGCAATGCGATGGCACGCGAAGGTGTAGCCGCCTATCTGGTGCCGTCCTCAGATCCACATCTTTCCGAATACCTACCTGGGCGCTGGCAAGGCCGGCAGTGGTTGTCGGGCTTCACCGGCTCGGCCGGCACGCTCGTCGTGACCGCCGATTTCGCTGGCGTGTGGACCGACAGCCGCTATTGGGAACAAGCCAACGCACAACTGGCCGGCACCGGCGTTCAGTTGATGAAGATGACCGGCGGCCAGCAGACGGCGCCGCATTTTGAATGGCTTGCGCAGAACGTCGCGACCGGCGATACGGTCGGCGTGGACGGTGCCGTGCTGGGTGTGTCGGCGGCGCGCGCTTTGAGCCAGGCGCTTTCCGCGCACGGCGTGAAGCTGCGCACGGACGTCGATCTGTTCGACGCGATCTGGCCGCAGCGCCCGTCGCTGCCCGTCGCAGCCGTGTTCGAGCATGCCGCGCCGCACGCGAGCGTCGCCCGTTCGGAAAAGCTCGCGCAGATTCGCCGTGCGATGGCGGAAAAGGGCGCGCAGTGGCACTTCATTTCCACGCTCGACGACCTCGCATGGCTTTTGAATCTGCGCGGCGCCGACGTCAGCTATAACCCGGTGTTCGTGGCGCACGCGCTGATTGGTCCGGAAAGCGCGTCGCTCTTCGTCGCCGACGGCAAGGTGCCGCAAGCGCTGGCCGATGCGCTCGCACGCGACGGCATCAGCGTCGAGCCCTACGCGAAGGCGGCAGAAGCGCTGGTCGCGCTGCCGGCCGGCAGCACGCTGCTGATCGACCCGCGCCGCATTACCTATGGCTCGCTGCAGTCGGTGCCGGCCACGGTGAACGTCGTCGAGGCGGTCAATCCGTCCACGTTCTTCAAGTCGCGCAAGACCCAGGCAGAAGCGGAGCATGTGCGCGAGACGATGGAACAGGACGGCGCGGCGCTCGCCGAATTCTTCGCGTGGTTCGAAGGCGCGCTGGGTCGCGAAACGATCACCGAACTGACGATCGACGAGCGCCTGACGGCAGCCCGCGCACGCCGTCCGGGCTTCGTGTCGCTGAGCTTTGCGACGATCGCCGGCTTCAACGCGAACGGTGCGATGCCGCACTACCGCGCGACCAATGAGTCGCATTCGGTGATCGAGGGCAACGGCCTGTTGCTGATCGATTCTGGCGCGCAGTATCTGAGCGGTACGACCGACATCACCCGCGTTGTGCCGGTCGGCACCATCAGCGAGGCACAGCGGCGCGATTTCACGATCGTGCTGAAAGGCACCATGGCGCTGTCGCGCGCGAAATTCCCGCGCGGCGTCCGTTCGCCGATGCTCGACGCGATCGCCCGCGCGCCGATCTGGGAAGCCGGCGCCGATTACGGTCATGGCACCGGTCACGGCGTGGGCTATTTCCTGAACGTGCACGAAGGCCCCCAGGTGATTTCGCACTACGCGCCGGCCGAACCGTGCACCGCGATGGAAGAAGGCATGATCACCTCGGTCGAGCCGGGTATCTACCGGCCGGGCCAGTGGGGCGTGCGGATCGAAAACCTGGTGCTGAACGTGAAGGCGGAGAAAACCGAGTTCGGCGATTTCCTCAAGTTCGAGACGCTGACGCTGTGCCCGATCGATACACGCTGCCTCGACCTGTCGCTGTTGCGTGACGACGAGCGTGCATGGCTCAACGCCTATCACGAGATGGTGCGCACGCGCCTGTTGCCGCATGTGTCGGGCGAGGCCAAGGCGTGGCTCGAGTTGCGTACGCAAGCTATCTGATCTCATCGCCACGACCTTACTGACGGAGCGTGCATGGCCATCAAGGCAGTCGTGTTCGATTTCGGCGGCGTGCTGATCGACTGGAGCCCCGAGTACCTGTATCGCCAGTTGATCCCTGACGAAACGCAGCGCCGCTGGTTTCTGACGCACGTTTGTTCGATGGATTGGGTGATCCGTCAGGACGGTGGTCAGCCGATCGTCGAGGGGACAAACGAGCTGATCGCGAAGTTTCCCGATCACGCGTCACTGATCCGCGCGTTCTACGAACGCTGGCACGAGATGGTGCCCGGTGTGCTGGAAGCGGGCGTGGCGATCATGGAAAAGCTCGAAGCGGTCGATGTGCCGCTCTTCGGGCTGACGAACTGGTCGGCGGAGACGTTTCCGTATGCGTGGGAGCATTTCCCCGTGCTGCGGCGCTTCCGCGACATCGTCGTGTCGGGCCGGGTGAAGCTGGTGAAGCCCGATCCGGCGATCTTCGCGGAAATGCGTCAGCGGATCGAGGCGCAACTGCCGGGCATCCAGCCGGGCGAACTCGTCTTCATTGACGACAATCTGAAAAACGCCGAGGCCGCGACGACACTCGGCTGGCAGGGTGTGCATCACACGAGCGCCGCAAAAACGGAAGCAGGACTGCGCGAATTGGGCTTGCCGGTCTAAGCGCGAGATGCCGCGTTCCGGGGATGCCGGTTAAAGCGGCGACGCATGGCGCGTCTTCGCTTTAATGGCACCGCCTGCGTCGGCCCAAGTCTGCCTACTGACCGAGCAGATTTTTCAACGCGTTACCCAATCCTTTCACTGTCTCCCCGGCGCCCTTCGCCAAGCCTTCGACGCTCACGCCCATCGCTTTCGCAAAACCGGCGCCAAGGCGCGTCATCAGACTTTCCTGCACCGAAAACTTCGGGTCGCGCAAATTCCCATCCAGTACGAAATGTAGCGTGATGTCGCCGTTGTGCATCTTGAGTGCGGCGATGGCGGCTTGGGTCGGAATCGACATGAAGGTGTCGAGCGGGTTGTCGCTGTCGGCGAGTTGCAGATGGTGGATCGTCACCGTGCCGGGTGCATGCAGTTGAAAGTTGCGCACCGTCGAGTCGACTGTCAGGTCGACCGTGCCGCCCGTCACTTGCGCCTTCGCGCCGGTTTTTTTCAACAGGTACGGATCCAGCATGACAACATCGACGCCGCGTAATGTGCTGGTGGTCTGCGAATCCTTGCTGGCAATCTTGATCCACCCGCCGAACGAAACGGTGCCAGTATGCGTTGGGCCCTTGATCGAGCCGGTGACGTTGACATTGGTCGGTTCGGTGAGCGCGGGCAGATGCAGGTGATCGACAGTTGCGTTGGCGTTGCTGACCGTCACTTTGAATGCCGGTGGGCCGACCGTCATGTCGTAGAAATGAAAGTTGCCTTGCTCGAAGCTAACGTGATCGACCAGTTTTTCGCGGGAGCCGGGGGTTGCCGCGCCGCCGGCTTCCTCGTCGTTCGAGCCGTTGATCGGGCCGTTGATCGATTGCCGCAGATTCGGCATCAGGCGGATCGCACCGTCCTTGGTTCGCAGCACGGCAATGTCGAAGCCGCGCACCATCACGCTGCGAATATGCATGCGCCGCGCGAGCAGATCGCGGATGTCGGGCGTGATGGTGATTTCGTCGGCACGTAGCGGATCGCCGGCGGGCCAGCCGGGCGGCGCCTTGAGCAGAACGTTGGTGAGATGGACGGAAGTGAGGCCGACCCGGATGCTTTCGGCGCTGCCTAATGGTCCGAGCGCCACAATGATGCGTTCTTTGACTTCGCGCTGCGCGAACTGCAGCGCACCGACCGCGACGACGATCAGCACCAGCAGCAGGCCACCTGCGGCAATCGCCCAGCGCTTGGCCTTCGACATCGCCATGCTTGCCTCCTCGTCGCCGCGCTGGGCGCGGTGTGGGTGTGATCGGCCGGTTTGTGCGCCCGTTGGACGCACAGTTATTTGATAGGGCGGAGTTCCTGCATCCCGCCGGGACGACGTGTATCACCGCCGTGGCACGCAAGGCGTGTGCCCTACCACCTATCCGGCAAACGCACGGTAATTGCGGCGTACAACGATGAGCAAAATGACCGGGCAAATGGCCGGCAAAACGCGCCGACCGGGCGGTCAGCAAAGCGGTCTACAAAACTTCAGCAATAAAAAGACCCGCAAAACAGCCCGCTCATCAACCAACGAGCGGGCCGCCAGCCTAGCGATTTATCGCGCGATCGGCTTGTAACGCAGACGCTTCGGACGTGCAGCTTCTTCACCGAGGCGGGCACGCTTGTCAGCTTCGTATTCCTGGTAGTTGCCGTCGAAGAACGTGATTTGCGAATCGCCTTCGAACGCCAGGATGTGCGTCGCGATCCGGTCGAGGAACCAGCGATCGTGCGAGATCACCATGACGGAGCCGGCGAATTCGAGCAACGCGTCTTCAAGCGCGCGCAGCGTTTCGACGTCCAGGTCGTTCGACGGTTCGTCCAGCAGCAGCACGTTGCCGCCCGCGATCAGCGTTTTCGCCAGATGCAGCCGGCCGCGCTCACCGCCCGACAGATTGCCAACGGTCTTTTGCTGATCGCCGCCCTTGAAGTTGAAGCGGCCGATGTACGCGCGCGAAGGCGTTTCGTACTTGCCGACCGTCAGCACGTCCGCACCACCGGAGATTTCTTCGAACACGGTCTTCGAGCCGTCGAGTGCGTCGCGGCTTTGATCCACGTACGCGAGCTTGACCGTCGGGCCTTGCACGATCTCGCCCGAATCCGGTTGTTCGCGGCCGGTCAGCATGCGGAACAGCGTCGACTTACCGGCGCCGTTCGGCCCGATGATGCCGACGATCGCGCCCGCCGGAATCTTGAAGCTGACGTCGTCGAGCAGCAGACGGTCGCCGTACGATTTTCTGACGTTCTTGAACTCGATCACCTCATTACCCAGGCGGTCGCCGACCGGGATGAAGATTTCCGAGGTCTCGTTGCGCTTCTGGTAGTCCTGGCTGTTCAGTTCCTCGAAGCGGGCGATACGCGCCTTCGACTTTGCCTGACGGCCCTTCGGATTCTGGCGCACCCACTCCAGTTCCTTCTTGATCGCCTTCTGACGCGCCGATTCCGACGACTCTTCCTGCTTCAGGCGCTCTTCCTTCTGGTCGAGCCAACTGCTGTAGTTGCCCTTCCAGGGAATGCCGTGACCGCGGTCGAGTTCGAGAATCCACTCGGCTGCGTTATCGAGGAAGTAGCGATCATGGGTGACGGCGACGACGGTGCCCGGGAAGCGTGTGAGGAACTGTTCGAGCCAGTCGACCGATTCCGCGTCCAGGTGGTTGGTCGGCTCGTCGAGCAGCAGCATGTCCGGCTTTTCGAGCAGCAGCTTGCACAGCGCGACGCGACGCTTTTCGCCGCCCGACAGATGTTCGATCTTCGCGTCCCATGCAGGCAGACGCAGCGCGTCGGCGGCGATTTCGATCTGTTGTTCGGCGCTGCCGTCGGTGGTGGCCAGAATCGCTTCGTACTTCGCCTGCTCGGCGGCGAGTGCGTCGAAATCGGCGTCCGGTTCCGCGTAAGCTGCGTAGATTTCGTCGAGCTTCTTTTGCGCGCCGAAGACGTCGCCGAGACCTTCTTCGACCGCTTCACGCACCGTCTTGGTCGGATCGAGCTTCGGTTCCTGCGGCAGATAGCCGATGTTCAGGTTCGGCATCGGCGTGGCTTCGCCCTCGATGTCCTTGTCCACACCGGCCATGATGCGGATCAGCGTCGATTTGCCCGAGCCGTTCAGGCCGAGCAAACCGATCTTCGCGCCGGGGAAGAACGACAGCGAGATGTCTTTCAGGATTTGACGCTTGGGCGGCACGATTTTGCCGACCCGGTTCATGGTGAAGACGTATTGGGCCATTTGCTTGCAATAGACGTTGACGACGCCGGCCGCGTGGGGGCGGGCGGTCGTGGGTGGATGGGTAATGGGTGTTGTAGCCGGGCGGTGCGCCCGGCGCCAGCCGGCGCGGCGTCGAACTCGGCGTCGAACTTCGCGACGCCCCGCGCGCGGGCGGGTTGTGCAGATGGCATTGTACTTCGGGGCGGGGGTGGGGCGGCAGAGGGCACCCCTCGCGACGTCAGTTCGCGCGCCGTCCACTCCCCGGATCGAAGAAATGCAGATGCTGCGCGGGCAGCGAGACTTGCAGCGCTTCGCCAGCCGGGGGGCGGTGCGTGTGCGGCAGCCGCACGGTCACGTCGTGCTTGCCCCAGCGACCGTGCGCGAGGTTGTCCGCGCCGAGCAGTTCGCAGGAATCGACGGTCAAGGTGGCGTTGGATGCGTCCGCTTGACCCGGCGTCATGTGCTCGGGGCGAATGCCGAGCGTCCACTCGCGGCCCTTCGCAACTTCCCGGCCGATCGACGCCACGCCTGTAAGCGGCAGTTTCGGACCGTTGCCAGCCACTTCAAACGTCAAGCCGTCATCCGACACGCGGCCTTCCAGCAGATTCATCCCCGGTGAGCCGATGAAGCTCGCGACGAACACCGTCGCCGGCCGCTCGTAGACCTCGGTCGGCGCGCCGATCTGCTCCGCGTGACCCTTGTTCATCACGATTACGCGTTGCGCCAGCGTCATCGCTTCGATCTGATCGTGGGTGACGTACAGGCTGGTCGTGGCAAGCCGTGCATGCAGGCGCTGGATTTCGAGGCGCATTTGCACGCGCAGGCGTGCATCGAGATTGGACAGCGGCTCATCGAACAGAAACACCGCCGGCTCGCGCACGATCGCGCGGCCCATGGCGACGCGTTGTCGTTGCCCACCGGACAACTCGCGCGGCTTGCGTGCGAGCAGCGGTCCAAGCTCGAGAATCTGCGCCGCAGCGTCCACGCGCTTCGCAATCTGCGCGCGGTCGACGCCTGCGATCTTCAGCGCGTAGCCCATGTTCTCGGCGACGCTCATGTGCGGATACAGTGCGTAGTTCTGGAACACCATCGCAATGTTGCGATCTTTCGGCTCCAGCCGATTGACCACTTTGCCGGAGATCGAGACGGTGCCGTCGGAGATGCCTTCGAGCCCGGCCACCATCCGCAGCAAGGTCGATTTGCCGCAACCCGACGGACCGACCATCACGACGAACTCGCCGTCCGAGACGTCCACATCGATGCCGTGCAACACGAACTGTTTGCCGTCGTAGGTCTTTTTAACGCCTTGCAGAGTCAGTGCAGCCATGCTGTTTTAGCCTTTTCGTTGCTTGCCGCGCGTGCCACGCTTTGCGCGGCGTTCTTTATTTGTCCAACGCCGAAGCTCGCCCAAGCTGCGCGAGTTACTTCTCCGAGTCCACTAGTCCGCGCACGAACCAGCGCTGCATCGTCAGCACGACGGCGAGCGGCGGCAGCATCGCGAGCAGCGTCGCGGTCATCACGAGATGCCATTCGGTTGCGGTATCGCCGGAGGCGATCATGCTTTTGATGCCGACCACGGCCGTGGTCAGCGATTGCTGGCTCGTAATCAGGATCGGCCACAGATACTGATTCCAGCCGTAAATGAACGTGATGACAAAGAGCGCCGCCATATTCGTTTTCGACAGCGGCAACACCACGTCCCAGAAGAAACGCATCGCGCCCGCACCGTCGATACGCGCCGCTTCCATCAGTTCATCGGGCAGCGTCATGAAGAATTGCCTGAACAGGAACGTGGCAGTGGCCGATGCGATCAGCGGCAACGTCAACCCGCTATACGTATTGCTCATATGCATCGACGACACAACCTGCACAGTCGGAAAGATGCGCACTTCGACCGGCAGCATCAGCGTGACGAAGATCAGCCAGAACGAAAGATTGCGAAACGGAAAGCGGAAAAACACGATCGCATACGCGGAGATCATCGAGATGGCGATCTTGCCGATCGAAATCACCAGCGCCATGACGAGGCTGTTGAACAGCATGCGGCCGAACGGCGCCGCCGCATTGCCGCTGCCTTGCGACCAGACCGTCGCGATGTTCTCGAACAGATGCGTACTCGGCACCAGCGACAGCGGCACGCTGAACACCTCGTGCTCGCTCATCGTCGCCGCGCAAAAGGCGACGTACACCGGAAACACCACCAGCACGACGCCGAGAATCAGCACCGCATGGCAGAAGAGGTCGAAACCGCGGCGGTTCTCGATCATGAGTATTGAACCCTGCGTTCGATGAAGCGGAATTGCACGACCGTCAACGCGACGACGATCACCATCAGGATGACGGACTGCGCACCCGAGCTGCCGATGTCCAACCCCTGAAAGCCTTCGGCGAAAATCTTGTAGATCAGCGTGCGGGTGGATTGCGCCGGGCCGCCGCCGGTGGCGGCGTCGATCACCGGGAAGGTGTCGAAGAACGCGTAGGTGATATTGATCACCAGCAGGAAGAAGCTGGTCGGCGAAAGCAGCGGCAGGGCGATGCCGAAGAAGCGCCGCACCGGACCGGCGCCGTCGATGGCCGCCGCTTCGATCAGTGAGCGCGGAATCGCCTGCAAGCCGGCGTAGAAGAACAAAAAGTTATAACTGACCTGCTTCCACACCGAAGCCAGCACCACCAGAAACATCGCCTGGCCCGCATTCAATGCGTGATTCCAAACGATGCCGTACTTGGCGAGCGCATAGGTGACGAGGCCGATGCTCGGATTGAACAGGAACGACCACAACACGGCGGCGATCGCGGGCGCGACCGCATACGGCCAGATCAGCAGGGTCTGATAAGCCTTGGCGCCGCGTGTCACGCGATCCGCGCAGACCGCCAGCAGAAGCGAAATCACCAATCCGAACACGGTGACGAGCGCACAGAAAATCAGCGTCGTATTGAACGACGACAGGTAAAGCGGATCGGCGAACAACTGCTTGAAATTGGCAAGCCCGACAAACTCGCTCGACGTGCCGAACGCGTCCTGACTCTGCGTGGATTGCCACAGCGCTTCGCCTGCCGGCCACAGAAAGAACAGCAGCGTGATCAGGAGTTGCGGCGCGACGAGCAGGTAGGGCAGCACGCTGGTGCCGAAGCTGGAGCGCTTTTCCATCGAAGTTTCCTAGGTTCTGCTGCAACAACAGGTTTCGGTGCGAGCGCACCGAAACCTTGCCGGTTCGTGCTTAGTTAGTTACCGGCTTTCTCGAAGCGGCGCAGCAACTCGTCGCCACGCGACACCGACGAATCGAGTGCTTGTTGCGGCGTCTTCTTGTCCGCCCACACCTGTTCGAGTTCTTCGTCGATCACGGTGCGGATCTGCGGCATGTTGCCCAGACGCAAGCCCTTCGTGTACGGCAGGGGCGGCTTGTTAAGCATCTGCTTGATCGCGGTATCGCTGCCCGGATTCTTCTCGTAGAAGCCTTGCTGCTGGGTCAGCTGATACGCGGCGGTTGTGACCGGCAGATAGCCGGTGTCCTGGTGCCACTTCGCGGCAACCGGCGCCGACGACAGATAAGACATGAATTTCGCCACGCCCTTGTACACCGCCGGATCTTTACCCGACAGCACCCACAGGCTCGCCCCGCCGATGATCGCGTTCTGCGGCGCGCCCTTCACGCTGGCGTCGTACGGCATCATGCCGGTGCCAAAACTAAACTTCGCGTACTTCTTGATCGTGGCAAGCGAGCCCGACGAGTTCGTGATGATCCCGCAGTCACCGCTATAGAACTTCGACACCGGTTCGTCCTTGCGGCCGACGTACGTGAAGGTGCCTTCCTTCTGCATGTTCTGCAGGAACTGGATGTGCGCGACCTGCAGCGGCTTGTTGAATTCGAGCTGCGCGTCGGCGCCGTCGAACCCATTGTTCTTCGACGCGAACGGGGCGCCATGCCAGGCGCTATAGTTTTCGAGCTGAATCCAGCTCTGCCAACCCGACGAATAACCGCACGCCATGCCCGACGCCTTCAGCTTCTGTGCGTCCACCTGCAATTCGGCCCAGGTTTTCGGCGGCTGATTCGGATCGAGCCCGGCTTTCTTGAACGCGTCCTTGTTGTAGTACAACACCGGCGTCGAGCTGTTGAATGGCATCGAGATCAGTTCGCCGGTCTTGGAGTCGCTGTAATAGCTGGCGATGGTCGGCACGAAGGCCTTTTCGTCGAGCGGTACGCCGGCTTGCTTGAATACTTCCGAGACCGGGATCACGGCTTTCTTCGCCTGCATCATTGTCGCGGTGCCGACTTCGTAGACCTGCAGAATGGCCGGCGCGTTGCCGCTGCGATAAGCCGCGATGCCGGCGGCGAGGGTTTGGTCGTAGCTGCCCTTGAACACCGGTACGATCTTGTAGTCGCTTTGCGACGCGTTGAACGCGTTGGCGATGTCGTTCAGACGCTCACCGAGGGCGGCTTCCATGGCGTGCCAGAACTGGATTTCAGTGGCGGCATGGGCTGCCTGGCTAATGCCGAGGCTCAGCACGGCGGCAACGGAAAGTGAACGGAATAACGGCTTGCAACGCATCGATTGATCTCCTTTGTCGACCGGAGTTAGCGCTTTAGCGCTTACTCCGGTCCCATGCAATTGATTGCTGACGGAACGGGCGCAGATGGGAATCGCGCGATTCTATTTGTGTTCGATGACAGTCCGGCGTCAGGTGCCTGGCGGAGGCCCGCCTTTTGACAGGCGCCGACTGCCGCAATTTAACATCGGCTGTCACGAAACGGAAACAATGCACGGATGATCAGCGTGCTTATTAATCAGGATTCCAGATGCAGAGTTCAGTACGATTGGCGGTTTTCGGCTCGATAGCGAGTCTCATCCTGCTCGCGGGATGTGCACTGACGCCCGCCACGACGAATGACGGGGCGTCGACGGTGACCTCGTTGCCGAAGATCATCGCGCATCGCGGCGGCACTGGCGACGCGCCCGAAAACACGCTTGAAGCGATTCGCCTGTCGATCGCCCATCATGCCGACGCAATGTGGCTCACGGTTCAGTTGAGCAAGGACGGCGTGCCGGTGTTGTACCGCCCGGCCGATCTGTCGGTATTGACCGACACGAAAGGGCCGGTGTCCGCATTCACGGCGGCAGAACTCGCGCGTATGAACGCCGGCTGGAATTTCCGCCGTGGCGACGCGTATCGCTACCGTGATCACCCGATTGGTATTCCGACGCTGCGGCAAGCGTTGCAAGCAATTCCGCCCGCCATGCCGATCATCCTCGATATGAAAGCGCTGCCCGCCGCGCCGCAGGCGCTGGCGGTGGCACGTGTGCTGGACGAAGAAAACGCGTGGCCGCGCGTATCGATCTATTCGACGGAAGCGGACTATCAGCAGAGTTTCGCCGTGTATCCACATGCCAAGCTGTTCGAGTCGCGGGACACGACACGGGCGCGGCTCGTGCGCGTGCTGCTCAACCAGGGCTGTGTGGACGCGCCGGCTGAACACACCGCCACGGCGTTCGAATTGCACCGGCAGATGACGGTGGTGGAAAAATTCACGCTTGGCGAGGGACGCTCGGATGTGCAGGCAAGCTTGTGGACGCCCGCGACGGTCGCGTGCTTCCGGCAGAAGCCCGATGTGCGGATCGTCGCGATCGCGGTGAACGACCCGGACGATTATCGGGCGGCGGCCTGTCTGGGGATCGACGCGGTGCTGGTCGATTCGCCGCTGCAGATGGCGGCAGTCAAGGCAAGTATGGCTATGCCGCTGCGATGTGAGGCCCGGCAGGGGGCGCAGAGCAGGCAATAAAAAAGCCCGCATTTCGCGGGCCTTCTTCTTCCATTACGGCGGAGTTCAGCCTTTCGCTGGCCACCGCCTGACGCCGAGGCGAAGCCTCAAACGTTGAACAGGAAGTTCATCACGTCGCCGTCATGGACGACGTATTCCTTACCTTCCGCACGCATCTTGCCGGCTTCCTTCGCGCCTTGTTCACCTTTGTAGGTGATGAAATCGGTGAAGCCGATCGTCTGCGCGCGAATGAAGCCGCGCTCGAAGTCGGTGTGAATCGCGCCTGCTGCCTGCGGTGCCGTGTCGCCGACATGGATCGTCCATGCGCGCACTTCCTTCACGCCGGCCGTGAAGTAGGTTTGCAGGCCCAGCAACTTGAAACCCGCGCGGATCACGCGGTTCAGGCCCGGCTCGTGCATGCCCATATCGGCGAGGAACACTTCCATATCCGCTTCTTCGAGGTCGGCGATTTCCGCTTCGATCGCGGCGCACACCGCAACGACCGGCGCGTTTTCCGCTGCCGCGAACTTCGACACCGCGTCCAGATGCGGGTTGTTCTCGAAACCGCCTTCCTTCACGTTGGCGACGTACATGGTCGGCTTGGCGGTGATCAGGCAGAACGGCTTGAGCGTGGCCTTTTCTTCATCCGACAGGTCGAGCGCGCGGACCGGCTTGGCCTGGTCGAGTTGCGCGCGCACCTTTTCCAGCACGGCGGCGTTCTTGATGGCTTCTTTGTCGTTACCCGACTTGGCGGCCTTCGAATAGCGCGACAGCGCTTTTTCGACGGTCGCGAGGTCGGCCAGCGCCAACTCGGTGTTGATCACTTCGATATCCGACAGCGGATCGACCTTGTTCGCGACGTGGATCACGTTGTCGTCTTCGAAGCAGCGCACCACGTGCGTGATCGCATCGGTTTCGCGGATGTTCGCGAGGAACTGGTTGCCCAGACCTTCACCCTTGCTCGCACCGGCCACGAGACCGGCGATGTCGACGAATTCCACCACGGCCGGCAGGATGCGCTCCGGTTTGACGATTTCGGCGAGGGCCTTCAAACGTGCGTCCGGCACTTCGACAATGCCGACGTTCGGCTCGATCGTGCAGAACGGGTAGTTTTCGGCGGCAATACCCGCCTTGGTCAGCGCATTGAACAGGGTGGACTTGCCGACGTTAGGCAAGCCGACGATGCCGCATTTGAGGCTCATGGAAATCCTTCAGTGAATCAGTAAGTTGCGTGATGCGCTCGACGCTGTGTGCAGGATTCGGAAAGCCTTCGCGTTTGGCGGGGCGAAGCGAGTGCAGCGGAGCGGGACAAGACACCAGACCGGGGCGTTGCCTCGACGATTCTGGGCGAGTTTTGTCACGAAAAACGCAATTGTAACCCGTTCGGGTGGGGTCCTTGATCTGCCTGCGGTAAAGCGGGGCGCTCGATCCGTCCCCCGCAACCCCCGCGGCTATAATGCGCGGATGAACGCACACCACCAGACCTTTGATGCCGCCGTGATCGGTGGCGGGCTCGTCGGCAAGACCGCGGCGCTGGCGCTGACGCAAGGCGGACTGCGCGTGGCGCTGCTCGCGCAACCCTGTGCGGCGCTGGCCGCCGGCGCCACCTTCGACTCGCGGGTCTACGCGCTGTCGTCGAGTTCACAGGCTCTGCTGGAGCGGTTGCGGGTCTGGCAGGCGCTCGATCTGTCCAGGCTCGGACCCGTCTACGACATGCGCGTCTATGGCGATGCGCATGCTGAACTCCACTTTTCCGCGTTTCAGGCGTCCGTGCCGCAACTGGCGTGGATCGTCGAGTCGTCGGTGATCGAGCGCGCACTGGATGCCGCGCTGCGTTTCCAGCCGAATCTCACCTGGATCGACACGCGTGCGCAGGCGCTCGACTTTACCGTGGATGGCGCGAGCGTCGGTCTCGTCAACGGCAACGTGCTCGAGGCCGATCTGGTGGTCGGCGCCGACGGGGCGCATTCGTGGGTGCGCGCGCAGATTGGCTCGAAAATGGACCGGCGCGACTACAAGCAAACCGGCGTGGTCGCGAATTTCAAGGCCGAAAAGCCGCACAGCGAAACCGCTTACCAATGGTTCAGGGACGGCGAAATCATCGCGCTGCTGCCGATGCCGGACGGCCACGTGTCGCTGGTCTGGTCGGCGCGCACCGAGCATGCCGAGCAACTGCTCGCGCTCGATCCGGCGCAACTCGCGGCTGAAGTCGAGCGCGTGACGGGCGAGCAGTTCGGCGCTTTGGAATGCGTGACGCCCGCGCAAGGCTTCCCGCTCGCGCTGCAAACCGTCGATAAGCTCGTGGCGCCGCACGTCGCGCTGGTTGGCGATGCCGCGCATCTGATTCACCCGTTGGCGGGCCAGGGCATGAACCTCGGTTTGCGCGATGTCGCGGCGCTTGCCGAGACGGTCGCCGGCAAGGAAGCGTTCCGTGATCTCGGCGACATGGTGCTGCTGCGCCGCTACGAGCGTGCCCGCCGCGAAGACATCCGCGCGCTGATGATCGCCACCGACGGCCTGCAAAAGCTCTTCTCGGCGCCCGGTCCGTTTGCCAAGGTATTGCGCAATACCGGCATGGCATTTGTCGGCGCGCAGCCGTTCATCAAGCGCTGGCTGGTGTCGGCCGCGCTAGGGTAAAGCGGTCTACCCGGCATACCCAGCCGGCGAGACGGGTATCATGAACGGATGGACGCCATTCTGGTCAGACCAGAAACGTCCCAAAAAACGCGCCTCACGCGCGATCGAACTCCAGGAATTAAGCATGAAAAAATCCTTCCGCATCGCGGCCGTCGCGCTCGCGATCGCTGCCGTGGCAATCGGCTGCTCCGCGCAGGCCGACCAAGCCACCGACAAGCTCAAAGCCACCCTGCAAACGCGTCTGACCGACGTGACGATCAAGAGCGTGACGAAGTCGCCGGTTGCCGGTCTCTACGAAGTGAATCTCGGCACGCAGATCATCTATAGCGATGCGAATGGCGATTACCTCATGCTCGGCGACATTGTCGACGCGAAGACCCGCAAGAATCTGACCGAAGCGCGTCTGGCGGAGACCAACCGCATCGACTTCGCGAGCCTGCCGTTCGCGAACGCGGTGAAGGTCGTGAAGGGCAACGGCGCGCGCAAGATCGCCGTGTTCTCCGATCCGAACTGCCCGTACTGCAAGCAGCTCGAAACCACGCTCAAGTCGATCGATAACGTCACGGTCTACACCTTCCTGTACCCGGTGCTGTCGCCGGATTCGACCGCCAAGTCGAAGTCGATCTGGTGCTCGACCGACCGTGCGAAGGCGTGGGAATCGTGGATGCAGGATCGTCAGGCGCCCACGGCAGCCGGCACCTGCGACACCGCCGCGATCGACAAGAACCTGGCGCTCGGCCGCGCGATGAACGTCGACGGCACGCCCACGGTGTTCCTCGCCGACGGCCGCCGCCTGCCCGGGGCCGTGCCGGCCGACCGGCTGGACAAGGAAATGTCCGCTGTGCGCTGAGCACGCAGCACCAGTCGAAGAAAGGAGGCGCGCAGTGCGCCTCCTTTCACATCAAGTCCGCACATCCCCGCCTGAAATCACCTAATCGCCGCCGATGAAGCCGATCCGCTACACCATCGTTCCGAAGCAACCCGCCGCCCACCTGTTCGAAGTCACCGTGACCGTCGCCGATCCCGATCCGGCCGGCCAGCGTTTCATGCTGCCGGTGTGGATTCCGGGCAGCTACATGGTGCGCGAATTCGCGCGCAACATCGTCACGTTGCGGGCTACCAATGACGCCGGCCGCAAGGTGCGTGTCGAAAAGACCGACAAGCACACGTGGCAGGCGGCGCCGGTCAAAGGCGCGCTGACGCTGCGCTACGAGGTGTATGCATGGGATCTGTCGGTGCGCGCTGCGCATCTTGATGACACGACGGGCTTCTTCAACGGCACCAGTGTATTTCTGTCGCCGCTCGGTCACGAGGAGGCGCAGTGCGTGGTCAATATCCAGAAGCCGGAAGGCGCGGCGTATCGCGACTGGCGCGTCGCCACGGCGTTGCCGGAAGCGCGCGGCACGAAGCGCTATGGCTTCGGCGAGTATCGCGCGCAGAACTACGACGAGTTGATCGATCATCCGGTGACGTTGGGCGAATTCGCGCTTGCAACCTTCAAGGCGCACGGCGTGCCGCACGACATCGTGATCGCAGGTCGCGTGATCGGGCTCGATATGGCCCGTCTGTCCGCCGATCTGAAGCGTATCTGCGAAACGCAGATCGCGCTGTTCGAGCCGAAGTCGAAGAAAGCGCCCATGGATCGCTACGTGTTCATGACGCAGGCCGTCACCGATGGCTATGGCGGACTGGAGCATCGCGCCTCGACAGCGTTGATCTGCAACCGCAGCGATCTGCCGGTGGAAGGCCGCGACGCGCCCACCGAGGGCTACCGAACCTACCTCGGTCTGTGCAGTCACGAATACTTCCACACCTGGAACGTGAAGCGCATCAAGCCGGCCGTGTTCGCACCGTACGACCTGAGCGTCGAAAACTACACGTCGCTGCTGTGGCTGTTCGAAGGGTTCACTTCTTACTACGACGATCTGATCCTCGTGCGCAGCGGCCTGATCTCGCAAGACGACTATTTCGGCCTGCTCGGCAAGGTAGTCGGTGGCGTGCAGCGCGGCAGCGGCCGTCTGAAGCAGACGGTGGCCGAAAGCTCGTTCGACGCCTGGGTCAAATACTATCGGCAGGATGAAAACGCGCCGAATGCGATCGTCAGCTATTACACCAAGGGCTCGCTCGTCGCGCTTGCGTTCGATCTGACGATTCGTGCGCAGACTAACAACCGCAAATCGCTCGACGACGTGATGCGCCTGCTGTGGCAGCGCTTCGGGCGCGACTTCTACCGCGGCAAGCCCGTCGGTGTCGAAGAAAGCGAGATCGAGGCGATTTTTGCCGAAGCGACCGGTGTGCAACTGGCCGAGTTGTTCGCTGAAGCCGTACACGGCACGCGCGATCTGCCCCTCGATACGCTGCTCGCGCCTTTTGGCGTCACGCTCGCACCCGAGCTCGAGAAGAATGGCAAGCCGTCGCTCGGCGCGCGCGTGCGCGGCGGCGCGGATTGCACGCTGGCGGCCGTTCACGACGGCAGCGCGGCACAAAAAGCCGGCCTCTCGGCAGGCGACGTGCTGATCGCGCTCGACGGTCTGCGCGTAACCGGCTCGAATCTTGATTCGCTACTGTCGCGCTATCTGCCGGGTGCGAAGGTCGAAGTCCACGCTTTCCGCCGCGACGAGCTGCGCACGGCGCAAGTCAAGCTGGACGGGCCTGACGTGGCGCGCTACAAGCTGACCGTCAGCGATAAACGGCCTGCCGCGCGCAAGGCGCTGGAGCGTTGGCTGGCAAGCTGATCGTAATCCATGCTGTTGCTAATCGAAAGTTCAGGGCGTGGGATTGTTCTACCAGTGCAACAATCCTTCGCTGCCGGATGGCTTTTTCCCGGGTCGGTTAAAAATCACAATGGCTCCACTCGCGCAAAACTGCGCGCCCCTACTGGAGTCAACCATGACCACGATCCTGCAAATTAACTCGGCAGCTCGCTCGCAAGGCGCGAACTCGACGCTTCTCGTCAACGAACTGACCGCAAAGCTGCAACAATCGAATTCGGGCGCGCAAGTCGTCGTCCGTAACCTGCAAGCTGAACCGCTGCCGCACCTGGACGACGCCGTCCTCGGCGCGTTCTTCACGCCGGCTGACCAGCGCACGCCGGAACAAGTCGCGATCGCTGCACGCAGCGAAGCGCTGATCGCCGAACTGCAAGCCGCCGACATCATCGTGATCGGCGCACCGATGTACAACTTCGGCATCTCGTCGCAACTGAAGACGTACTTCGACTTCATCGCACGTGCCGGCATCACGTTCCAGTACACGGCGAACGGTCCGGAAGGTCTCGTGAAGGGTAAGAAGGTTCACGTGGTTTCGGCACGCGGCGGCAAGTATGTCGGCACGCCGAACGACAGCCAAACGCCGTACCTGAAGAGCTTCCTCGGCTTCCTCGGCATGACCGATGTGAACTTCATCTACGCCGAAGGCCTGAACATGGGCCCGGACGCTGCGAGCGCAGCGTTGGCTGGTGCGCGTGAAGCGATCGCTGCTGCGTAAGTTTGAGGTTTGTCCCGCGCTGCGTGATCGCGGTGCGGTGGAATGAAAAACGCCACGGGGTGTGAATGCCGTGGCGTTTTTGTTTGTGCAGCGGTGATCTTTGGTAGCCGGTGTCGGTGCGCTTCGCGCGACGGGCGTTAGGCCAGCATCTGCGCTTCGTCGGGCAAGCGCCAGTCGATCGGTTCACGGCCGTGCTTCACGAGATATTCGTTGGCCGACGCAAAATGCCCGCAGCCGAGAAAGCCGCGATGCGCAGATAGCGGCGACGGATGCGGCGCCTCCAGCACGTAATGCGACTTGCCGCCGAGCAGCGCGCGCTTGGCTTGCGCATGCGCGCCCCACAGCATGAACACGAGACCGTCATGGCGCATGGCCAGTTCGTGGATCAGCGTATCGGTGCATTTCTCCCAGCCGCGTTTTGCGTGACTCGCAGCCGAATCGCGCTCGACGGTCAGCACTGTGTTCAACAGCAGCACGCCCTGTTTGGCCCATGTGTCGAGGCAGCCATGACGCGGCGGTTCGTGGCCGAGGCTCGCGGCGATTTCCTTGAAGATGTTGCGTAGCGACGGCGGCGTGCGCACGTTCGGCGCGACTGAAAACGCCAGTCCGTGTGCTTGCGGCGTGCCGCGGTCTTCGCCGTGATACGGGTCCTGCCCGAGGATCACGACTTTGACTTCGTCCGGGCTGGTGAGGCGCAGGGCGCGGAAGACGTCGGCGGGATAGACGGTTTTGCCTGCCGCGCGCTCACCGTCGACGAAACGGCACAAGGGCGCGTAGGCGTCGCTTTCGATGAACGGATTGAGGTGTGTGCGCCAAGCCGGGGGCAGGGCGGCGAATTGGGCTTCGAGCGTCGGCGGCGGCGAGCCGGCGGCTGTGGGTGTCGGCTCCGGCTGCGCGGTTGCGCCGGCCGGCGTGGCAGAGGCGTCGCCGAACAACGAGGCTTGCGACGAATTGGAGCGGGTGCGGGAAGCTGAGGTCATGGCGGGGAAGTGTCGCAGCAAATGCGGGCTGGCTCAAGGTGTAGGTGCTGCTCGGGCGCTGTGTACCTCTTGATCACATACGCCGAGGGCTTAAGCCGCCAGCAACTGATACCCGCGTTGTGCCTTGCTAATGTTGTCCGGTGCAAGGCCGGCGACCTGTTTGCCGAGTTCGCTCGCGAGCGTGTTGAGTGCGGCTTCGTCGCCGGATTTCAGTTCGAGTTCGACTTCGGAGATCGGCGCGCGGCGGGTTTCACCGTTCACTTCGGCGAGCACGTCGCCCTGGTCGATCGCGGCTTCGACTTGCGAACCGTCCAGCGAGACATTCCACAACGTGCGCGTGAAATTCGTGCGGAACAGTTCGATCAACTCCGGCGCCGCCTGACGCAAGGCCTCAGCGGCAGCGGGTTCGTCGCATGCGTGCAGCAAGGCGTCGATTTCGAGTTTCTCGCCCGCCACCGGCATTTCCCACTCGTGCCGGCTATGCAGCCCGTCCTTCGCGTTACCCACGGTCTTGAACGTTTGCAGCCAGCCGTCTGGCGTATGCCGCAGCCGCAGCGCGCTTTTCGACGTAGCCAGCGCAAGCCTGGGCGTATCGAAGTAGATATTCGCCAGCTCGATCGGGCGACCCTCGTCGCCGGTGCGTGCGACGAACCACTGCGTCGCCGCTTTCACCTGGCTCGCCGGTAGTGCCAGCTTGATTTCACGTTCCATGCCCATGACCTGCTCCGCTACGTAGCCTGCGTGTTGAACCTGTGCTTAGAAAAACATCCGCGCAAGTTCCACACCCGGCTCTTCCGCGCGCATGAACGCCTCGCCGACGAGGAACGTATGCACGTCCATCGCCCGCAGACGTTCGACATCCTGGCGCGACAGAATGCCCGACTCCGTGACGACGATACGGTCGTCCGGAATCGATTCGAGCATGCCGATGGTCGTCTCGATCGATGTTTCGAAGGTGCGCAGATTGCGGTTGTTGATGCCGATCAGCGGCGTCTTCAACTTCAGCGATTCCATCAGTTCATTGTGGTCATGCACTTCGACCAGCACCGCGAGGCCCAGCGAATGCGCGAGCGCTTCGAGGTCCTGCATCTGCGAGGTTTCCAGCGCGGCAGCGATCAGCAGGATCGCGTCGGCACCCATCGCGCGGGCTTCGACGATCTGGTACGGATCGACGATGAAGTCTTTGCGCAGCACCGGCAAACTGCAGGCGGCGCGCGCCTCTTCGAGATACGCAACGCTACCCTGGAAGAACTGGACGTCGGTGAGGACGGACAAGCACGCCGCACCGTGCTTTTCATACGAACGCGCGATCTCGGCGGGGACGAAGTTTTCGCGCAGCACGCCTTTCGACGGGCTTGCCTTCTTCACTTCGGAGATCACCGCGGCCAGACCGGCCGCGTGTTTCGCGCGCAATGCGCCGACGAAATCGCGGATGTCGCGCGACGATGCTTCGAGGCGCAGCTCTTCGAGCGGCGCGCTCTGTTCAGCCGCGCGGACTTCTTCGCGTTTGACCGCGATGATGCGGTCGAGGATGTCGCTCATGAGTGTCTCGCTACGTAATTACTGCTTGAATTGCTGGGTGAAGCGGACCAGGTCGTCGACCTTCGCGCGCGCCTTGCCGCTCGCGATCGCTTCGCGCGCCAACTGGATGCCGTCCGCAATCGAGGCCGCCACGTTCGCCGAATAGAGCGCCGTGCCCGCGTTCAGCGTGACGATTTCACGCGCGACGCCCGGCTTGTTGTCGAGCGCTTCCAGCAGCATCAGTTTGGATTCGGCCGCGTCGGCCACTTTCAGCGTGCGGTTCGACACCATCTGCATGCCGAAGTCTTCCGGGTGGATTTCGTACTCGTGGATCTGGCCGTCGCGCAGCTCGCCGACTTGCGTCGCCGCGCCGAGCGAGACCTCGTCCATGCCGTCCATTCCGTACACCACCAGCACGTGCTTCGCGCCGAGGCGCTGCATCACGCGCACCTGAATACCGACGAGGTCCCCGTGGAACACGCCCATCAGTTGATTAGGCGCGCCGGCCGGATTGGTCAGTGGCCCAAGAATATTGAAGATGGTCCGCACGCCGAGTTCGCGGCGCACCGGCGCGATGTTCTTCATGGCCGGATGATGGTTCGGCGCGAACATGAAGCCCATGCCGGTTTCCGCAATCGACGCCGCCACCTGTTCCGGTTGCAGATCGATGTTCACGCCGAGCGCTTCGAGCACGTCCGCGCTGCCCGACTTGCTCGACACGCCGCGGCCACCGTGCTTCGCGACTTTGGCGCCCGCCGCGGCTGAGACGAACATCGTCGCCGTGGAAATATTGAAGGTGTGCGATCCGTCGCCGCCGGTGCCGACGATATCGACGAAGTTCGAGTTGTCCTGCACCTCTACGTGCCGGGCAAATTCACGCATCACCGTGGCGGCGGCGGTGATTTCGCCGATGGTCTCTTTTTTGACGCGTAAGCCGGTGATGATCGCCGCCGACATCACGGGCGACAGTTCGCCGCGCATGATGAGCCGCATCAGGTGCAGCATTTCGTCGTGAAAAATTTCGCGATGCTCGATCGTGCGTTGCAGCGCTTCCTGGGGCGTAATCGACATGATTTCGTCTCTCTTTATCAAGCGGTGCGGTGGGCTGTCTTCGACTGCTTCACGAAGTTTTCGAGCAAGGCGTGGCCGTGTTCGGACAGGATCGATTCCGGATGGAACTGCACGCCTTCGACGGCCAGTTCCTTGTGACGCACGCCCATGATTTCGCCGTCTTCGGTCCATGCCGACACTTCGAGGCAATCCGGCAGCGATTCGCGTTCGATTGCGAGCGAGTGGTAGCGGGTCACGACGAAGTGCTTCGGCAGATCGGCGAATACGCCTTTGCAGTCGGTTTCGATCGTGCTTACCTTGCCGTGCATGATGGTTTGCGCGCGCACCACGCGGCCGCCGAATGCTTCGCCGATCGCCTGATGGCCGAGGCATACGCCCAGAATCGGCGTTTTGCCGGCGAATTTGCGCAGCACGTCGAGCGTGATGCCGGCGTGTTGCGGGTTGCTCGGGCCGGGCGACAGGCAAATGCGCTCCGGGTTGAGCTTGGCAATTTCGTCCAGCGTGATTTCGTCGTTCCGATAGGTGCGCACGTCTTCGCCGAGTTCGCCGAAGTACTGCACCAGGTTGTAGGTGAACGAGTCGTAGTTGTCGATCATAAGCAGCATGGTGTGTCTCCGGTCAGAAGTCGCTATCGAGGCCGTCTTGAACCTGCTCGGCGGCGCGCAAGACAGCGCGCGCCTTGTTCTCGGTCTCTTGCCATTCGGATTCCGGCACCGAATCCGCGACTACACCCGCTGCCGCCTGCACGTACAGATTGCCGTTTGCGATCACGCCGGTGCGGATCGTGATCGCCAGATCCATTTCGCCGGTGAACGACAGATAACCGACAGCGCCGCCGTAGAGGCCACGCTTGACCGGTTCCAGTTCGTCGATCAATTCCATCGCGCGAACCTTCGGCGCGCCGGACAACGTGCCGGCCGGGAAGGTGGCGCGCAGCACGTCGAAATTAGTGGTGCCGGGCTTTAGCTTGCCTTCGACCGAACTCACGATGTGCTGCACGTGCGAGTACTTTTCGATCACCATCTGATCGGTGACGACCACCGAACCGATCTGCGAAATACGGCCCACGTCGTTACGCGCGAGGTCGATCAGCATCACGTGTTCGGCGATTTCCTTCGGATCGTTCAGCAGTTCGGTGGCGAGCTCGGCATCGCGTTCCGGCGTGTTGCCGCGCGGACGGGTGCCGGCGAGCGGCCGGATCGTCACGATGCGATCTTCGCCGCGCTTTTCCTGGCGTACCAGAATTTCCGGCGATGCGCCGACCACGTAGAAGTCGCCGAAGTTGTAGTAGTACATGTACGGCGACGGATTCAGCGAGCGCAGCGCGCGATACAGCGACAGCGGATTGTCGCGGTACGGCTTGATCAGACGCTGGCCGACCTGCACTTGCATCAACTCGCCAGCGGCGATGTATTCCTTCGCCTGGCGCACGGCGGCGAGATAATCGTCTTTGGCGAACTCGCGGTAGGTCTCGGTGCGCACGCTGGCCGACGTGACCGGCGGCTGCACGGTCGTGCGCAAACGCTGACGCAATTCACGCAGACGCTGCTTGGCTTTTGTGTACGCCTCGGGTTGCGTCGGATCGGAGTAAACCACCAGGTAGAGCTTGCCCGCGAGGTTGTCGATCACGGCGACTTCTTCGGTGAGCAGCAACTGAATATCAGGCAGGTTCAGATCGTCTTTCGGTGCGGTGTGCGCGAGCTTTTTCTCGATGTAACGCACTGCGTCATAGCCGAAGTAGCCCGCCAGACCGCCCGCGAAACGCGGCAGACCGGGGCGCTGCGCCACTTTGAAGCGGCCCTGGAATTGCTGGATGAACTCGAGTGGATCGCCCTCGTGCGTTTCGACGACTTTGCCGTCCCGCACCACTTCCGATACGCCGTTGCGGGTGCGCAGCAGCGTGCGCGCCGGCAGTCCGATGAACGAATAGCGGCCGAAGCGTTCGCCGCCCACTACCGATTCCAGCAGGAATGAGTTGGCGCCGTTGCGTTCGCTTTGCGCAAGCTTCAGGTACAGCGAGAGCGGCGTTTCTAGGTCTGCGAGCGCTTCGGCGATTAGCGGAATGCGGTTGAAACCCTCGTTGGCGAGGGACTGGAATTCGAGTTCGGTCATGTTCCGATCCTGTACGTACGTCAGACGGCACTATGCGTCGGACAAAGCGGGGCGTTACGCAGCCGGTCAGGCGTTCGTTCGACGTTTCGACACGATGATACCGACCGGCGCGAGTTTCCCATCGACGCATGCAAGGGATTTCAGCGCACAGATGTACTTTGCGGGTACACGAACGCCAAATCAACCGATGCAGCGAAACAAGGTGATGGAAAAAACGCGTGAGCGCAGCGAAGTAAAAAACGGTTGCCGAAGACGAGCTTCAGCGTACCTCAGGCGAGGTTAGCGCGACCAGCGACGCCAGGGCCAGGCTCCCCGGTCGATGCTAATCAGACTCCGTTTTTTATTCAGAAACATGAGGATGAGGGACTTTTCAGGTCGTGGAATGGTGCGCTGCGATAGCCTTGGCGGCATCGAGCAGCGAGGCAACTATACCATCGGATTTTATTTCTTGTACAGACCGGCCGTGGTTGTAGCCGTACGGCAGCGTCAGCGTCGCCATGCCTGCCGCGCGGCCTGCCAGCGCATCGTTTTCCGAATCGCCGATGGCGACCGTGGTTTCCGGTGTGACGCCTAGTTGCGCTGCGGCGGTGATCATCGGCAGCGGATCAGGCTTCTTTTTCGGCAGGCTGTCGCCGCCGAGCACGACGCTGAAATACTGGCTGAGCCGGTATTGCTCCAGCAATTCGACGGCGAACCGGTGCGGCTTGTTGGTGACGCACGCGAGTTTGAGGCCGGCGTCGCGCATGGCGCTGAGGCCGGCTTCGACCTCGGGGTACAGCCGTGTGTGCACGCCGTTGATCTTTGCGTACTCCTCCTGATAGATCGCGAGCGCTTCGTCGAAACGGTCCTGTGCGTGGTCCGTTTCGAAGCGCTCGGCCAGCACACGGCGAATCAGATTCTCCGAGCCCTTGCCGATGTAGCCGACCACTTCCTCGCGCGAGGTTTCCGCCGCATCGAATTGCGCAAGCATGCCGTTCAGGCCGGCGGTGAAATCGTCTGCGGTATCGATCATCGTGCCGTCGAGGTCGATGATCGCGGCTTGCAGGCGCGGGCCGGTGAAGGTCGGGGCAGGGAACGGAGTTGTCATCTTTAGTGCGGGATATCAGTACTCGATCGGTGCGCGATCAGTGCTCGATGTTGGCGAGCGCGGCGCGCATCTTGTCGATCACCGCCTTGTGATCCGGCGCACCGAAGATCGCCGAGCCTGCCACGAACGTGTCCGCGCCAGCCGCCGCGATTTCGGCGATGTTGTCGACCTTCACGCCGCCGTCCACTTCGAGATGAATCTCGCGGCCGGTCTTTTCCTTGTAGGCATCGATCCGCTTGCGCGCTTCGCGCAGCTTGATGAGCGCCTCAGGAATGAACGATTGACCGCCGAAGCCCGGATTCACCGACATGATCAACACCAGATCGACCTTGTCCATCACGTAGTCCAGATGGTTCAGCGATGTGGCCGGGTTGAACACGAGGCCGGCCTTGCAACCGTGGTCGCGAATCAGCGACAGCGTGCGGTCGATATGGTCCGAGCCTTCCGGGTGAAAGCTGATCAGATTCGCGCCGGCCTTGGCGAAGTCCGGCACGATGCGGTCGACCGGGCGCACCATCAGGTGTACGTCAATCGGCACGTCCACGTGCGGGCGGATTGCTTCGCAGACGAGCGGGCCGATTGTCAGGTTCGGCACGTAATGGTTGTCCATTACGTCGAAGTGAATCCAGTCGGCGCCAGCGACGACAACGTTGCGGACTTCTTCGCCGAGGCGGGCGAAATCGGCGGACAGAATGCTGGGGGCGATGCGGAATTGCGTCATGGCGGGGGCGGATGCAAGCGGGAAAACGCCATTTTACCGGTTTGTACGCTTCGGAACCGGCTTGCGGGCGAGTTGAGGCCGACACCGAAAACGCACGGCAAAAGTGACAAAACGCCTTAACGGCCCTTGGCCAGAGGGATTTGTCCGGTTGCGGGCATGCCCCGCATCAAGCAGAATGCCAAACCATAGGCGCCGCTTCGCCAATGTGCCCGCAAACCATTGGCGTTCGGGGCTTCCCGCGATTTTTCACACTCCGTTTCACCAGACCGGAATCAGGATGAGCCAGTACGAATTCAGCGTCTCGGCGCAGGCGCAGTTTCTGCCCGAAGAGTCGGACCCGGAGCGCCGCCAGTATGCGTTTGCATACACGCTGACCATCCGTAACAGCGGTCAGGTGCCCGCGCAGTTGATTGCGCGTCACTGGGTGATCACCGACAGCGAAAACAATGTGCAGGAAGTGAAAGGCCTGGGCGTGGTCGGGCATCAGCCGCTGCTCAAACCGGGCGAGCACTTCGAATATACGAGTTGGGCCGTGATCGCCACGCCCGTCGGCACTATGCGTGGCGACTATTTCTGCGTGGCGGAGGACGGCGAGCGCTTCGACGCACCCGTACCCGAGTTCATTCTGCGGATGCCGCGTACTTTGCATTGAACCGAGGGCGCGGCTCGCGGTCTTTAAAAAGCTTTACGGCGCAGCTTTACAGGGATTTTTGCTGCTTTTGCTGTTCATCGGTGGCGGCGCGGGCGGCCTTCTTCTTGCCGGACGACGTCCAGACAACGATAAAGACGAGCAGGAAGAGCGCGAGGAGCGATTCCAGCGCGAAGATGAGCATCGGGTATTCGTCGAACAGATCAGACATGGCGGTTTCCATCAAGAACGAACATTGTATGCGTTTTGTCCGCACGGCCGGAGCATGGCTCGGCGCGCTTTCGGTGGCGGTAATGCTGGCTTCCTGCGGTGGCGGCGGCGCAGTCCGGCCTTCGGTTTCGCCGCCCACGGGTGCCGCGATCATACCCGGGCAGATCGCCGCGACGCGGCTGACAGCCGTGGCCTGGCAGCAGGTGCCGGGGTGGCAGGACGATTCGCTGATCGGCGCAACGGCCGCGTTGCGGCAAAACTGTCTGAGGCTTGCGCGGCAACCGAATTGGGCCCGCGCATGCGCGGCGGCCTCGCAGATCGACGATCTGGACGTTACCAGTGCGAGAGCATTTTTCGAGGCGTATTTCACGCCGTTCCAGTTAGCCAATAACGACGGCACGCTCGATGGTCTCGTCACCGGCTACTACGAGCCGTTGCTGCGCGGTTCGCGCACGCGGCATGGTGTGTATCAGACGGCGCTGTACCGCTGGCCATCAAGTTATCGCGCGGGTGCACCGCTGCCGGCGCGCGCGCAACTCGAGCGTGCGGGTGTGCTCAACGGCAATGAACTCGTGTGGGTCGACGATCCGATCGAAGCGTTCTTCCTGCAGGTGCAAGGCTCCGGGCGCGTCGTGATGGAAGACGGCAGCGTGATGCGGGTCGGATTTGGCGGCACGAACAATCAACCGTACAAGTCGATTGGGCGGTGGCTGCTCGATCGCGGTGAACTGACGCCGGCGCAGGCGACCATGCAAGGCATCAAGGCATGGGCGCGCGCGAATCCGACGCGGGTTGACGCGCTGCTCGATACCAATCCGCGTTTCGTGTTCTTCCGCGAGATGCCGTCCGGCGAGAGTGCGCCGAGCGGCGGTGCGGATGGGCCGATCGGTGCGTTGGGTGTGCCGTTGACGCCGGAGCGGTCGATCGCGGTGGATCCCACTTCGATTCCGCTCGGGACGCCGGTGTTCTTGCAGACCACGCGTCCGTTGACAAACTCGCCGATGAATCGCCTCGTCTTTGCTCAGGACACGGGTTCCGCGATCAAAGGCGGCGTGCGCGCGGATTACTTCTGGGGCCTCGGCGACGATGCCGGCGATCTGGCCGGCAAGATGAAGCAGGGCGGCCGGATGTGGTTGTTGCTGCCGAATTCGTGAAGGTTTGGCGGCGGGGCTGCGGCGGGTTTCCAGGTTCTTAGTTGAATAGCTGAAAACCGCCGCTTGGCTAATTCGCTTGGCATGTTGCGGTATCTGTTCGCGACAAAGCTTCCAGATACGGACTCTGCCGTTGGCGTTGGCTATCCCAGCGTTCGCTCGTTAGCCACGTGCTGTGCTTTGCTCACGGCACGGTTAATCCCGGTTCACGACCAGCACATTTGATAACGGCGCTGACGCCGATCAGCCCCGCCGTCAAGCATCAACCTTCGGCGTTTCGGCGCATTGCTTAAAGCCCCGACTTCCGCTTGTCCACCACCCTCCGTGCTTTGCCCACCGAACGCTCGATCCCATTTACAGCCAGCACGTTTACAACTGCGCTCACACCGATCAACGCCTTGATGTCATAGGTCAACGCCTGCTTCGCCGTGGTCAGTGCAGCAGTATCCGGCGCTGATTCCGGGCAGGGCTCGACGTTCAACGTCAATACATCGAGCGGGCCTTCCTTCGTCAGCACGATTTGATAGTGCGGCGCGAGGGCGTGTTGCTTGAGTAGCAATTCTTCGATCTGCGTCGGGAACACGTTGACGCCGCGCACGATCATCATGTCGTCCGAGCGGCCCGTGATCTTTTCCATCCGACGCATGGTGCGTGCGCTGCCCGGCAGGAGGCGGGTCAGATCGCGCGTTCGGTATCGGACGATCGGCAGCGCTTCCTTGGTCAACGAGGTGAATACCAGTTCGCCGAGCTCGCCGTCCGGCAGCACTTCGCCGGTTTCGGGATCGATGATTTCGGGGTAGAAATGGTCTTCCCAGATGGTCGGGCCATCTTTGGTCTCGACGCATTCCGAGGCGACACCAGGTCCCATCACTTCAGACAGACCGTAGATATCCACAGCGTCGATGCCCATGCGCTTTTCGATCGCCTGGCGCATGTCATTGGTCCACGGTTCCGCACCGAAGATGCCGAGGCGCAGCGAGCAATTCGCCGGATCGACGCCTTGCCGTTCGAGTTCGTCGGCGATCGACAACATATAGCTCGGCGTCACCATGATGATGTCGGGCCGGAAGTCCTGAATCAGTTGCACCTGCTTTTCAGTCTGACCGCCGCCGAACGGGATCACCGTCAGCCCGGCGCGCTCGGCGCCGTAGTGCGCGCCCAGGCCGCCTGTGAACAGACCGTAGCCGTAACTCACGTGAACCTTGTCGCCGCGCTTCGCGCCCGCGGCACGGATCGAACGTGCGACGAGATTCGCCCACGTATCGATATCGCGCGCCGTGTAGCCAACGACCGTCGGCTTGCCCGTTGTCCCGGACGATGCGTGGATCCGCGAAATCTGTTCCTGCGGCACCGCGAACATGCCGAACGGGTAGCTGTCGCGCAGATCCTTCTTGGTGGTGAACGGGAAGCGCGCCAGGTCCGCGAGAGTCTTCACTTCGCTCGGGTGAACGCCGGCTTCATCGAATTTTTGCCGATACACAGGCGAATTCTCATAAGCGTGGTTCAGCGACCATTTGAGCCGTTCGAGTTGGAGCGCGGCGAGTTCGTCGCGGCTAGCTGTCTCGATGGGATCGAGCGGAAGGGCGGTGGTCATCGAATGTCTCCTTGCTGCCTCAATGCTTGGGTCTGGGGTGCGGTGCGCTTGCGCGCAAAAACCGGGGACTCGCTGCTATCTACTATCTATATGGGTGCTGGCAGTCGGTCGCGAACATGTCGCGGCTCTGCCGTTCAATCTGCTGTTCAATCGCCGGTAGGAATCAGGTTGCCTTTGATCTGTGCCGATTTGCCGCGAAACATCGCCACGGTCTCCTCTGCGCGATTCGTGACGCGAATATCGTAAATGCCAGTGCGGCCGCTCAGGGTTTGCTCGACCGCTTCGGCAGTCAACACGTCGCCGCCTTTTACCGGCCGCAGGAACTCGATCGAGCAGCCCGCTGCGACGGTGTTGATGTTGTACGTGTTGCAGGCGAAAGCGAATGTCGAATCAGCGAGCGTGAAAATCAGGCCACCGTGGCAAATCTGATGGCCGTTGAGGAAGTCGTCGCGCACGGCCATGCGCAGGCGCGCGTATCCTGGGCGCACTTCTACGATTTCGAGGCCGAGCGCCCGGCTGCACGCGTCGTTTTCGTACATGGCGGCGGCGGTTGCGCGAGCGAGTTCGTCGGGTGTCATTTGGGCGGGGTGGTTCGGTTGCGCGGACATATCAGCGACCTTCGAAGCGCGGCGGGCGTTTTTCCACGAACGCCTGCACGCCTTCCGCGTAATCGTGCGAAGCACCGAGTTCGCATTGCAGATCGCGTTCGAGATCGAGCTGCTGATCCAGCGTTTGCGTCGCGCTAGCGCGCATTGCCTGCTTGATCGCAGCGATAGCGCGCGTGGGCTGCTGCGCCAGTTGGGCCGCGAGCTTGCTTGCCGTGGCGGCTAGCTCGGTGTCGTCAACTGCTTGCCAGATCAGCCCCCAGCTTTCGGCTTTCTCCGCGCTCAGTTTGTCGCCAGTGATGGCGAGACCCAAGGCGCGGGCCATGCCGACGCGTTGCGGCAGGAACCACGTGCCGCCCGAGTCCGGCACGAGACCGATCTTCACGAACGCCTGAATGAAGTTGGCCGAACGAGCGGCAAGCACGAGATCGCAAGCCAGTGCGAGATTGGCGCCGGCACCGGCGGCCGTGCCGTTGACCGCGGCAATCACGGGTAACGGCAGTGCTTGCAGGCGGCGAATCAGCGGATTGAAATGCGCATTGATCAGTTCGCCCAGATCGGTCATTGCGCCTGGGGTGAAGTCGAGATCCGCGAGATCCTGCCCCGCGCAGAAGCCGCGGCCAGCGCCGGTCAGCACGAGCGCGCGTGCGCCGGACGCTTCGACCTGGCCGAGTGCGTCGCTCAATTCCTGGTGCATCGCGCGGGTAAAGCTGTTGAGCTTGTCCGGGCGGTTCAGTGTGATGGTCGCTACGCGGCTCGATGTATCGATGTCGAGGCGAATCGCTTCATATGACATTGGGTGTCTCCTCAAAGTCTCTTTGATCGGCGGCGCAATGGGCGAAGCGGCGTTAGTGTTAGAGCCGCTCGATTACCAATGCAATGCCTTGGCCTACACCGATACACATCGTGCAAAGCGCAAAGCGGCCGTTGATTCGTTCCAACTGATAAAGCGCGGTAGTGATCAAACGCGCGCCGGAAGCGCCGAGCGGGTGGCCGAGCGCAATCGCTCCGCCGTTCGGATTGACACGCGGGTCGTCGTCGCGCAGGCCGAGCGTGCGCAAGACCGCCAGTCCCTGCGACGCGAAGGCTTCGTTCAGCTCGATCACGTCGAATTGCTCGAGTGTCATGTTCAACTGCTTCAACAGCTTTTGTGTGGCCGGCGCCGGGCCGATGCCCATAATGCGCGGCTCCACGCCCGCCGTTGCCATGCCCACCACGCGCGCGCGGCGACGCAATCCGTATTGATCGGCAGCTTCCTGATTTGCGAGCAACAGCGCACACGCACCGTCGTTCACACCCGATGCATTGCCTGCGGTCACGCTGCCGTCGGGACGGACCACGCCCTTGAGCTTGCCCAGACTTTCGAGCGACGTTTCACGCGGATGCTCGTCGAGCGTCACGCGTACGGGGTCGCCTTTCTTCTGCGCAATTTCAACGCCGACGATTTCCTGGGCGAGCGTGCCGTCGCGCTGCGCGCGAGCCGCTTTTTGCTGACTCGCCAGAGCGAAGGCGTCCTGATCCGCACGGCTTATGCCGAACTCGACGGCCACGTTTTCCGCGGTCTCCGGCATCGAATCGACGCCGTATTGACGCTTCATCAGCGGATTGATGAAACGCCAGCCGATAGTCGTGTCGTAAATATCGGCCTGCCGTGAAAATGCACTGGTGGCCTTACCCATCACGAATGGCGCGCTCGTCATGCTTTCGACGCCGCCTGCAATCATCAGCCGCGCTTCGCCGGCCTTGATGGCGCGCGCCGCAGTGCCGACCGCGTCCATACCCGAGCCGCACAGACGGTTGATGGTTGTGCCTGACGCAGCCGTGGGCAAGCCGGCCAACAAAGCAGCCATGCGAGCCACGTTGCGGTTGTCGTCACCAGCCTGATTGGCACAGCCATAGATCACGTCGTCGAGGGCTTGCCAGTCGACACTGGCATTGCGTTCGATCAACGCCCTGATCGGTACCGCGCCGAGGTCGTCGGCGCGGACATCCTTCAGGGCGCCGCCGTAGCGGCCGATTGGGGTGCGAATCGCGTCGCAAATGAAGGCATCGTTCATGTGGGTTCCTGCTGGAACGGATCGGCGGGACTTGCCAACCCGATGTCTCATGTTAGTTAGGGTGCACGGCTCGGTCCATTCGGCCAAACGGCATAGGACGAAAGCCGTGCTTTTGTCTTATGCCATTCAGCCAGCTACCGCTGGCGCCGCTTTCGGTTCAACATGAACGCGACTTTGTACGACGCGGAAGCGGTTTGCGACGAAGGCTGCGTCGGCCAGCGCGGCATTTGCCGCCGGGTTTGCGCCCGTGCCGTGGAAGTCGGAGAAGGCCGCCGACTGATTGACGAATACGCCGCCCGTCAAATTGATCGAGAGTGCTACGCCGCCGCGGATCGATGCTTCGTGCGCTTCGTCGAGCACGGCTTCGTCCGTACTGTAGACCGACAGCGTCAGTGCGCCATGCTCAGCAGCGATTGCGCCGGCAAGGTCGAGCGACTGCGCGGTCGACTCCGTCGCGATCACGAATGAGATCGGGCCGAACCATTCTTTGGTGAACTGCGCGTGGTCGGTGGCGGCGTCCAGTTGGAGCACGAGCGGTGTGCGCACACGGGCGCCGGCAAAAGCCGGATGTTCCAGCGATTGGCTCTCTACTAGAACTCGGCCGAGCTTGCTGGCTTCCTCGATGCGCTGGGTGACACCTTCGTTCTGGATCGCACCGAGCAGCTCAACGGCGCGAGCCGGGTCGGCGACCAGTTTCTGCACGGCGCCGGCGATAGCCTGAGCGACTTCGTCGAAGCCGAGTGTGCCTTCAGCCGTGCGGATGCCGTTGCGCGGCACGTAGATGTTCTGCGGCGCGGTGCACATTTGTCCCGAGTACAGCGCGAGCGAGAAGGCGATATTGCGAGCGGCGGCTTTGATGTCGTCAACCGAGTCGATCACGATCTGATTGACGCCGGCTTTTTCGGTGTAGACCTGAGCCTGATGCGCATTGCGCTCGAGCCAGGTGCCGTTTTGAGTGCTGCCCGTGAAATCGATCAATTTGATTTCAGGGCGCAGAGCCAGGTCCTGAACCAGCGCGCCATCGTTCGGTTCGGTGGCTAGCAGCGTAACAACGTTCGGGTCGAATCCGGCTTCGCGCAATACATCGCGCGCGATGCGCACGGTCAGCGCGAGCGGCAGAATCGCGCCCGGGTGCGGCTTGACGATGACAGTGTTGCCGGTGGCCAGATCAGCGAAGAGGCCCGGATAGCCGTTCCATGTCGGGAAGGTGCAGCAGCCGAGCACGAGGCCGGTGCCGCGCGGCACGACTGTGTAGCGCTTGTGCATCGCAAGCGGCGGATTTTTGCCTTGCGGTTTTTCCCAGTGGGCGTCTGCGGGAATACGGCGCAATTGGTCCCACGCGTACACGACCGCTTCGAGCGCACGGTCTTGCGCATGCGGGCCGCCGGCCTGAAAGGCCATCATGAAAGCCTGGCCGGTCGTGTGCATCACGCTGTAGCCGATTTCGAAGCTGGCGCGATTCACGCGCGCGAGGATTTCGAGGCACACGCCGATCCACGCCTGCGGGCCGGCCGCGCGCCAATCGCGCTGTGCGGCGGCGGCTGCGGAGATCAACGTGTCAGGATCGGCCTTTGGATAGCGCACGCCGAGCGGGAAGCCGAACGGCGAGACTTCAGCGCCGACGGTTTCTCCGGTCGACGGCTGGTCCAGTTCGAACGTCTTGTTCAGAAGCGCTTTGAATGCGGCTTCGCCGTCTGCGCTAGCTGTTTCCCCGTACACTTTCGGACTGGGCATCTCGACGAACGGACTCCAGTAGCCGCGCGTTTCGACCGCGGTGAGTGCCTTTTGCAGCGTGTCTTCGTGCTTGGTGAATAGCGGATGTGTCATGGCAGTGGGGCTTGGCTGTACGTTGGGAAAAGCCTGTCGAATAATTGACCGACCGGTTGGTTGGTGAATGGTAGCATTACTGAGACAGCCGCGCGAAGCGTTTTTTGCGCGCCATTAACTATTAGGAGGCGGCATGGCTTACGAAAACATTCTTGTTGAGACGCGTGGACGGGTCGGTTTGGTCACATTGAATCGCCCGAAGGCGTTGAACGCACTGAACGACGCGTTGATGGACGAACTGGGCGCAGCGCTGCGAGAGTTCGATGCCGACGACGCGATTGGTGCGATCGTGGTGACGGGCAGCGAAAAAGCGTTCGCCGCTGGAGCCGACATCGGCATGATGGCAACCTATAGCTATATGGACGTCTACAAAGGCGACTACATCACCCGCAACTGGGAAACGGTGCGCTCCATCCGCAAGCCGATTATTGCTGCAGTGGCGGGCTTTGCGCTTGGCGGCGGTTGCGAGCTGGCGATGATGTGCGACATCATTCTCGCCGCCGACACTGCGAAGTTCGGCCAGCCGGAAATCAAGCTGGGCATCATGCCGGGTGCTGGCGGCACGCAACGGCTCCCGCGTGCGGTCTCCAAGGCGAAGGCAATGGATCTCTGCCTGACCGCCCGCTTCATGGACGCTGCTGAGGCCGAGCGTGCCGGATTGGTCTCGCGGGTGATTCCCGCGGCTTCGCTGCTTGACGAGGCGGTGGCTGCGGCCGCGACCATCGCCGAATTCCCGTTGCCGGCGGTGATGATGATCAAGGAATCGGTCAACCGCGCATACGAAACGACGCTTGCAGAGGGCGTGCATTTCGAGCGCCGCCTCTTCCATTCGCTCTTCGCTACGGAAGATCAGAAGGAGGGGATGGCCGCGTTCGTTGAGAAGCGCAAACCGGTTTTCAAGCATCGGTAATACGCTTGTCAAAATAACGCTTGCAAGGGGCCGTCCGGCTCGCTAGAATCTCGCTCTTTCGTG
>NZ_JALQCK010000022.1:0-147191 GCF_030464835.1 Paraburkholderia sp. WS6
GAGCGCGCGTTGCCGCCGGCCCGCGCACGCCTCGGCGAGGCCAAGCTGTCGATACGCGGCAACCTGTCATTCGCACGATCATGCCTTGACGTTGCTACGCTCAGAGAACGGCCGCTTACGAGAAAAGCGTGAGGCGGGACCCGACCCGGAGCGGTCTCCCGACTGGCTAGATAGCGGTCGTTCGACGGGCATGTTGGAAGCGATAGTAATACCCATGGACAGTCTGATCAGAGCCGTACTTCGAAGCAGCGTACGGCGCCAGCAATGCTGGCCTCCAGATGTTGACACGGTCAAAATGCCTTTTTGCCGGTGCAACGCCTCAGGCCCCGATGGCGTCTCTCACCGAGATTGTTCCGTTCTGCACCGCTTTGACTTCTTCGGGTCCAAGGCGGACCATTCCGCACTGGCCACGCAATTGCATCTTGCGGAAGCCCCCGCGTGCAATCTTCTGGCAGCGTGCCTTCGCGGACATCACGTACCCTTAACCCTTAGCATTGGACTGCTCTCAAAGCGACGTTGCAGTCGATTTTACACACGTCTATGGAACCGTTTGAAGGGCTGCAACGTCGCTTCAGAAGAATCAATTAAGACGTTTCAGTTCACCATCGTCCGCATACCAGTCGATGGTTTTGCCGCTTATATTGATCGTTACCGCACGCGGTTCGCTGAACTGATCGAACGATTCGACGCCCGTCTCGCGCCCCACGCCGCTGTTCTTGAAACCGCCCCACGGCGACGCCGGGTCGAGCCGGTGGTGATCGTTGACCCAGACCATGCCGAATTCGAGTTTGCTTGCGACGCGATGCGCGCGCGCGACGTCCTGCGTCCACACGGAAGCGGCGAGGCCGAACTGCGTGTCGTTGGCGATACGGATCGCGTCCGCCTCGTCGTCGAAGGGCATCACGACGGTGATTGGCCCGAACACTTCATCCTGACCGATTTCCGAACGCGGATCGACGTCATACAGCACGGTCGGCTCGATGAAAAAGCCCTGCTTCAGGTTGGACGGCACGCCGCCGCCCGTCAGCACCTTTGCACCCGCCGCCTTCGCGCGCTCCAGCATCGCGAGAACGCGCTGGCGCGAGCGGTCCGAAATCACCGGGCCGAGTTGGGTCTTCACATCGGCAGGATCGCCTACGCGAATACCCATCGTCTTCGCGCGGAAACGTTCGAGAAACGCCACATAGATCGACTTCTGCACCAGAATCCGCGCGCCGCACACGCAGGTCTGCCCCGCGCCAATGAAGGCCGCGAACGCCGCGCCGTTGACCGCGCGCTCCATGTCGAAATCGTCGAATAGCATCACCGCGCCCTTGCCGCCGAGTTCGAGCGTCGTCAACGCGAAGGTGCGTGCCGCCGCTTCGCCAATCGAGCGGCCGACTTCCGTGCCGCCCGTGAATACGACCTTGCGGATCAGCGGATGCTGCGCGAGCGCCGCGCCTGCCTCGCGTCCTTCGCCGTTCACGACGTTCACGACACCCTTCGGTACGCCTGCTTCATCCAGCAGACGCACGAGGCGCACAGTGGTCAGCGGCGTCTGCTCGGACGCCTTGATGACGACGCTATTGCCCGTGGCGAGCGCGGGCGCAAGACTCTTCGACAGAATCATCAGCGGATGATTGAACGACGTCATCAACGCGACGACGCCGAGCGGCACGCGCTGCGTGTAGCAGAGGTACGGCCCTTCGATCGGAATCACGTCGCTGCGGCGCGTCAGCGCAAGCGCCGCGAAATAGCGGTAGAACTGCGGCAGACGCGAAATCTGCGCGCGCGTCTCCGAGATCGGCCGGCCGTTGTTCAGCGTTTCGAGTTTGTAAAACTGTTCTAGATCCGCTTCGAACAGATCGGCGAAACGGTTTAGCACGCGCGCGCGTTGCTGGATCGGCATGTCGCGCCACGCGCCGCTTTCGAACGCGCGATGGCCCGCGCGCACCGCGCGGTCCACATCCTGTTGAGACGCGGCCGCGAGCGCGCCGATTACTTCACCCGTCGCCGGGTTGACGATGTCGAGCCTACGGCCGGTGTCGGCGTCTGTCCATGCGCCGTCGATGAAAAGCTGTGCATCGAGATGTGTCTGGTTCACTGTGTCCATAGAGATCAATTCCAGGTGGTTCACTTGAGAGGCGATGCATGCGCGTCAGTGCGCATCGCATCGCTTGCCTGTAGGTCGGCGGGCTGCAGGTCTTCGAGGCGCTGGCCGGTCGGCTCGACGCCGAGCCACGCAACCACGACGATCTGAATGACGAGCAGGCCGATCATTAGCGTCAGCACACCGACGATGCCGTGCTGCGCATACAGCGCGACGACGATAAACGGCGTGACGATTGTCGCGCCGCGACCCAGCGTGTTGCAGATGCCCGAGGCGCGCAGCCGGACTTCGGTCGGGAAGAGTTCGGGTACGTAAATCGCGAACAGCAGCGCGACAAGCACGTAGATCGGAATAGTCAGCAACAGGCCGACAAGGGGCAGCAGCAGCGGATCCGAGACGAACGGATAGATCGCGCCGAACGCGATTGCCGCGAGCGACGCACCGATGATGGTCGGCTTGCGGCCCCACGAGTCCGCCGTCAATGCGCCGATTGCTGAGCCGATTGGCGCGCCGAGCGACATGACGAGCGCGAAGCCGAACGACCTCGCGATGCTGAAGCCCTGATGCACGAAAAAGGTCGGCAGCCAGGTGACGAAGCCGTACAGCAACGTATTGATCACAACGAGCGTCACGCAGCCCACGATCATCCGTTGCAGCATCGTGCCGCTGAAAAGCGATCCGAACGACAGCAACGTTGCCGCTTGCCCCGACGTCTTCGCGACAAAAGGCGGCGGCAGCGGCTCGCCGCCGCGCGCTTCGGTGACTTCGCTTTCGATGCGATTCAGGATCGCGCCGGCTTCCTCATGGCGACCAACCGAGTCGAGCCAACGCGGCGACTCGGGCAGCGACTTGCGCGCATACCAGACACCCAGCGCGCCGAAGCCGCCCAGCACAAACATTGCGCGCCAGCCGAATGCTGGAATCAGCAGCAATCCGATCAGCCCGGCGACCGGCAACCCGGACACGACGAACACGGCCATCAATCCTTGCAGCTTACCGCGCTTTTGCGGCGGCACGAATTCGGTCAGTGTCGAATAGCCGACGACATTTTCCGCACCGAGTCCGAGGCCCATCACGAAGCGGCACGCGATCAGCACGCTCATGTTCGGCGCGAGCGCCGCACCGAGCGACGCGAGTCCGAACACCGCAAGATTTGCCTGATACGTGAAACGGCGGCCGAAACGGTCGCCGAGAAAACCGGTGCCAAGCGAACCGAGCATCATGCCTAGAAACGTTAGCGACACGAATAGCGCATTCTGGCCGAGTGTCGAGAAGCCGGTTTTGAGCGTTGCACCGAGCACGGTCGACGCGACATAGATGTCGAAGCCGTCGAAGAACATGCCGATGCCAATCAACCACATGATGCGCCGATGAAATCCCGACATCGGCAAACGGTCGAGCCGTGGCCCTGCGTTGACGTTCATGTCTGTCTCCTGTTGACCAGAGTTGGCGCTTTGGCACTGACTCCGGTCCCATGCAAGATGCTTGCTGCCGGCGTGCTGAAGAAACGCGAGCCTTCCCAGGATAAGTTCGCGCGCGCCATGTGCGGACTTCGATGGGTGAGCTTGCGCTCAGCGGCCCTGCATCAGTCGCAGGCTCGTGACGGTCAGCATGTCGGTCGCGCTGCGGAAGTTCTGTTCGATCGGGCTTTCCTCCGCCGACTGAAAGAACGCCTTGCACTGGCGCACGCCTGCATCGTCGAGCGCGAGGATGCGATCGGTGAGGGCGTCGGCGTCGCCGCGCAGCGCAGCAGCCTCGCAGACCTGCGTGATCAGCCCCGCCTGCAGCGCGGCGGCGGGCGTCAACGTGTCGCCGAACAGCACCATTGGAAACAGCGTCTTCGGCAAAGCGTAGCGGCCCAGATAGGCCATGATCGCGGCGGGCGGCAAGCCTTTGCGCATCTCGGGAAACGCGAGCGTCGCGCGTGACGACACTAGCGTGAAGTCACACAGAATCGCGAGTCCGAAGCCGAAGCCATGCGCATCGCCATGCACTTCCGCTATCGAAATCATCGACGTACCGCGCACGAGGCGCTTCAGTTCGATCAGCCGCGCGACTTCCGAACGGATCGCCACTGCGTCGCGGCCGGCGCGCTCGCGTCCGGTACAAAACATGTTGCCGCTCCCGCGGATGCGCAGCACACGCGCGCTCGGCTCTGCGGCCTCGCTGCGTAACGCCGCCGTCATTGCCTCGAACATCAGGCTGGAAACCTCGTTGCCCGCGTCCGGGCGATTCAGCGTAAAACTCAGCACGTTGCCCGTTCGCTCGATCAAAACCGGCTGCGGGAATGGACTGCGATCCATAACTTCTCCTGTGTCGACCGGCGTTGACGCTTCAGCGCTTACTCCAGTGCCGTGCAAGTAATTGCGGGTGTATAATCTGTATACAGCGTATTCACAGAACCATGAGGTGTCAATGCCTTCCAGTAAAACTGCAATGAAAACTGCCGAAGCCGCCGCACCGAAGGACGCGAAAGGTGCGCATGCAGGCACACATTCGCTTGACAAGATCGCGAGCAAATATCACTCGCGCATGCGCACGGTCGATGCATCTAGCGACTCATTGAGCGAAGGCGTGGTGGTACCCGCGTTGCGCGAGGCGATCGTCGAGGGCGTGCTTGCGCCGGGCAGCCGCCTTTCAGAAGTTCAGGTCGCGAAGCAGTTGAATGTAAGCCGCACGCCGATGCGCGAGGCGTTCGCGCAACTCGAACGCGAGGGACTGGTGACGGTGCTGCCGCGTGTCGGCGCGTACGTGCGCGCCGTGACGCTGCGCGATGTCGAGGAGATTTACACGGTCCGCGCCGCGCTTGAATGTCTTGCCGTACAGCTTGCGTTGGAGCGCATCACGACACTCGGCATCGCGCAACTTGACGACGTGATCGAGGCGATGCAGGTGAGCGTCGATGCTGGCGATCCGGTGGGTTACGTAGAAGCGCTAGACCGCTTCTACACAATCGTGATGACGATCGCCGACAACCGCACGCTGCAGGACAGTCACGCTGGATTGATCGGACCTGTGCGCCGCCTGCGGCGCATAGCGATGGCGCGCGGCGGCCGTATGCAGGCGTCGTTCAGTCAAGCGGTCAAAATTCGCGATGCCATTGTGAACCGCTCGTCGAACGTGCAGGATTTGATGCGTGAACAACTGGCCGGCGCGTGTCGTGCTGCGCTGGACGTGCTGAACGACGCGAGCGAATAGTCAAGGAAACGAGTCATGCTCAATACGCAAACCACCCGCATTCTTTCCCGCTATAAAACCTGGGCGGACAACGTGCTGTTCGATTGCATCGAAGCATTGCCGCCCGGTGAAGCCGTCAAAACGCGGCAGACCTTGTTCAAGTCGATGATCGGCACGCTGAATCACATTTACGTGGTCGATCTGATCTGGAAGGCGCACCTCGAACGCAAGGAGCACGGCTTCACGACACGCAACGTGGTCGTGCATGCCGATCTACACGACCTGCGTGGCGCGCAACAGGACATGAACACGTGGTTCGAACGCTGGGCGGATGAACAGACTGACGCGTCGCTGGCTGAGACGTTGTCGTTCGCGTTCATATCCGGCGAGCGTTCGGCTATGTCGCGCGGCGCGATGTTCATGCATCTCGTGAACCACGCTTCGTATCATCGCGGCTGGGTTTGCGAAATGTTCTTCGACGTTCCCGCCAGGCCGCCCGCTACCGACCTGCCTGTTTTTCTTACACCCCACCCGGAGGCCAGTTTTCCGCCCCCTTCGCACGCGTCGCACGATCAGGTGAACGCATAGCACGAGGTGGGATGGGAAATCGACCGGATGCACGCTTGTAAAAGCGAGCGTGCGCAGGAGAGGGTGTGCTTGGGTTGACAGAGCGCGACTAGAACTGATGCCGGATTCCGATACGAGCGACCGCTTGATGACGATTCGAAGAAGGCGACAAATCGGCAATGTTCGCGACCGCCGCGTGGCCGGTCGAGTCGTCTCCGCTCGCCGTCTGCCATGCACCTGAAATATAGACATCGGTGCGCTTGGACAGCTTGTGATTCACACCGGCGGAGAGCTGATTGTATTTGGCGCCCCCAATGGTTTGAGTCACAGCGTTCCCTTTCAGGAAGTTGTAGGCCGCTCCAACCGACCAATCCGGGGCAATCAGGTACTGCAGGCTGACTTCCGCGTCGTTGAAATCCGCACTGCTTTCACTAAGCGTGGCAATGTTCGAGTAGCGAATGTTCGAATAGGTCGCGCCCACGACCACGTGTCCGAACGCATATGAACCGCCGGCCGCTACGACCTGGTACGTTCTTGCCGACGCATAGCCGCTGTAGATCGGGCTCGCGGTCAGCCCGTTCGACGTCGCGGTATCGGTTGGGTTGCTCCCTAACAAGGACGCCGCCGGATTGTTGACGTGTGAATATGCCACGGACATACCAAGCGGGCCTCTCGCAAAATGGGCTCCGAAAGAGTAGGCCTGATTGGTTGCAAGCGAGCCTGGCACACCGCCGAAGCTATAGAGACTTTCGAATCTCAAACCGCCGTAGTCGGGGCTCTGGTACTTGACTGAATTGTTCTGGCGACGTGTGAAGTTGAAATTGTCGAGGTCGCCGGGATGTGCCGCGTGATCCGAGCCAAGATTTGAATCACCGAACTCGTATATTCCGACGTAGTCGATGATGGGATCGTATTGCCGCCCGAGCGTCACAGTGCCATACCGGTCGCTCGACAAACCGACAAAGGCCTGTCGGCCAAATTCATCACCTCCTTGCGCGAGATTTCCGGTGTTGAGTTCGAAGCCGTTCTCGAGCGTGAAGACCGCCTTGAGGCCGCCGCCGAGATCTTCGGATCCTTTGAGTCCCCAACGGGACCCATTCAGACCATTGTTGGCATCGAGTCGAAACAGTCTGCCGCCGCTTTTGCTGCCGGCAACAGGCACATTGCTGATTGCTTCGAAGCCCTCATCAATGATGCCGTACAACGTAATGCTGCTTTGCGCATGCGCGGCAGGGACAGACACAACAAGAGCACATGTCACCAGGATTTTTTTCATTGGCAAACTCGCAGGATGCCGGCGTCGCCCGCAGCGCGTGGAGAGCGCAAGCAGGTCCGACATTGCCGAAGCGGAAGAAAGAAAAATCAAAGGCAATGGACGAAACGAGCGCCGGCTCAATTTATTCCGCAGATTCTTCAGAAAGCGAGTCCGTGACGGTTCAATCAGGACGTCAGCTTCCCGGCTCGACCCGCATCAGCCGTTCGTGCTTGTCCAGATGCAATGGCTGCTTGCAGACGTTGACTCAAAAAAAACTTTGCAGTGAACGGAATGTTTGCACCGGGACTGTGTTTGCACCTTCGTACACCAGAATCCAGCGCCCGCTTGCAGTCGCAAGCATCGACCGGATGATTGGCTGGGTATGGTTCGTCTTTCGACTCGTCATTGCGGCTGAGCGAAATTCGCGAATCTCATCCTTCACATATCTCGGAGAAGTCTCATGAAGTTGAATTCGTTTGTCCTCGCCGGTTTCGCCTGCGCCACGCTGCTGAGCGCAACGACGTCATTCGCACAGGACAGCACCGCCGCTCCGTCCGCACCGATCAAGAACGTCGTGCTGGTTCACGGGTTGTTTGCAGATGGTTCGAGCTGGGGGAAAGTGATTCCGCTACTGCAGGCAAAGGGCCTGCACGTGACGGCGGTGCAGAATCCGACGACCTCGCTCGACGCGGACGTGGACGCGGTCAAGCGCGCACTTGCGCAACAGGATGGCCCGACGCTGCTAGTCGCGCACTCGTACGGCGGGATGGTGATCAGCCAGGCTGGCGATGATCCGAAAGTGGCCGGCCTCGTGTACATTGCCGCGCGTGCGCCGGATGCCGGCGAGGACTATCCGGCACTGACGAAGAAATTTCCAGCCGCGCCCGCATCGGCGGGGCTTCAGTGGTCGGCCGACGGCTACGGCCAGCTATCCGAGCAGGCATTTTTGAAAGACTTTGCCGGCGATCTGCCGAGGGCTGAAGCAGATAAGTATTATGCGGTTCAGCAGCCCATTGGCAAGGCGATCACGATGGCGAAGACGACCGTCGCCGCGTGGCACGACAAGCCGACCTGGTATGCGGTGTCGACTGAAGATCGGACCATCAACACCGATCTGGAGCGCTTCATGGCGAACCGGATGCACGCGCATACGATCGAGCTTAAGTCGAGCCACGTGTCGCTGCTGTCGCATCCGACTGAAGTGGCAAATCTGATCCTCGAAGCGACCGGAGAGCAGAAGTAGAGTGGCGCTTGCATCAATCAACGGTGAATGAATCTGCTAGCGGCTTCCTGATCAGCCGCCAGCTTCGCCGGCATGGTATCCCTCAGATAGTCCACCCAGCTGCGAATCTTTGCGTCCACGTATTGTCGCGATAGATACATCGCGTAAAGTCCCATCTCCTGCGAACTGTATTCGGGTAGAACCCACGCAAGTTCGCCGTTGCGCAATCCGCTGATCGCCGAATAAATCGGAATCAGGCCGATTCCTAGTCCTTCCCGTACTCCAGTGACAAGAGCCTCTGGTGTATTGACTTCCAGCAAGGCTGGCCGGAGTCGAATGGACTCCTCTCCGTTTGGCCCCTCGAAGGACCACACGTTCATTGGAGATTCGGGTGTGTTCAGGTGGATGTACGAATGCGCTTCGAGATCGTCCGGCTTGTGCGGGACACCATGGCTCTCGATGTAAGTACGTGATGCGCAAACAATGCTGAATGCACTACCGATTTTCTGTGAAATGAGCTCTGAATCCGATAATGCCAGTGCCCCGACAATTGCAACGTCGCAGCCATCTTCGATGAAATCCGGCGTACCATTGGCGAGCGTCAGCCGGACTTTCACTTCAGGATATAGCTGTTGATATGCACCGATCGCCTTGATGAGGTAGTGCTGTCCAAACCCGACCGGAGTGCGAACCCTCAGTTTCCCACACGGACGCGCATGTGCGTCACCAGCCTCCGCCTCAGCCTGTTCGATCAGTGCCAGAATCTGCATGCAATGATCGTAATATCGCTCACCAGCTTCAGTCATCGCGATGCGTCGTGTGGTCCTGTTGAGCAGTCGGGTTCGAAGGTGTGCTTCCAGATCCGAAACGGCGCGTGAGGTCTGGCCAGGAGTGGCGTCCATGCTGTTCGCCGCCGCGGTGATGCTCCCGGCTTCGACGACGCGCACAAAGACGCGCATGTCTTGAAGTATGTCCATGCAGAGCTCCCGATACGAGTCCAACCGGCGCTTACGTTAAATTATCTCGATGGCCATGGCGGTGGCTTCGCCACCGCCGATGCAGAGGCTTGCAATTCCGCGCTTTCCGCCCGTCGATCTGAGGGCCGCAAGCAAGGTGACCAGAATGCGTGCTCCGGACGCGCCGATAGGGTGACCGATGGCACAGGCGCCGCCGTGTATGTTGACCTTGTCGTGATCGAGCGTCATGTCCTGCATGGCAGCCATCACGGCGACCGCGAATGCCTCGTTGATTTCCCACAAATCTACGCTGGACGTCCCCCATCCAATCCTGGACAGTAGTTTCTTAATCGCGCCCGCGGGAGCGGTGGTAAACAGTCTCGGCTCCTGAGCGTGGGTGGCGTGCCCGGCGATAGCGGCCAGAGGCTTGATCCCAAGTCTCTCGGCACTTGAGAGGCGCATCAGCACCAGCGCAGCGGCACCATCGGAAATCGAACTGGAGTTAGCCGCAGTTACTGTGCCATCGGTCTTGAAAGCGGGTTTCAGGCTGGTGATCCTGTCCAGTTTGGTTTTGCCCGGCTGCTCATCGTGCTGTACCAGAACTTCACCTTTTTTGCTGGAGGTCATCACTGGGATGACCTCCCACGCGAACGCACCGGACCGAATAGCGGCTTGGGCTCGTGTGGTTGACTTTATTGCGTAGGCATCCTGATCCTCCCGGGAGAATCCGTAAGACTCGGCGCACTCTTCAGCGAAGGTGCCCATTTGACGGCCACGGTCGAAATAAGCATCTTCCAGACCGTCGAAGGACATATGGTCGAGAATCTGTCCGTGACCAAGGCGGAAGCCCCCTCGTGCCTTCGGGATGAAGTAAGGAGCGTTTGTCATGGACTCCATGCCTCCCGCAACAATGACCTCGTTGCTGCTCGCCATCAGGAGATCATGGGCTAGCATGGCGGCTTTCATGCCGGAACCGCACACTTTGTTAACAGTGGAGCAGACCACCGAGAGGGGTAGCCCGGCGCCGATGGCCGCCTGGCGCGCAGGGGCCTGGCCGAGTCCCGCAGGCAGCACACAACCCAGGATGAGTTCCTGCACCTGCTCGGCGCTAATGCCGGCTCGCTGGATAGCGGCCTGTACGGCAACGGCACCGAGCTGCGGCGCCGTGCGATCGGAGAGACTCCCCTGGAAGCTGCCAATAGGGGTGCGGGCGGCTGAGACGATAACGACGGGATCTTTGGACATGATTCGTTCACTGAAAAGATGGATGCGGTTTATTTGGCGGCCATACGAATGGCGCCGTCGAGGCGGACGACCTCGCCGTTCAGGTATTCATTCAAGAGGATGTGCTCCACCAGAGCGGCGTATTCGGCTGGCTTACCCATCCGGGCTGGGAACGGCACCGTTTTGCCCAGCGCCTCCTGTACTTCAGCGGGCATGCCAAGCAGCATCGGCGTTTCCATGATGCCTGGAGCCACTGTCATAACCCGGATGCCGCAGCGCGAGAGTTCCCGCGCGAGTGGCAAGGTCATCGCCACAACGCCGCCTTTGGAAGCGGCGTAGGCTGCCTGCCCCACCTGTCCTTCAAACGCGGCCACGGAGGCTGTGCAGATGATGACGCCACGTTCGCCGGAGGGCACTGGCGGACAGGCGCTCATCATCTCCGCCGCATTGCGGGTCATGTTGAAAGTACCAACCAGGTTGATATTGATCGTCCGGGCGAACGCTTCCAGCTTGTGGGTTCCTTCACGGCCGATGACCTTTTCGGCGGGAGCAACGCCTGCGCAATTGATGAGTCCCCTGAGGTGTCCCATTTCCATGGCCGCCGCAAAAGCTGCCCGGGCGCTGTGTTCGCTGGCGACGTCGGTGGCAACGAATCGGGCATTCGGCCCTAGCTGTGCGGCGATGGCCTCACCAGATTCGGGGTTAAGGTCCGCCAGGACCACCTTGCCGCCCCGCTCGACGATCATCTTCGCCGTGGCCGCCCCCAACCCGGAACCGGCACCGGTCACTACAAATACGTTGTCTCTTATCTGCATGTCTGTTTTCCTTTCATGTGACGCTGCGCTGATGCATTCGTTACGTGGGTCGCTGACTGGTGTCTGGATTCGCTCCCGATGCACGCTGCTAATCCGAATAAAACGTTGTAAACGAGCCGACCTCCGCTCTTTCCGTGACGAGGGTGTTCTCGATGCGCGAGGCATCCGCAAATCCGAGACTCATGCCGACAACAAACCTCTCACCTGTCTCCAATCGAAGTTGATCGGCAATGACCTTGTGGTACTTCATAAATGCTGCTTGAGGGCATGTGCTCAAGCCATGAGCACGGGCAGCGATCATGATGTTCTGCAGGAACATGCCGTAGTCGAGCAGGCTACCCTGCTGCATGACGCGGTCGATTGTGAAAAACAGGCCGACGGGCGCGTCAAAGAATTGATAGTTGCGGCTGTGCTGGGCCAGCATCCGTTCCTTGTCGCCCTTTTCGATTCCAAGCAACCCATATAGCTTCCAACCCACAGTCCGTTTTCTTTCAAGGTATGGAGATATCCACTCGCGCGGGTAATAGTCCCACTCGTCCGTGCATGTCTCGTCTAGTGCCGAGTCGTCATTAACCCGTTGGATCGCGGCACAGATACGGTCTTTGGCGTGCCCCGTGACGACGTGTACGCGCCAGGGCTGAATGTTGACTCCCGTGGCAGCGAAGCGCGCTACGTCCAATATCGATTCCACCGTCTCCCGAGGAACCGACGTGGGCAGAAACGCCCTGACGCTGCGACGCGACAGGATCGCCCATTCGATGGCCTTGCGCAGCGCATCGGCGTCCATCGCCGGTGGTGTCTCACTTCTCTTCATCTGTCACTCCATCTGTCTTCAACGTCAGCAAACTCAAGCAACTTCCCTTCACGGCAGCATTGCCTTGCGAGCAAGATTAGCCAGGGGGAACAGGGCGTGTTGTCTCGAACATGACAATTGGCATCCAGCAACCCGTCGTCCCCTACGAACCCAAGGAGTGTCCTGTTCGAGACAGTTCCATTCCGGCGCAACGGTTAGATTTGATGCGACATCGCAAGGTTTGAGCGATCCGATTCAGAGGTTGCACCTACGCACCACCAATGCCCGGAACACTTTCACATTCATGTGAGGAGACACGACATGGCCACTAAAATCTACGAGCGCGGCCTCGATCGAAACGAAGCCAACTACGTGCCGCTGACACCGCTGCATTCATTGGATCGATGCGCCGATCTGTTTCCGGAGCGTATCGCCATCGTGCATGGCGAGATGCGTCAGACCTGGGCGGCGACGCGCAGCCGCTGCCGCCGGCTCGCCAGTGCGCTCGTCCGGCGAGGTGTCGAGCGCGGCGACACCGTATCGATCATTGCGCCTAATACGCCCGCGTTGGTGGAGGCGCATTTCGGGGTGCCGCTCAGCGGAGCTGTTCTCAACACGATCAACTGCAGGCTGGATGCCGACGGCATTCGGTTCATCCTGCTTCACGGGGAATGCAAGGTCCTTTTTGTGGATCGCGAGTTTGCCGCCCTTGCTGCGAACGCACTCGAGCATGTTCCAGACAGGCCACTCGTGATTGACATTGCGGATCTCGAAGCGCCGCCGGGGGCATCGATAGGTGAGCTCGACTATGAGCAGTTGCTCGGAGAGGGAAATCCGGACTTCGAAGGCGTATGGCCCGCGGATGAAAGGGACGCTATCGCATTGAACTATACGTCTGGCACGACCTCCGACCCGAAAGGGGTCGTGGTCAGTCACCGTGGGGTTCACCTGATGAGCATGCTCCAGTTGATTGACTGGGGCATGCCGCGCGGGCCGGTGTATCTCTGGACCCTCCCAATGTTCCACGCCAACGGATGGTGCTTCGCCTGGGCAGTCACAGCAGCGGGTGGCACCCATGTCTGTCTGCGCAAAGTCAATGCCGCAGGAATATTTCGAGCCATCCGCGAGTACGGCGTCGATCATTTTTGTGCAGCGCCAATCGTCCTGGCCGCACTGGCAGACGCGCCCGCCAGCGAGCGTAGCCCGTTACCTCGCGTCGTTCGCGTCCGCACGGCGGGGTCGCCACCTCCGGCAACCGTATTGAAATCGGTAAGCGAGTTGGGATTCGAGGTTGAGCACGTATACGGCATCACCGAATCCTCCGGCACACCGGTCAGTTGCTTCATCCAGGCAGACTGGCACGCATCGACAAACGAGGAGCAGGCGCGCCTGAAGGCGCGGCAAGGTCAGCGGGCCGCCGGACTCGAAGCCATGCAAGTCGCAAATCCCGCCACGCTTGAGCCCGTTCCCGCGGACGGGAAGAGCGAGGGAGAGATATTGCTGCGCGGCAATGTCATGATGAAGGGCTATCTGAAGAACGAGGAAGCGACCCGAAGCGCCTTCGAGGGTGGCTGGTTCCACACCGGAGATATTGCCGTGGTGCACCCGGACGGATACATTCAGATCACGGATCGATCCAAAGACGTCATCATTTCGGGTGGCGAAAATATTTCATCGATCGAGGTCGAGGATGTATTGCACCAACACCCAGCAGTACTCATCGCGGCGGTAGTCGCGCAGCCCGATGTCAGGTGGGGGGAAGTGCCTTGCGCATTTGTCGAGTTGAGACAGGGTGTCAATTCACCTTCTGAACGAGAGCTGATTACGTTCTGTCGGGAACGGCTCGCACACTACAAGTGTCCTGTGAGGATCGTATACGGCGCGTTGCCAAAGACAGGCACAGGAAAAATTCAGAAATTTCGGCTTCGCGCGCAGGCTGGCAGCCGGGAAGCCATTACGAAGCTGTCTGACGCGTAGTCACGAATGCGGCCCAATCAATCTTCGGAATGCGCAAAATCTCGAAGCCCTGTTAGGTCAAGAATTCGGACTGACCCATATTCGATCGTTAAAAGCCTCGCATCAGCGAGCTCGTGAAGCGCCCGGTTGGTGTTCTGCCTGGAAAGGCCGGACAAACGTCCAATTTCTTCTTGCGAAAGACCCAGCATCAGATCAGCGACGCCAAAGAGTTGCGGATTGAACATTTCAGCGAGACAGAAAGCGACTCTTGCAGACGCTTTCTGCAAACGGAGGTTTGCAACCAGACCGACGTAGTAGCCGCACCGGGCGTTGAGTTGATTGATGACAAATCGACTGAACGAGTGGCTATTGTCAAGCAGCCACTCAAATGTGCTGCACGGTATAAACCCGACTTCGCTGTCACGCAGCGCTACCACCGAGTATGGGCGAGGCTCATCCTTTAGTAGGGCTCCCTCCCCGAACCAGGAACCCGCCGGCACGCCGGCGAAGGTTGTAGCCCGCCCACCTTTAGAGACCGTATCGACTTTGACTAACCCTTCGATCACGCCGATCCAATGATCCGCAGGGGCTCCGCGATGACAGACCAGGGCGCCGGCAGAAAACGATCGTTGAAAAGCATCTTTTTGGACGCGAGCGAGCTGTTCCTGTGTCAACCTGGCCGACCAGGCGGAACGCGATATGAAGTACTGCAACTCAACTGACAGGGGCATAGCCAGGTTAGGTTCGAAGGGTCCAGAGGCATTAGTTTAACCATTTGCCGGCCGACGTTGCCAATGACCCGATCGGCCGAAATCTGCTCGATGGTCCGGTCCGGAGCAGTAGCCAACGTTCGACCGAGCACTCGATGGCGTGGGCCAACGTCCGTAGTTGTCCGAGTCCAGCCTGAATCGGCTAGGCCGAACGTAACGCCGCCGACCTGAAGCCGACGGTCGTTCGCCGCGGGTATGGCCGCCGAAAAGCGGTCGCTCTACGCTGACGCTGAGCCGCAGACGGAGGTTCGCCTGCGGACGTCGGCTCGAGCGCCCGGCTGGATGGCAACTCGGCGGTTCCGTATGTGGCCTTCACTTCTTCGCCTGCCAAACCGACTCGCTCCAGGTCGGTGCCGCTGCCCGGATGATGTCGAGGACATTTGGCGGGACGTCGCCCGCTCCGGTGAGTTGGCGCACCTCCAGTACATCGTCCGCGCCGAGACCGGATGGCGCACGCAATGCCCAGGAAGTCGCCTCCTCAAGAGATCCAACTTCGATGATGTAAAAGCCACCGACCAGTTCCTTGGACTCTGCAAACGGGCCATCGACGATATAGCGTTTCCCCTTGCTAACCGCAATTCGCGCTCCGGGCGCTGCTGGGTTCAAGCCTTCGGAAGCCACCAGGACACCGGCCTTGTGCATCTCTTCGTTGAACCTCATGTACGCCGTGAGAAGGGCCTCGTCCAAACCGCCGCCGGCATCCGGCTCCTCATTGTCTGCGCTCGCTTGGGCTGTGATGATGAATCGCATCGTCGTTCTCCTGAGTTGAATGGTGCTTCAGGACCACGACGAACGAAGGGCTGTCGAATCGACACGTTGCGGCCAATTTCGATGATACATATCGCAGCCCACCAGGCCGATGCCGAGCGCCTCTGTGAGACTTGAAATCACAGGGATTCCAGCGTACCCGAAAGAAGACGTTCACGAAGGGCAGCCAACGGCCAAACGCGGGCGAATGCCAAACTGGCGTTGCGGCCTGCCTGTCATCGATCTGCATCCGGCGCCGGTCGACCCTGAGGCGCCCTTCGGGCACGCACAAGGTCGGCGGCAGCTTCCTGTGCGAAGCGGCCGCCTGAACGTCCAGGTTACAGCTCGTACGAATGACGCGTAATGGCCGCACAGAGCCGAATGACAACCTGCTCAGCTCGACCCTTTATAGCAGCCGGTCGAAGTATCTCCCCAGCGGACGCTCAGATTCCGACTCAGCCTGCCACGCCACAAATCCGAATGATCCGTGCGCCCGCATTCAGCTTGTCTAGATAGTCTGCCCACAACTGCATCATCACCCGGCGCTCCCTGATGAACTTGGTCCAGTTATACGCCGAGCCACGATTATCCGGTACTGCATGTGCGAGTTGATGCTCGATTACCTCTGGTTTCTGCTCCAGTTCCTCGTGCAGGAGGATACGGGCCATCGCGCGAAAACCGTGGCCGGTAATTTCCGTTCGGGTGTCATAACCGAGTCGTCTGAGTGCAGCATTGATCGCCGCTTCGCTCATTGGATGCAACGTCGAACGAGCGCCGGGAAAGACAAAACGCCCCTTGCCTGTCAGTGCTTGCAACTCCCGCAAGAGAGCCACTGTCTGGGTTGCAAGCGGCACCAGATTCTGAGTCCGTGTCTTTGTCACCAGATAGCGCCACTCCCCCTTATCCAGGTCGAATTGCGCCCACTCGGCCCAACGAAGCTCGCTTGGCCGCACGAACAGCATCGGCGCAAGCTTGAGCGCGCAGAGGACGGGAAACGTCCCCGAGAAACCGTCGAAGGCCCTGAGCATTTCCGCCACCTTGGCGGGTTCGGTGAGCGCAGCAAAGTGCTTTTCTATTGGAGACGGAATCGCTCCGATCAGGTCTTTTGCTGGATCGCTCTTTGCCTTGCCTTCCTTGATCGGATATCGGAAAACGCGGCTGATTTCACTGCGCACCCGGTGCGCTGAATATCGCGCCCCCCTCCCTATCGATCCGCTTGAGCACCACCAGAATCTCGGGCGCATCGATCTCGGTGATAGGACGCTTGCCCAGCCAGGGGAATACGTCGTTTTGCAGACGGGCGAGTGTCTTTTCGTGCTGACCAATCTGCACGACCGATTTGCGCTCCTCCAGCCAGTCGCGGGCTACGGCCTCGAATGAATTGTTGGCGTTGAGTCTTGCGGCTCGCTTATCAGCCTTTTTGACGTCGCCTGGGTCTATCCCCGCCGCCAGTTGTTCACGCGCCGCACTTCGCTTCCTGCGCGCTGCTGCGAGCGATACGTCAGAGTAGATGCCCAGCGCCAAGCGTCTTTCTCTACCACCGAATCAGTATTTCGGGCGCCAGTATTTCCCTCCCGACGGCGCAATCTCCAGATACATCCCGCCACCGTCGGTCAGACGATAGACCCTCTCACGAGGGGCTGCGCTACGCACAGCAATGTCAGTCAGGGGCATGAAGACCTCCTGGGGGCTTTTTTTCAAGGACGTCGTTTTTTACACCAACATGCCCCCTAAGATGCCCCCAGAGGTCAACGGAACTCCGCGGTTTCTCCAAGAAACAAAAAACCCTCGAAGCATTGCTGCATCGAGGGTCCAAGGAATTTTCTGGAATCTGGTGGAATGCTTCCTGGTACCGGGGACCGGACTTGAACCGGCAAGCCGTTAGGCGGCGGATTTTAAGTCCGCTATGTTTACCAATTTCATCACCCCGGCAGGGGTCAGAACCACGCGTGGACGCGAATTCTACCATTGCCTGGCTGGCGCACCAAACCGCCGCAATCCAGCCGCGACCGATCCTCACCCTCTCCCGCCAGGCATAAAAATTGGAGTCATCCGCAAGTCACAAACGTTCCTGATAATCCGCTGACGAAAACGTTTACATAACGCGCGGAAATCATGATCCCAACGATCAAAGACGTCGCTGCCCACTCGGGCTTCTCCATCGCCACGGTCTCGCGCGCGATCAACGCGCCGCACACCGTGAATCCGGTCACGCTCGATAAGGTGCGTCAATCCATCGACGCCCTTAACTTCCGTCCCAGCCCGCTCGGCCGGCAGTTGCGCGGTGAGCGCACGCGCCTCATCGGCGTGATCCTGCCGACACTCGCCAACCCCGTGTTCGCCGAATGCCTGCAAGGCATCGACGAGCTCGCCGCGGCGCAAGGCTACCGGCTCATGCTGATGACCACCCAGTACGATGCCGACCGCGAACGCCACGCCATCGAAACGCTGCGCGAGCATCGCGTGGAAGGCCTGATCCTGACCGTCGCCGATGCCGACACGCATCCGCTGCTCGACGAACTCGACCGCGCCGGTCTGCTCTATGTGCTGATGCATAACGACACCGTTCGGCGTCCGTCGGTTTCGGTCGACAACCGCCTCGCTGCGTTCGATGGCGTACGCATGCTCATCGCGCACGGCCATCGCCGCATCCTGATGCTGGCGGGCACACTCGCCGCTTCGGACCGCGCTCGCCAGCGGCATCTCGGCTACGCGCAGGCGATGCAGCAGGCCGGCCTCACCCCTGCGCCCGCGCTCGAAGTCGATTTCAACGCCGACGAACTGGCGCCGTCCGTGCTCGCCCATCTGACCAGCGGCCCGAACCGCCCGACCGCCCTCTTCTGCAGCAACGATCTGCTCGCCATGGTCGTGATGCGCGGCCTGCGCCGTGCGCGTCTGCAGATTCCGCACGACATGTCGATTCTCGGCTTCGACGGACTCGCGATGGGCGAATTGCTGTCGCCGCCGCTGGCAAGCATCTGCGCGCCGAATCGCGAGATCGGCTGCGCCGCCTGGCGGCGTTTGCTGGCCCGCGTAACCGGCAGCTACGAAACGCTAGGGGAAACGTCGCCCACGCTGACCTTGCCGCACAGCTTGCGTGAAGGCGCCACCATCGCGGCGATTTCGAACCGCACAGAAACTTCGGCGGCGACCTGAAGGCCGTTTGCACAGTCGCTTGCGTAAGCATCCCATTCGAACCCCGAACCACCCGCTCTCGTCCTCTCCAGGAGACCCGCAGTGATCCGCTCTTCAACACGTTTCGCTTCTTCGATCAAACCGCTCTGGCGCCGTCTCGCCCGCACCACGGCCACCGCGCTGTCGGCAGGCATGATCGTCACCGCCGCGCTCGCCGCCCTCGCGCCTCAAGCAGCCCATGCCGACGAAACCGCGATCTGCTACAACTGCCCGCCCGAATGGGCCGACTGGGCGAGCCAGATCAAGGCGATCCAGGAAAAGACCGGCATCCGCGTGCCGTTCGACAACAAGAACTCCGGCCAGTCGATTGCGCAACTGATGGCCGAGCAGAAGAGCCCGGTTGCGGACGTGGTCTATCTCGGCGTGTCGTCGGCGTTCCAGGCGAAAGACAAAGGCGTCATCCAGCCGTACAAGCCCGCGCACTGGGACGACATTCCGGCCAACATGAAGGATCCGCAAGGCTACTGGTTCACGATCCACTCAGGCACGCTGGGCTTTTTCGTCAACAAGGACGCGCTGGAAGGCAAACCGGTCCCGCGTTCGTGGGCCGACCTTCTGAAGCCTGAGTACAAAGGCATGATCGGCTACCTCGATCCGTCGAGCGCTTTTGTCGGCTATGCGGGCGCAGTCGCGGTGAATCAGGCGCTCGGCGGCACGCTCGATAACTTCGAGCCGGGCCTCGACTGGTTCCGCAAGCTGAAGGCCAACGCGCCGATCGTGCCGAAGCAGACCGCCTATGCGCGCGTGATGTCCGGCGAAATCCCAATCCTGCTCGACTACGACTTCGACGCCTACCGCGCGAAGTACAAGGATCACGCCAACGTCGAATTCGTGATTCCGAAGGAAGGCACGATCTCGGTGCCGTACGTGATGAGTCTCGTGAAGGGCGCGCCGCATGAAGCGAACGGCAAGAAGGTGCTCGATTTCGTGCTGTCGGACGAAGGCCAGAAACTGTGGGCCGACGCCTATCTGCGTCCGGTGCGCGCGAATGCAATGAGCCCCGAAACCGCCGCCAAATTCCTGCCCGCCAGCGACTATGCGCGCGCCAAGCCGGTCGACTTCGGCAAAATGGCCGAGAAGCAGTCGAGTTTCGGTGAGCGTTATCTACAGGTGATGCATTGAACGACGTCACGTTCCCGCTGCGCTGGCGCATCGCTTTGATCGCGCCGGCGCTGGCGGTTTTCATCGCGTTCTGGCTGTTGCCGATGGGCGCGCTCGCGCAGATCAGCGGCGACGGCCACGCTTTCGCGACCTATCGCGCAATGCTGACGAATCCGCGCTACATGTCGAGCCTCGGCGCGACGGTGATGTTATCCGCAGCGGTCACGGCGACGACGCTGGTGCTTTCCGTGATCGCCGGTTTGCTGCTGGCGCGCCGTGAGTTTCCGCTCAAGCGCACGCTGCTCGCGCTGTTGACGTTTCCATTGGCATTCCCAGGCGTCGTGGTCGGCTTCATGGTGATCATGCTGGCGGGACGTCAGGGTTTGATCGGCGCGTTGTCGCTGAAACTCACGGGCGACCGCTGGGTGTTCGCTTACTCGATGAGCGGCCTCTTTCTCGGCTACCTGTACTTCTCGATCCCTCGCGTGATCGTCACCGTGATGGCGTCGGCGACCAAGCTCGATGCCTCGCTCGAAGAGGCCGCGCGTTCGCTCGGCGCATCGCCGTGGCGTATTACGCGCGACATCGTGTTGCCCGCGTTGTCGCCGGGATTGATCGCGGCCGGCGCGGTATGTTTCGCGACCGCCATGGGTGCCTTCGGCACCGCCTTCACCCTGGCCACCGACATCGACGTATTGCCGATGACCATCTACACCGAGTTCACACTGAACGCGAACATGGTGACGGCCGCGGGCCTCTCGATCGTGCTCGGCATCGTCACATGGGCCGTGCTGGCGTTCGCTCGCAGCGTGAGCGGTTCCGCTGTCGCGGCAAGCGCATGAGCGGCGTGTCCAAACCCGATGAAAAGACCTCGATGAATTCCATCACTGCTCCAATCAAGCAGCCCGCAAAACCGCGTGCGCGGCGCCGTGGGTTGCCCACATCACGCACGTGGCTCGCAGCCGGACAGTGGTTCGTTACGCTGCTGCTATGCGCGTTTCTGATCGTGCCGGTCGTGATGTCGATCATGGCCGGGCTCACGGTGAACTACTTCAAAGGCGTATCGAGCGGACTCACGCTGCGCTGGCTCGGCGAAGTGTGGACGCAGTATCACGGCTCGGTATTTCTCTCGCTCGAAGTGGCGGCGATGACCTTGTTGATCACGCTGCTGACCGGCGTGCCCGCCGGCTACGTGCTGGCGCGCAGCAAGACGCGGCTCTCGCGCATCATCGAAGAGTTTCTGGTGCTGCCGATCGCCCTGCCCGGTCTCGCTTCCGCGCTCGCGCTGCTGGTGGTCTACGGCGGCTTCACGATGTTTCGCATGAGCGTCGCGTTTATCGTCGTCGGGCACGTGGTGTTCACGCTGCCGTTCATGGTGCGCGCGGTTGCGGCAGTGTGCGCGAGCAGCGATCTGCGCACACTCGAAGAAGGCGCGGCGAGCCTCGGCGCGAGCTTCTTTCAACGTTTCATCACGATCGTGCTGCCGAATGCGCGGCCGGGAATCGTCGCCGGTGCGCTGGCGGTGCTGACGCTCTCGATCGGCGAATTCAACCTCACCTGGATGCTGCATACGCCCGACACCAAAACGCTGCCGGTCGGTCTCGCCGACACCTATGCATCGTTACGCATCGAAATCGGCAGCGCCTACACGATTCTGTTTTTCATTATGACGATGCCGTTGCTCGTCGCGATGCAATGGCTCGGCGTCGATGCGACCGGCCAGCGCAGCGCGGGCAGACAACGCACCGCTGCCTCCCGTTCAAAGCCTACACCGACGTCCACGCCATGAAACTCGACTCCGTTCCCATCACGCTCACACAGTGCGCGAAAACGTTTCGCGGCACGCGTGTGCTCGAACCGCTCGATCTGCACATCGGCGCCGGTGAGACGCTGGTGCTGCTCGGCCCGTCCGGTTGCGGCAAGACCACCACGCTGCGCATGATCGCGGGCCTCGAGACACCTGACGCCGGCGGCAGCATCGCGTTCGGCGACGAAGACGTCACTGCCCTGCCGATCGAAAAACGTCAGGTCGGCATGGTGTTCCAGAGCTACGCGCTGTTTCCGAATCTGACCGTGCGCGGCAACATCGGCTACGGCCTGAAGATCAAACGCGTGCCGGCTGAAACCGCACGGCAACGCGTCGACGAATTGCTCGCGATGATGCGTCTCACCGCGCACGCGGACAAACCCATTGATCAGCTTTCGGGCGGCCAGCGTCAGCGTGTTGCATTGGCGCGCGCACTCGCCGTGCAACCCCGTGTGCTGCTGCTCGACGAACCGCTGACCGCGCTCGACGCGCGTTTGCGCGACACCTTGCGCAGCGAGATGAATACGTTGCTGCGCGAACTGGGCATCACGACCGTCTACGTGACCCACGATCAGGCTGAAGCGATGGAGCTCGGCGACCGCATCGTCGTGATGAGCGCAGGCCGCATCGAGCAGATCGGGTCGCCGCGCGACATCTACTACCGTCCGGCGAATCGCACGGTCGCGCAATTCGTCGGCACGATCAACCGGCTGGCGGGCGAACGGCGTGATGGTCTGCTGACGACGACCGGCGGCGCTGTACCGCTGCCCTCAGGTCCCGCTCAGGCAAGCGCGGCACACGAATTTTTCTTCCGACCCGAAGACGCGTACCTCGCCGACCCGGCCAGCGCCCAATTGCGCGGCAATATCGAAAGCACGGCGTTTCTCGGCGAGCGCACCCGCCTGACGATCGGTGGCGCCGCACCGGACGCGCTGCTGATCGACGTCGCGGGCCGCGTCGAACTCGCGCGTGGCACGCCGGTCGGGATTTCGATCGCGCAGGACGCGCTGATTGCGCTATCGTAACGACACAGCGCTGCGTTTCTAGCGCGCCATAACGAAGGACATCCCCATGCTGCTGGCTCAAATTAGCGACCTCCATATCAAACGGCCCGGCGCGCTGGCTTACCGCCGCGTCGACACCGGTGCCTATCTCGCGCGCACTGTCGCCGCGCTCAATGCGCTGGAGCCGCGTCCAGACGCTGTGATCATGACCGGCGACCTCGTCGATCAGGGCGATCCGGAACAGTACGAACACCTCAAGACGTTGCTCGCGCCGCTCGAGATCCCCTACTTCCTGATGGTGGGCAATCATGACGAACGTGCTGCGTTGCGCGCGGCGTTTCCCGATCGCGCCGAATTGCGTAGTGGTGGCGAGTTCGTGCACTACGCGGTCGACGTCGGACCGCTGCGCGTAATAGCGCTCGATTCGCTGGTGCCGGGCGAAAGCGCCGGCAATCTATGCGACGCACGTCTCGCCTGGCTCGAGACGCAACTCGATGCGACCCATGGCAAGCCGACGGTGGTCGCGTTGCATCATCCGCCGTTCGTCTGCGGAATCGGGCATATGGATGAATTGCGTCTCGATCCCGCTGCCGCCGACAAGCTCGCCGCGTTGATCGCGCGTTATCCGAACGTGGAGCGGGTGATCTGCGGCCATGTGCATCGGCCGATTTTCGTTCGTTTTGGCGGCACGATTGCGTCCGCGGTGCCGGCGCCCGCGCATCAGGTCGGACTCGATCTGCGCGAGGATGCGCCCTCCGCATTCGTGATGGAGCCGCCCGCGTACGCGCTGCATCGCTACGATCCGGCGACAGGCATCGTCACGCATCATGCGTATGTCGATACAGCGGATGGGCCGTATCCGTTTTACGAGGCTGAAGGCGAGTTAATCGATTGACGGTGTCGCCTCGCCGGTTCAGGCGACGACGAAAGTTTGCCGTACGCGCCGGGACAGCCTGAAATACGGTATCCCGAGCGCGGCAGCAACGCCGGCCTGAATGACGCCATCAAAGGGAATGGCAATGGCGACGCCGATGGTGTGGGTCATGTGATCGCCGAGCAGGTAGGCGATGGTTCGCATGACGACGATGGCCAACAGCCACGCCTGCACTTGCACCGGAAAACGCGCCGATTTGCGCCGCGCGAGCAACGCGAGCCAACCTGCGCCTGCGACGATGAACACCCCGATGATCACGTCACAACCGACCATCGCGATCACGGTGCGATACCAGCCGTGTGTTTCAGGGCGCACGAATACCGCCAGCAGCTCCCATTCGAGCATCAGCTTGAGCGGATCGCGCAATGCAACCGCGGTAGAAAGCGCCCACGCAACGAGGCAGATCAAGGCGACGAGCAGCCAGCCGCTGATGCGTCGAGGTTCGGGCGTCGAGGTTGTGTTCATGAGATCGGTCACGTAATGGATCGTGTTGCGCGCGCCGATTCTACGAACGAAAACCGAACGACCATCTCATTTTGTCTGCGAGGCCTGCGAGGCCGTCAGCACGATCCTTCCTGCTCCGGTATGATCGGCACGCTTGAGGACCGCGCATGGGCCGGTCCGTCGATAGCCCCCTCTCATGTCCACATCCGACGCTTCCACTCCCGCTTCCGCCGACCGGTCGTTGCGCGGCTTGCTGCTTCTGCTCGCGACGATCGCCGGTGTGGCAGTCGCAAACATCTATTACAACCAGCCGCTGCTCGACAATTTCCGGCAGTCGTTTCCGAATAGCGCGTCGTGGGTTGGCGCGGTACCGGCCGTGACGCAGCTCGGCTACGCAGCCGGGATGCTGCTGTTGGCGCCGCTCGGCGACCGCTTCGATCGACGCCTCCTGATCCTGTTGCAGATCGTGGGCATGTGCGTCGCACTGGTGCTGGCGTCCACGGCACCGACGCTGTCGGTGCTGATCGTCGCGAGTCTCGCGATTGGCGTGCTCTCCACCATCGCGCAACAGGCGGTGCCGTTCGCGGCCGAACTCGCGCCGGCTTCCCAGCGTGGCCATGCCGTTGGCACGGTGATGAGTGGATTGTTGCTGGGGATTTTGCTGGCACGGACTGCGGCGGGCATTGTCGCCGAGTATTTCGGCTGGCGTGCCGTGTTCGGCGCTTCTGTGGTTGCGCTGCTGGTGCTGGCGGCGGTGATCATCATGCGTCTGCCGAAGAGCAAGCCGACGTCGACGCTGCCATACGGCAAGTTGCTGGTCTCGATGTGGCACCTGGTGGTCGAGCATCGCGCGCTGCGTGAAGCCTCGTTGACTGGGGCCGCGATGTTCGCGGCGTTCAGCATTTTCTGGTCGGTGCTGGCGTTGTTGCTGGCAGGTGCGCCTTTTCATCTTGGGCCGCAGGCGGCTGGATTATTCGGGATTGTCGGTGCTGCGGGGGCGATGGCTGCGCCGCTCGCGGGCAAGTTTTCCGACCGACGCGGACCGCGGGCGATCATCACAGCGTCGATTGTGCTGGTGGCGATTTCGTTTGTTGTTTTTGCCTTGTCGGCGAAGAGTATTGCTGGGTTGGTGATCGGCGTGATCATCCTCGATATCGGTGTGCAGGCTGCACAGATTTCCAATCAATCGCGGATTTATGCGTTGAAGCCTGAGGCGCGGAGTCGCGTGAATACGGTTTATATGGTGGCTTATTTTATTGGTGGTGCTGTCGGGTCTGGGGTCGGCGCTGCGGTTTGGCCGGCCTTTGGGTGGGTTGGGGTGAGTGTTGCTGGGGTGGGTTTTGCCGCACTGGCGGCCTGGAATCATTTGAGGCTTGCAGCCACGGTAAAAGGTTAGAGGTTTATTAGTGTTGCCCTGTGCGGGGCGGCACCTCTACGCCGACGACGCAAACGCCGGAGCACGCTTACAATAGAATCGCAGCGCAGTTGATAGCACTGCCGCCGTCTTGTTTAACATGCAATCAGACCGGATCGACTGGAGTAAGTCCCGGTCAGACGAAAGCTGGCCGGGCTAGCGCGTGCCGTAAAACATGAGCACGGCAACCAATGCATTATCGACAGGGAGAACTCTCGTGAATCGACTAATCGCTTTGCTTCTCATTGCAGGGATGACCGCGCTCGCGGGTTGCAACACGATGGCGGGGGTTGGGCAGGATATTTCGAAGGGTGGCAACGCCATCACGAATTCGGCCGATCAAGCCAAGTAAGTCAGCGATAGTCAATTGGCTGCTGGGCGCCTCGCGGCGCCTTGCAATGCAGGATCTCCATAGCCCGTCGCGGGAAATCGCGGCGGGCTTTTTTTTTATAGTCAGACCTATAAACAAAACGGCGATTGGCTTCTGGCACCGGACGAATGGCTTACTGAGCAACGAGTTGCGCGGATTAGAATTTTTCCTCGGCGGGTTGGCACGTTTCGCGGTGTATTGTTCGCGCACAACCCATACTCACACGGTCCCCTGCATGTCTTACCCACACTTACTCGCTGAACTCGACCTCGGCTTCACCCGTTTGCGCAATCGCGTGGTGATGGGTTCGATGCATACCGGCATGGAGGATCGTTTCTGGAATTACCCGAAACTGGCCGCGTATTTCCGTGAGCGCGCGAAAGGCGGCGTCGGCCTGATCGTCACGGGCGGCATCTCGCCGAACCGGCAAGGCTGGCTGCTGCCCTTCGGCGGCACGCTGAACTCGGTATTCGATCTGCGCAATCACCGTTTGCTGACCGAGGCCGTGCATGCCGAAGGCGGCAAGATCGCGTTGCAGATCCTGCATGCGGGCCGCTATGGGTATCAGCCTTTTGTCGTGTCAGCGTCGGCGCTCAAGTCGCCGATCTCGAAGTTCAAACCGCGCGCGCTCACCGAAGCCGGCATCGAGCGGACCGTGCGCGATTATGCACGCTGCGCGCGCCTTGCCCAGCGCGCGGGTTACGACGGCATCGAAATCATGGGCAGCGAAGGCTATCTGCTCAACCAGTTCCTGTGCCCACGCACGAACCGGCGTACCGATCGCTACGGCGGCAGCATCGAGAACCGCATGCGGCTCGCGCGCGAGATTGTCGAGCGCGTACGCGCGGCGTGCGGCGAACGCTTTATCGTGGTGTACCGGCTCTCGCTGATCGATCTGGTCGAAGGCGGCAACACGTGGGAAGAAACCGTGCAGGTCGCCCAGGCACTCGAAGCCGCCGGCGTGACGATGTTCAACAGCGGAATCGGCTGGCACGAAGCGCGAGTGCCGACCATCGTGACCTCGGTGCCGCGTGCTGCATTCGCCGCGTTGAGCGCGCGGTTGAAGGCTGCGGTCAAGGTGCCGGTGATCGTGTCGAACCGCATCAACACGCCCGAGGTCGCCGAAGAACTGCTCGCTCAGGGAGCGGGCGATCTGGTGTCGATGGCAAGACCGCTACTCGCCGACCCGGAGTTCGTGCTGAAGACCGCCGAGGGACGCGCGCACGAAATCAACACCTGTATCGCCTGCAATCAGGCCTGCCTCGATCACACGTTCAAGAACCAGCGCGCAAGTTGCCTCGTGAATCCACGTGCGGGACGCGAGACCGAGCTGGTCTATCGGCCGATCGCAGGCCAGGAGGCCGCGCGCTCGGTGGCGGTAGTCGGCGCGGGTCCGGCGGGACTTTCCGCGGCGAGCGTTGCGGCCTCACGCGGGCACCGCGTGACCTTATTCGATGCGAGCGCAACCATCGGCGGCCAGTTCAATCTGGCGATGCGCGTGCCGGGCAAGGAAGAGTTCAGCGAAACGATCCGCTATTTTCAGAGCCAGTTGGAGCGGCATCGCGTCGACGTGCGGCTCGATACGCGCGTCGATCCTGCCTTGCTCGCGGCAGGCGGTTACGACGATGTGATCATCGCCACTGGCATCGTGCCGCGGAGCCCCGCGATCGCCGGTATTAACGGGCCTAACGTGCTGTCTTACGTGGATGTATTGCGCGGTGCACCGGTGGGACGCCGCGTGGCGGTGATCGGTGCGGGTGGGATCGGCTTCGATGTCAGCGAGTTTTTGCTGCATCGTTCCGGCGATCCTCTGCCCGTGCCACGCGATGCATGGCTCGACGAATGGGGTGTCGACCTTGCGGTTCGGGAACGCGGCGGTTTGAAACCGCCGGCGCCGGCGCAGCCGGTCCGCGAGATCTGGTTGCTGCAGCGTAAGGCGGGCAAGCTCGGCATGGGGCTCGGCAAGACCTCCGGCTGGGTACATCGCGCGACGCTGGCCAGAAACGGCGTGAAGATGCTCGGCGGCGTGTCGTATCAGGAGATCAGCGAGCGCGGTTTGAAGATCGCGCGCGAAGGTGTCGAAGAATGGCTTGAAGTGGACACGATCGTCGTGTGCGCGGGGCAGGAATCGTTGCGCGACCTGCATCCGGAAACGGCGGCACAAACTGCGGACCGGTCAAACGGCTCGGATGGTGCGAATGGCGGGAACGGTCCGCGCTATCACGTGATCGGCGGCGCAAAGGTGGCAACCGAACTCGATGCGAAACGCGCGATTCGCGAAGGTGCTGAGGTGGCGGCTGCGCTCTGAAGTGACGGGGCGCGGAGGTGATCACCAAGCTTTGGAGCAGCGGAGAGCGGAAGTGGTCACCAGGCTTGGGAGCAGCAGAACGCGGAGACCAAGGACCGGCGAGCGGGCGACAGGCAACAGAAGCAAGCCGCTGCCTTCCTCAGGCAAGCCCCTTCTTCCGGTAATCGAACCAGAAAGACAGCCCCACGCTGGCCAGAATCACGATCGTCGCGATGACCGTCGAGCGCGTCACCGGCTCGCCGAGCAACAACGCGCCGAGCGCCACCGCCACCACCGGATTCACGTACATGCAGCTACTGGCGATGATCGGACTCGTATGGCGGATCAGAAAGCCGTACGCGACGTAGGCGGTCATCGTCCCGATCAGCATCAGGTAGACGAAGGCCAGCACCGGCAGAAAATGCACCTCCATCATCCTCTCGCCCGTCACAAGGGCGACCATCGTCGACATCGCGCCGCCGAGGCCAATTTGCAGCGACGTCGAGAGAAACAGGTCCGACGGCAGCTTCAGCCGCCCGGCCAGATGCGCGCCGCCGGCCCAGAAAAGCGCACCGCACAGGATCGCCAGGCTGCCGCCCGCCGATCCCGGTGCACTGTCGCCGTGGCTCAGGATCGCGATACCCACCAGCCCGAGGCCGACTGCGAACCACTCGCCTCTGCCGATCTTGCGCCCCGCCACCGCCGCGATCACTGTTGCGAACAGCGGCACGGTCGCGACCATCACAGCAGCGGTACCGGTGCCCACGGTACGCATGCCGTAGGCCAGCATGCCGCTCGACAGGCCGACCAGCATCGTGCCGACAATACCGGCATTGCGGATTTCACCCACGCTCGGCCAGACCGGATTGCGGCGCGTCGCGAAGATGAAGAGCCCTATCCCGGCAAACAGGTTGCGCAGACCCGAGAGCAGCAAGGGCGGAAACGAACCGAGCGCGACGTGCACGGCCAGATAGGTCGAGCCCCACACGAGATAAACGACGGCGAGCGCGAGCGCGATCTGTCCATTACGGGACTGCGGCAAACGGATCGGGAAACCACGCGAAAAGCGGCTGGGGAGTTGCGGCGCCATACGCTCAACCCGCCCATGCCGCTCGAGGTGCTGCGCCCCCGCTGAAGACCCTGTGACGGGATGGCGGGCACCGCATCGGCGATGCGGTCTGACGGGCGAGGCTGGCGGACATGTCGGTGGAACGGAAGGACGATAGATGGCCAATGGGGCCACAACGCCGCGGAGATCGATGGAAATCGAGCCACGGCTGACACACGCCAAATGTTCGGCGCGCATCGCATTATGCAGTAAGCGCCCACCGCGTCGCCTGAAAGAATCGTAACTTTTTTGCGTACATGCAACAGAAAAGCCGGGGACGTATCCCCGGCATTGGGACCACCTGCAACACCGGCGCTCAAGCTATGCAACCGGCATCGCCGGCAACGCTCAGTTGGCCATGGCTCCTGATGCTTCGTGCTTCATGCCCATCGCGTCGCTGCCCTTTTTCATCTTGTCGTGCTTCTTCGTGTCCTTCTTCATGCTGTCTTTCGACATGGTGTCTTTGGACATCGAATCCTTCGACATCGTGTCCTTGGACATCGCATCGTTGGACATTGCGCCGCTTGCCTGCGCGAACGCGGCACCGCCGCTGGTCAGGAGGGCGACGGCCATTGCTGCGATTGCGAACTTTTTCATGGGATGACTCCGTTTTGTGGTGGATGAATCTGACCCGGCTCCTGGTTTCTACCTTGTGCCGGGGTACTTCCGAAGCTTCTGCCGCCCGGGGTCGCGCGTCCGGCACTGCACGCGCCGACCCGCGCGCGTCAGGAGCCTCCGAACCAGTTGTAGCCCTGGTCGACCCAATAGCCGCCGGGGAACGTGTTGGTGACGAACATCTCGACGATGTGCTTCGGATTCTTGTAGCCGAGCTTGGTCGGCATGCGCAGCTTCATCGGGAAGCCGTATTTCGCGGGCAAGCGTTCGCCGTCGTATTCGAAGGTCAGGAGCGTTTGCGGATGCAGCGCGGTCGGCATGTCGATGCTTTCGTAGTAGTCGTCGGCGCATTTGAAGCCGACGTACTTCGCGCTCGTGTCCGCGCCGATGCGCCGCAGAAAATCGGCAAACGGCGTGCCGCCCCAACGGCCGATCGCGCTCCACCCTTCCACACAGATATGCCGCGTGATCTGCTCGGCATGCGGCAGCGCGTACAACTCGGGCAGGGTCCAGACGCGCTGGCCGGTGACGAGGCCGCTGATTTTCAGCTTGTAGTCGGAGGCGTCGACATCGGGGACGTCGTCGATACCGTAGAACGCGTTGAACGGAAATGGCCGCGTGATTTGCGCTTCCGTGTAGGTCGGCGCGAGTTGCTTCGGATCGAACAGTGCGGCCTGCGCGCGGTCGTTCAGGCGCGACACGGCCGTCAGGAATGCGGTGACCGAATCGTTGTCGGTGAGCGAGCAGCCCGTCAGCATCGACAGGCCGCCGAGCGTCAGAAGCCGCTTGCCGAACAGGCGCCGCGACGGCATCGCGAGTTCGCGCCGTGCGTCGATCAGGATCGATTCGCGGTCGAGCGTGTTGTCAGGCATAGCGGCAAGCTTTCGATCGAGTTTTGTATCAGGCGTGGTCATGATTCGATGTCCTTAGGCTTTGCATATCCGTGGGTCAGCCGCTTAGCGTCCGCGCAGCATCGCCAGCAGCGAGCGCGGCACGAGGGCCACCATCACCAGATGCACGGCGATGAACGCGGCCATCAGTGACATGGCGCAGAAGTGGACGATGCGTGCGTTGTCGTAGCCGCCCATCAGCTCGCGCAGCAGCGGAAACTGCACCGATTTCCAGATCGCGAGGCCCGAGAGTACGAGAACGATCAGATCGCAGACGACAAACAGATAAGCGAATTTCTGCACCGCGTTGTAGACGCGCAGATCGGCGTGCGAGAGCTTGCCGGTCAGCGCGGCGATGAAGTCGTGCAGCACGGCGCGCGGCGAGACCGGCAGGAACTTGCGCACGAAGCGTCCGCTGGCCAGATTCAGCGCGAGATACAGCAGGCCGTTGAAGACCAGCAGCCACATCGCCGCGAAGTGCCATTGCAGCGCGCCGCCGAGCCAGCCGCCGAGCGTGATTCCCGTGGGGAACGTGAAGCCTTTGAAGATCGGCGAGGCGTCATAGATGCGCCAGCCGGACAGCATCATCAGAACGGCCGCGAGTGCGTTGAGCCAATGCGTGACGCGCACCCACACCGGATGAATCGTGCCGCTCTTCGGCGTGGCGGGCGGAGCGGTTTTGCTAAGAGCATGAGGCGTGGCCATGAAAATCTCCGATGAAATGGGGAGCGCTGCGGGGTCGTCGCGCGATCAGTTGCAGGCAGCGAGCTCGCCCACTTGCAACACGTCGCCGGTCGCAGCGTTTTCGACGAAGGCGACGACGCCGAAGTGGTCAGCCGGGGCGTTAGCATCGCCATCGTCGATGCGGATATCGCGGCGGATCTGCGCGTTACCGGCAACCAGCGGCACGGGGCCGATCCATTGCCGCACGACGCGTTCGTGATGCAGCGTTGCGCCGCTGTTTTCCCCTGCTCTGACCTGCGAGTTCAACGCGTTCTGGTAGACCGCGACGTAGGCGTTCAGTGGGGCCGTGGTGTCTGCCGCCTTGCTGGTAAATTGCGCATCGACATTGAAGGCGCCCTTCGCCTGGGGTTTCAGTTCAAGCGCCACGTTCGCCTGCGCCGGTTCGGCGACGACCTGGCCGACGCGGCTCTGGAAACTGTCGCGTTGCGACCAGCTACGCAGTTCGCGGCCCGATACGAAGATTTCGGGCGTGTAGATGGTGTGGCCGCCAGCGAGGTCAGTCAGGGTTTGCTGACGTTCGGTAAAGCGATGTTGCGAGAAGCGGTCGGTCCAGCCGAGACTATTCCAGTAGTCCACGTGCAGCGCCAATGGCACGATGCTTTGGGTTGCACCGCTGTTTTTCCACTGGCCCAGCCAGTTGTCGGCGGGCGGGCAGCTATTGCAGCCTTCGCTGCTGTAGAGCTCCACCAGCGCAACACGATGGGATGGGCTATGCGACGCGCACACGGCGCCAGCCGCGCTTGCAAGGCCACTGGCGGAGAGGGTTGTTAGCGCTACGGCTAGCGCGATTGCGCGCGTGACATACCGATTATCTCGGCGGGTTCGTGCGGTTTGCATGGCGTGCTCCATCAGGATCTGCACGTTTGTCGAACCACGAGACCGCTTATGACAGCCGATTTTGATTTTTTATTTTTGTTCGGGTCGTGCGCCTACGGTCGAGACCGTTCCATGCTGTTTATACCCCGCGGGGCGCGGCGTGTCTGTACGCTTGCGGGCGAACCGCCCCAAAGCGCCCCGCGGAGGGTGCCTCAGTCGTAACTCACGACAACCGTCACCCGGGTATCCTGCCCCGCATTCTTCGGTGCAAGCGACAACACCCCGCCATCGCGGCCAACCCGGTAGTGCCCATCACTGCCCGCGCGAAACACGCGTCCATGGCTGTCGACAAAACGCTCAGTCAGCGCATCACCCAGCGCATTACCATTACGCGCCGTCGCGCCGCTGTTCACCTGAAGCGCGACATCGGCGCCCGTCGCCACGCCCGGCGCGGCGCTAAAGGTCAGCATGACCGCTGAACCCGACTGCTCGAGCCGCGCGCCCCTGGCATCGACACGTGCCCCGGCCGGCGCCGCCGAAATCGCCAGTTGTGGCGCCACGATCGCGCCCGAAAAGCTGATCGTTCCACCATTCGCGGCCACCGCCGACATTGGCGCTGCAACCAGCGCAACCAGCGTTGCCGTCGCCGCGACCGCGCTGAGCCCCCCAAACCGCCCCATTCCCGTTTTCATCAGCACTCTCCTTAAGCCGTCTCAAACCGCATCGCGCCATTGACGCGCTGCCCACCGCCGGTCGCTCGACTGGGCAACGGCCGCCCCTACAGGCGGATTAACGGCAGCGCGGCGACGGCCTTGAATGACCAAGTGCGGTATCGACACGCCGCAGCACGTATCCACGGCACCTGCCGGCGGCAATTAAAGAGACACCCGGCCCGTGCTAACATTCACCTTTCGATTGCGTCGATCAGACTTTTCTTCCGACGCTCCCCCAATACTTTTCGCACTCTGCCGGCTATCCCGATGCGCGTTCCGTTCTCCCGAGCCCTCACCCGCTTGCGCCCCCGCCGCGCAACCGGTTGCGCGCGCGCGGACATCGCGACGCTTCACGCCGGCCAGCCGTCCCGAACGCTCCCGCTTCTCGCCGCCCGGCGCCCGACCTGACGCAATTCCCCTCCATTACCGGGGCCGCGTCGTCGGGCTCCGGGCAAATCTCATCCGCACGCTGTCCCTTTACATGCAGATCGAATTGGAGAACCCGTCATGAAAAAGACGAAAACCTGTTACCTCACCGAACTCGACGTCGCCCGTCTTGAAAAGCACGCGGCCGCGCCCGGCGCCGACGCCAAATTGCAAGACATGCTCGACGACGTCCTGGAACGCGCCGTGATCGTCGAATCGCGCGACATCCCCGCGAACGTCGTCACGATGAATTCGCAAGCCACCCTGGTCGATGAAACCAGCGGCGAGCAGATGACCTGGACGGTGGTCTATCCGCCCAACGCGGACTTCGCACACGGCCGCCTGAACGTGTTTTCGCCGGTTGGCCTTGCGCTGCTCGGCGCCAAACGCGGCGAACGCATCCGCTTCACGCCGCCGAGCGGCACGGAGAAAGTGTTGAAGCTCGAAAAAATCCTGTTCCAGCCCGAAGCTGCCGACGATTTCACGCTGTAAGCCAAAGCCATTCACGATGCAGAACGCTGCGCCGCATCATCCCCGGCAGCCCTATCACAATAAGAATAGTGCGTGGCTGACCGGCGTTATCTCCGACATCTGACTTTTTCAAGACGGGTTGCCAAGCAACGCCCGGGCGGTGTATCGTGTGCGCTGCTAACGCGGGGGTCCTGCGTAGCGCGGAGGTTGGAGGTCCGTGTTGCGTGGGTGAGAAATACCCTTTGAACCTGATCTGGATAATGCCAGCGCAGGGAAGCGTACGGATTTCGCACCTGGTCTACCGTTTCATCCCTCGCGAATTCCGACAACTTCCGTCTCGTCTCCTGCTTAGCGGCCCTACATTGCTTTGCAGAGGAGATACGCATGAACGCCAATCCGAAGTTCCTTTCCGCCGACGCCCACGTCGATGCCGCCGCTGTCGCGCCGCTGCCGAATTCCCGCAAGGTCTACGTGACCGGCTCGCGCCCCGATATCCGCGTGCCGATGCGCGAAATTTCCCAGGCGGATACGCCGGATAGCTTCGGCGGCGAGAAGAATCCGCCGGTCTTCGTCTACGATACGTCGGGCCCCTATTCCGATCCGGAAGCCAAAATCGACATCCGCGCCGGTCTGCCCGCGCTGCGTCAAGCCTGGATCGAAGAGCGCGGCGACACCGAAGCGCTAACGGGCCTGTCGAGCGACTTCAGCCGCGAACGCGCCGCCGATACCACGACCGCCGATCTGCGTTTCAAAGGCCTGCACCGCACGCCGCGCCGCGCCATCGCCGGCAAGAACGTTTCGCAGATGCACTACGCGCGTCAAGGCATCATCACGCCGGAGATGGAATACATCGCGACTCGCGAGAACCAGCAACGCGCCGCGTATCTGGAGACCCTGAAGACGAGCGGTCCGAACGGCGAAAAACTCGCCGCGATGATGGGCCGCCAGCATCCGGGCCAGGCGTTCGGCGCCAGCGCCTTCGGTCCCGACGGACTGAAAGAAATCACCGCGGAATTCGTGCGCGAAGAAGTCGCCCGCGGCCGCGCGATCATCCCGAACAACATCAACCACCCGGAAAGCGAGCCGATGATCATCGGCCGTAACTTCCTCGTGAAGGTGAATGCGAACATCGGCAACTCGGCGGTGACCTCCTCCATCGGCGAAGAAGTCGACAAGATGACCTGGGCGATCCGCTGGGGCGGCGACACGGTGATGGATCTCTCCACCGGCAAGCACATTCACGAAACGCGCGAGTGGATCATCCGCAATTCGCCGGTGCCGATCGGCACGGTGCCGATCTATCAGGCTTTGGAGAAGGTCAACGGCAAGGCTGAAGACCTGACGTGGGAAATCTTCCGCGACACGCTGATCGAACAGGCCGAACAAGGCGTCGACTACTTCACGATTCACGCGGGTGTGCGTCTGCAATACGTGCCGCTGACGGCGAAACGCATGACCGGTATCGTCTCGCGCGGCGGCTCGATCATGGCGAAGTGGTGCCTCGCTCACCACAAGGAAAGCTTCCTGTACGAGCACTTCGAAGACATCTGCGAAATCATGAAGGCGTATGACGTAGCCTTCTCGCTCGGCGACGGCCTGCGTCCCGGCTCGATCTACGATGCCAACGACGAAGCGCAACTCGGCGAGTTGAAGACGCTCGGCGAACTCACGCAGATCGCGTGGAAGCACGACGTGCAGACGATGATCGAAGGCCCGGGCCACGTGCCGATGCAGTTGATCAAGGAAAACATGGACCTGCAACTGGAATGGTGTGACGAAGCGCCGTTCTACACGCTGGGACCGTTGACCACTGATATCGCTCCGGGCTACGACCACATCACCTCGGGCATTGGCGCTGCGATGATCGGCTGGTTCGGCACGGCGATGCTCTGCTACGTCACGCCGAAGGAACACCTTGGGCTGCCGAACAAGGACGACGTCAAGACCGGCATCATCACGTACAAGCTCGCCGCGCACGCCGCCGATCTGGCGAAGGGCCATCCGGGCGCTCAGGTGCGTGACAACGCATTGTCGAAGGCTCGTTTCGAATTCCGTTGGGAAGACCAGTTCAATCTCGGTCTCGACCCGGACAAGGCACGCGAATTCCACGACGAAACCCTGCCGAAGGATTCGGCCAAGGTCGCGCACTTCTGTTCGATGTGCGGCCCTCACTTCTGCTCGATGAAGATCACGCAGGACGTGCGCGAATTCGCCGCGCAACAAGGTCTCTCCGACGACGACGCGCTGAAGAAAGGCATGGAAGTAAAGTCGATCGAGTTCATGAAGAAAGGCGCTGAGATCTATCAGCGGCAGTAAGGTAGGGATCGCGGGCGCATTAGCGCGCGCCCGCCATTTGAACCTTCTGCGTCACGGTATTGCAGCACCGAAGCCCGCCACTGGCGGGCTTTTTGCGTTTCTGCGCGGGCAGGCACGCCGCATGCTGATAGAAGGGAAACATTTGATTACGAAACCGACACCTTGCTGACAACCTCACACATCCGGATACGGGCTGCGGCGATAAGATCAAATGTAAGGACGGGGGTGATTTGTCCACTTCCACGAAGCATTTTCCAAACACAATGAATGGAGTCAGCATCATGAAATCGATTCGTCAACTCGGTACGTTCGCTGCGATCGTCGCGGTTGTCGCAAGTCTTTCCGCGTGTGACAACATGACCACGCGGCAACGCGATACGGTGATCGGCGCGGGTGTAGGCGGTGCCGCAGGCGGGCTGATCGGCGGCAATGCACTGTCGACGATTGGCGGTGCGGCAGCAGGCGGCATCATCGGTAATCAGGTCGGCAAGTAAGCGCAAGCACGCACTGGCGACGCTTTCATGGGAAGCCCGCGCAGGACACAAAATGTATCAACTGCCAACAACGAACTTGCCCGCACCGACGAGCGTGCGGGCACGCAGCGTACGCAACCAGCGCCATGCCGGGTGCTTCGAGAAATGCTTTGCAATGACGTGAAATAAGCCGTTACGGTTTTGCAATCCTGTTGGCGCTGCCGCGGCGTAAGCTCAAGCCACTACGCCCCGGATGGCGGCGTCCGATGTAACCAGGAGCACGTCATGAAGTCCCCCGTCATCAACTCTCTTTGCGCAATCAGCCAGCGGCTGCCGCGCGGCTTGCCCCGTCTTTCCCAAACTGGCATCGCGCTGGCCGGCGTGGCCTGTGTGCTGACGCTGTCCGGCTGTTATTACCCTTACGGCTACTATCCAGGCTACTACCCGTATTACGCTTACGGCACCGTTCCGGCCAATGGCGTCCAGCAGGAAGTCCCCCTCGGGACGGCCGGAGATTCGGCCACCTCGCAACAGCAGCAGGCCGAGGCGCAGGCTCAGGCGGCGCAGCAGGCGCGAGCCAATTCGCAATCCCAGCCGGCCACCTACGCGGTGGCTCAGCCGCCGCCCGTGTACGTTGCCCCCGCTTATCCCGTCTACTATCCGCCGCCGGTCTACCCGGCCTATCCGGCTTATTACGGCTATCCGGGCTGGTATGGCCCGTCGGTTTCGATCGGCGTCGGTTTCGGCTGCTGCTGGGGAGGCCATGGTGGCTGGGGAGGCCATGGTGGCTGGGGTGGCCACGGTCACTGGCACTGAGTCTCGCAGCCGGATCTTGCTGATCTGCTTTGACTATCCCGTGCCCGCGACTGTCAGGCGCGGGACAGACCCATGCCTCACAACTCGCGCAACCCCGCTGCCCGAAAGTCGGCCTACCCGCCAGCACGGGCCATGCCGCACCAGACGGGCCTCACGCGCAGCATGCCGCGACGATCCCGGCACGCAGGACGCGGCGCCCCTTTCTCTCCTTCGCCCGTACTTTCCCTTCTTGACGCGCTCCAATCGGGCCCTATGCTTGGGAAAGCCACACGCAGTACCTGTTTAAATAAGCGACCCGGCACGTCTTCGACGCGCCGCCGGCGCCCATCCGTCCTGCCCGAACGACGCGCCCCGTAGTGCGTAGTCCCGCGTCGAATCGAACAACAAAGAAGGAGACGTGATGTTTCACCAACTACTCACACCCGTCGGCAATTCGCTACCGCTCTCGTTCCTCGTCGCGGCCTTGCCGATCATCGTCGTGTTGCTGTTGCTCGGCTGGGCCCGCCGGCCGGCCTGGCAGGCGTCGCTCGCGGGCTTGATCGTCGGGCTGATCGTGGCGATTTTCGTCTGGCAGTTCCCGATTGGACTCGCGGCCGCTTCGGTCGCCAACGGTGCGGTGTTCGCCTGCTGGCCGGTGATGTGGATCGTGTTCACCGCGATCCTGCTCTACAACATCTCGCAGCGCTCGGGCCGCTTCGCCGCCTTCCGCATGTGGATGATCGATAACCTGCCGAATGACCGCCGCGTCGTGCTGGTGGTGATCGGCTTTTCGTTCGGCGCACTGCTCGAAGGGATTTCCGGCTTCGGCACGCCGGTCGCAATCACCAGCTCGCTGTTGATCCTGCTCGGTTTTCCCACGCTCGAAGCGCTCACCTTCACGCTGATCTTCAACACTGCGCCGGTTGCGTTCGGCGCGCTCGGCGTGCCGATCACGGTGCTGGGAGCGGTCACGCATCTGCCGGCCGATTCGCTCGCCAAGATGGTCGGCCGCCAGTTGCCATTCTTCGCCTTCCTGCTGCCGTTCTATGTGATCGGCGTCTATGCGGGCTTTCGTAACATGCTACGGGTGTGGCCGGTCCTGCTGGTGTCAGGTGCGAGCTTCGCGCTGACACAGTTCGTCGCGTCGAACTACGTGAACTACAGCCTGACCGACGTGTTGTCGTCGATGGTGTCGCTGATTCTCACCATCGCGTTCCTGCGCGTCTGGAAGCCCGCCGCCGATCCGAAGTTCGCGATCAACATCGATCGCGTGGGCGAGGTGCGCGGCAAGATCAGCGGCGGCCAGGGCTGGTATCCGTGGATCATCGTCTCGGCGGTGGTGATCGTCTGGACCATCGCCAAAATCTTCCTGATCGGCGACATCAAGCTACCGTGGCCGGGCCTCGACAAAGCCGTGTTCATCACGCTGTACAACACGCCGTACGGCGCGGTGTGGGACTTCCAGCCGCTCGCGACCGGCACGGCGATTCTGGTGGCCGCCATCATCACGACGTTCGTGACGGGTCTGGGAGCGAGCGAATTCGGCAAGGCCATTGCCGACACGTGGGTCCAGACGCGCATCGCCATTCTGACGGTGGCGACCATCGTCGCGCTCGCCTATCTGATGAACTACTCGGGCCTCACCTACACGCTCGGGCTCGGCGTCGCGTCGGTCGGACCGTTCTTTCCGCTGGTGTCGGCGTTCCTCGGCTGGGTCGCGGTATTCCTGTCCGGCAGCGACACCTCGGGCAACGCGCTGTTCGGCAACCTGCAGGTGGTAGCGGCCCATCAACTGAATCTGAACCCGATCCTGATGGCCGCGACCAATTCGTCGGGCGGCGTGATGGGCAAGATGATCTCGCCGCAAAACATCTCGACCGGCGTGGCGACAACCGACCTCAAAGGCAAGGAAGGCGTCGTGTTCGCCAAGACCTTCAAGCATTCGATTCTGTTGACGGTGATCCTCGGCGTGCTGGTCTGGCTGCAGCAGAACTTCCTGCAGGGGATGATCCCGCACTGAGACGCGCCTGGCCCATCGACGTAATGGCACGCGCCTGCTAATTCCTTGAAGCGGCGGCTTGCGTGATGGGCCAGTATCACTGGTGCGTTGCCGCAATATAATTCACGCTTCACAGGCGCCTACCCCGTCGGGCCTACACCTGAGAACTCACCTCACCGATCTCATCGCAATTTTTCTCACATTAGCGTGAGAATTGCTCGTTTTGCGGTCGGCTCGACCGCGCATACGATAACGACTACCAGACGTCCTCCATCCCCGAATCTTGCCGTTTCATTCCAGCCTGAAACGTTTCGCTCAATCGCGCTGCTACGATGCACAGGCGTCTCGACTCAACCGCGCGCGACGCCACGACAATGAATGCCAAAAACCTGCTGCAACTGCTAATCCTGGCCGCCCTGTGGGGCGCCTCGTTTCTGTTTATCCGCGTCGGCGTGACCGACTTCGGCGTCGCGCCGCTGATGGCGTTGCGCGTCGGCATCGGCGCGGCCTTTCTGGCCGTCGTCCTGATTGCGCGGCGGCCGCTGCGCGAGTCCGCGAAGATCCTGCGCACGCGCGCGTTTCCATTGCTGGTGGTCGGTATCCTGAATTCGGCGGCGCCGTTCTGCCTGTTCGCGTATGCCGAGTTGACGCTGTCGGCGGGCGTAACGTCCGTGATCAATGCGACCACCCCGCTGTGGGGCGCGCTCGTCGGCTTCCTGTGGCTGCGCGACCGCCTGAGCGCGCTGCGCACGCTCGGTCTCGTGATCGGCTTTCTCGGCGTCCTGATGCTGGTGTGGGATCAGATCGCCGCACCGAACGGCTCGGCCGCCACGCCGATGAGCACCGCGCTCGCGGCCGCCGCCGCGCTCGGCGCCACGCTGCTTTACGGCATCGCCGCCAATTACACGAAGCGCCACCTGACCGGCGTCGACGCATTGACCGTCGCGACCGGCACGATGACCGGCGCCACCATCGTGCTGCTGCCGCTCGCCGTGATCTACTGGCCTGCCGCGCCGATCTCGCTGCACGCGTGGGGCGCGGTCATCGCGCTAGGCATCGCGTGTACCGGCGTCGCGTACATGCTGTTCTTCCATCTGATCGCGGTGGCCGGGCCGGCACGCGCGATTACGGTGACCTTCGTGATTCCGATCTTCGGCATTCTGTGGGGTGCCCTGTTTCTCGGCGAAACTGTGTCGCCGGGCATGCTGGAAGGCTGCGGCGTGATTCTCGTCGGCACCGCGCTTGCCACCGGCGTGGTCAAACGTCTGCCGTGGGTCGGGCCGCGTCGCGCCGACACCTGAACGCCGCCTCGCACGATACGTTCGGCGCAGTCCGCTTCCCGCCGCCTGAGGGCCGCGCCGACACAGAAACACCGCCTCGCGTGACGCCTTCAAGGTCGCGGCCTTCCCGTCTTGCACCGCTCGCCGCGTCAGCGGCCTGGCAACCGATTCCGGGCACCCAAAAAAATAGCCCGCACTCCGTTGGAGTGCGGGCGAAACCGTCGCCCTACGAGGATAGGCGACGGGGCCACCGAGGCCGCGCGCCGTGCGCGCAGGCCATCATCGGGCTAAGCACCGGTTCGTTCGCCGGTGCGGAAAGGGTCTGGGAATCGCCGATTGGACACTCGCCGCAAACTCACGTCGGATGTTACGAATCCGGCCCCATGAGTCTTTAAAAGCAGCTTGCGTGCCAGTTATAGCGATTTACAAGAAATTGTTCGCAAATCATTGATTTTTATTACATTATTTTGCGAAGAAAGGATATTGACAGGGTCTGCGGAAGGGGCTTCGCGAGTTACGTCACCGGGGTAACGTCACGTTACATGCGGCCGCACAGGGGCGGCCGCGCGAACTCGCTTCATGCGTTTGAAGCGAGTCGACCATCACCGCACCGGCCATTTCGTGCGTTGCGTGGCCGTATGCCGGACCCGCAAGCCCGTTGGCCGCTGCGTCTCGCGCCGCTCCAGGGCCGCGCCGCAGACAAGCGCCAGGACGAGCAAGCTCGCCGCCCACATCCAGTAAGGAATCACGTCGAACATGGCCATCTCCCCGTTAAGCGTCGCCGGTTCATACCGGTGTTTCAGACGGAAAGCAAAACACGTGCGCGCCGCGATAGCGGTCTACGCCTCACTGCGCCGGCGATAAATTGCGGGCATAAAAAAACCCGCCCGGAATTGCCTTCCGGGCGGGTTTTCAGACAGCGTTCGCTGCTTGCTACACCTTCGTTCAGTGCAACTGGTCGACCATCAGACCCATGATCTGCTTGGCCTGCGAGCTCTGATCGATAGCCCCCTTGTCGTCGACCACCGCAACGCGGGTCTGGTCAGGCGTCACCGCGCGCACGTTCACGAGATACTGCTTGGCGACCTTTTCCTTCTTGCCGTGGAACACCTGACTCCAGAAGCCCTGCTCTGCCGATGTCAGATCTTTCGGATCGACGTAGCGCACGAAGTACAGACCGCGGCTCGCATCGCGATCGTCGACCGTGAAGTTGCTGCGATCGAGCGCGAGGCCCACGCGCAGCCATGCACGGTCATACGGCTCGCTCAGCGTCAGCTCGGTGGACGAGAACTGTGCCGCCGTGGTGTTCGCCGCGTCATCCGGCATGGGCTGTTGCGCCGACAACGCCACGTTTCGCGCCGCCGTGGCCGCAGCCGCCGATTTCGCACCCGCCGTAGCCGCGTTCGGCGCAGTTTGCGCCCCCGCCGGCGAGAGGTCGGCGCTTTGCGTGTTGCGCGAATCGGCCAGCGCCAGCGCTGCCATCAAGCGCTTCAGATATTCCTGTTCGAGGCCCGGATCGTTCGGCTTGGCTTCCCACTTGGTCGACTCGTTGTTCGTGCCGCTGATCGCCTCGCGCATGCCCTTCTGGCTGATGAACACATAGGTACCGCCGTTCGGCGCCGTTTCGAGACGCGTGCGGTACTTGTTGCGCTCAGAACTCACATAGCTGTTGCCCATTGCCTTGGACAACGTATCGCGGATCAGCCCCTCGTTGATCGAAGCGTGCGTTTCGTTCCAGTCCGTTTCCATCACACCCTTGTCGCGCTGGTCGACCACCAGCAGGAAGCCCTGTTCCTGCCAGAAACGGCGGATTGGCGCCCAGGCCTGGTCGGGCGCCTTGTTGTCGATCACAAGCCAGCTTTCCGTGCCGTCGCGCTGGATGTGCATGCCGTTCACCTGCGGCACCACCGTCAGGGTGTTGGCGGCCGGTGCTTGCGCCTGGACCTGCTGGAGCGTGGACAGCGAGGTTTGGCCGCCTTGCGGGGGCAACGAACGCTGATCGGACGTCTCATCGATCATGTTCGGCGGTACGGCAAGTGACACTTGCTTCGATTTCGAGTCGCTTTTGTAGTCGATTTTGGTCGGCGACGAGGTGCCGCAGCCGGCGACCAGACCGCCTGCCATCAGCATTACTGCAAACCGCTTGGTAAGACGAAGATCAGTCATGTTCGGGGAATCCTTCCGCTACGCCACGGCAAGTTTCCGTGGATCAACCCAACATTTTACCGATCCCGGCGAGTCATGTGCAAAAACCCGGGTTTGCCCGTGAATTGAGCAGAGCGCAGACGGCAAATCCCGGGTTGCGTCGAAGCGTCTGGATACCGATGAATCGCTGCGAAGCGCGCCCCTCCATTCGCAGAAAAACGCCCCGCTTCACGGCGGCGACCATGTCCATCAGCGGCAAATTTAACAGTTCACAACACTTCTCAAACGCCTGTAGGGCATGACCCAGCTTCTTGTCAGATCATTGTTTTAAAAGACACTTTCCATCCCCGCCACACGCTATTTTCGAGATTGGCTGAAGCGCCGCGAGCCCCTCATGACAACGATCAGGAAACCTGAGTGTTATCTTGAATTGGACATATCAATAAAACTTGAGCGCCCCAACTGCGAGACAGGTTGCCATGCCAAATGCCTCTTTCTTACCAGCCTTCGCCGTCCCGGCAATGGTGGCCGCCCTGCTGTGTGCCAGTGCCGACGCGCATGCCGAATTGGGCGGCACGATGCCCAGCCAGGCGAATTCGACGGCCGCGGCGGCCCAAACCCTGCTGAACGGCGCCTTACGCCTGCGCACGCTGACCGACGCAGGCAATACGACCCTCAACGAGTACGCGACGAATACCGGCCAGATCATCGCTTACACGTGGCAAGGCCCGACCATGCCGGATCTGCGCGCGCTGCTGGGAAAGTACGCCGACTCCTACAGGGCGGGCGCTGCCGCGTCGGCGCCAGACGGCAATCTGCACGCCTCGCGGGTTGTCAGGCCAGATGTGATCGTGGAATCGGGTGGTCCGATGCGCGGCTATGTCGGACGCGCGTGGCTGCCGGCGGCGCTGCCCGCCGGCGTCACCTCCGACGACCTCCGCTGACCTCCGCTGACGCGGGCAGGCCAGCAATAAACCGCCCAGAAAAACTACCGTCAACACGCCATGAAGACCTCTTCTCATCTCCGCGCCCTGTTCCTGACTTGCGCCGTGCTCGCTGGTTGCGGTGGCGGCGGTGGAAGCAGTACGCCGGCTGCCTCCACCCAGGCGGGCTCGACGAGCCCGGCCAGCAGTCCGAACGCCGCGAGCGCGCCGTCCGGACCCGCTGGCGCCAGCGTGACGAACTCCGTGCCGCAGTCGAGCACGCCGAATGTCCAGCCGATCACCGTTAGCGCTGCGCCTGGCCTGACGCGCAACATGCTGACCACTAGCGTCACCGTCTGCCAGCCCGGCACCAGCAACTGCGCGACGATCAACAATATTCAGGTCGACACCGGCTCGCAGGGCTTGCGGATTCTCGCCTCGGCGCTGCCGGCCGGCCTTCCGCTTGCTGCCGTGGCCTCAGGCAGCGGCGTCACGGGCGAGTGCGCGGTATTCGGCGGCGGCTATGCGTGGGGCGCGGTCCGCAGCGCGGACGTACACATGGCCGGCCAACTGGCCGCCTCAATTCCGATCCAGTTGATCGCTGACCCCACCCTGCCCAACGTGCCCACCGACTGTGCCGGCTCCGGACCCGCGATGCTGACCGTCGCGAGCCTGCGCGCCAACGGCATTCTCGGCGTCGGCCTGTTCTCGGCCGATTGCGGCAGTGGCTGCGTCAATTCGGCGCTGCCACGCTGGTATTACAACTGCGACGCCAGCGGCGCCTGCCTCGCGGGCACGCAAGCGCTCGCCCTGCAGGTGACCAATCCAGTCAGCCGCTTCGCCCTCGACAACAACGGTATGGTGATCGACCTGCCGGCAATCGCCGACGCGGGCGCGCCCAGCGTGTCAGGCTCCTTGATATTCGGCATCGGCACTCAGGCGAATAACACACTGGGCGGCGCAACCGTCTTCAGGACCAACACGCAGACGGGCTATGTGCGCACTACCAGCGCCGGCCAGACTTATGGGCAGAGCTACCTCGACAGTGGCTCGAACGGCCTGTTCTTCAACAATAGCCAATTACCCCGATGCGGTTATTGGTACTGCCCGAGTTCCACGCAAACAGCAAGCGCCTCGATCTCTGGCACGGATGGCGTGTCGAGCACGGTGTCGTTTTCGATCGGTAATTCGAGCGCACTGTTTGGCTCGTCGAACAACGCCTTCGACAACCTGGCCGGCATTGCCAGCAACAGCTTCGGCTGGGGCCTGCCCTTCTTCTTCGGCCGACGCGTCTACACGGCGATTGCATCGAGCGTGACGTCGGCCGGGCCAGGTCCGTATTACGCGTTCTGAGTGCTCGATGTCGGGGCCCGCCTTGCGCAGACAGCCGCGTTGGGCGGGTTCGATTGAGTGCCCGAGCAGACCTCGCGTATCGAGCGCCAAACTCCCGCCTCAAACAGAAAAATCCTACAGTCCGCTCGGATTTCTCCGCGCGGAAAATTCCCAAATTCTCATCCCCCGCTTATTTGATATGCCCTGACTGCAATAATCGTCGTTTCCGGCTAACGTGATCTCGATATCGTTAGCTCTGCATAATCTAATAATAGTGAAACGATGGAAGTCACCTTTTCGCTCGACGATTTCGAGCAACTCGTCTACACGCGGCAGCATACGCAAGCCTCGCTTCAGCTCATCGCGGCACTCGCACTCCTTCAACAAACGCGCGGCGAATTGAACGCGAGCTTCAAAGCCTCGGGCATGATCGACCTGTCTCCCAATGAGCAACGCCAGCGTTTCTGCACGCGTCTGACAAGCGCGGCGTCTACGTTGTTCGCCGACCCGGATTTCCGGCCGCCCACCGCGTGCCTCAGATTGTTTTTCACGCTGCATGAATGGATCGGCACGCTGTTCTCGGCCACGGCGTTTGGCAATGCGGACCATGTCATCCGTCATCTGAATCCTCGCGGCGCGGCGGACGCACAGTTTCTGCCGGGAGACAGCTTCATCGAGAAGCTATGCGTGCTCTATTCGACCGAGTCCGAACTGGAACTCGACTTCGCCGCGCTCTGGGCGTACGACAAAACCATCGCGGCCTGTCTCGCCCTCGCTTTGCTGGCACCAGTCTTCAAGGGCTCGCCAGGCGCGCATCTCAAACGCGAGGCGCTGCTGGAGTGGCTGCCCGGCAAGCTGCAGCTCATCGGCGATCTCGACGATCTGCCATCGGCCGTGCTGCACAACGCCTATATGTTCTGCAGCTATGCCGATACGCCGCGGCGGCACGCGATCAAGCAGGACATCAACGTGCTGGTGCGTCGCAAGCTGGAACAACTCGGCCTGACTGACTTGTCCGCATCGAAACCCAAGCGTGCCAGAGGCAAAACGCAGCGCGGCAAGAAGCCGCTGATGGTGGTGGTGCTGGAATGGTTCAGCGGCGCCCATTCGATCTACCGCACGCACTCGCGTACGCTCGAAGCCGCACGCGAACATTTCGAGGTGGTGGGCTTCGGCTTCGGCTACGCGCTCGACGACGTGGGGCGGGACGTCTTCGACCGCTTTATCGAACTGGAACAGCCCGACTACATCGGCGAGTGCCTGAAGACGATTCGCGACTTCGCCGAGGCCGAGCAGCCGGACGTGTTGTACATGCCGAGCGTCGGCATGTTCGTGCTAACGGTGTTCATGTCCAACCTACGCATCGCGCCGTTGCAGATCGCGGCGCTCGGCCATCCCGCTACCACGCATTCAGACAAGATCGACTACATCAGCGTCGAGGAAGATTATGTCGGCGACCCGGCCTGCTTCAGCGAACGCCTGATGAAGCTGCCGAAAGACGGTCAACCGTACCGCCCGTCCGTCGCGTTGCCGGACATCGTCGCGCAGATTCCGTCACAGCGCGAGGCGCTGCAGATCGTCATCACCGCCAGCGCGATGAAACTCAATCCCGGCTTTCTCGACGCGTGCCGCGAGATCGGCGCGCGTGCTGCGACACCCGTTGAGTTTCACTTCATGACCGGTGTGCCGTCGGGTCTGCCGTTCGACCGTCTGCGCGACGTCATCGCGCGCGCGGTGCCGGGCGCCATCGTGCACGACTTTCACGACTACGCCGCGTATCTGACGCGCGTCAACCAGGCCGACCTGTTCCTCAGTCCGTTTCCGTTCGGCAACACCAACGGTATCGTCGATGCATTGACGCTCGGCTTGCCAGGTGTATGCAAACGCGGGCCGGAAGTGTTCGAGCGGATCGACGGCGCGCTGTTCGAGCGCGTGGGCATGCCCTCGTGGACCACCACGGACAGCGTCGAGACGTATGTCGCTGCGGCCGTGCGCATGATCGACCAGCACGACGAGCGCGCGGCGCTGCGCCAACGCCTGATCGATACGCAGGCGGTGCAGCGCTGCTTCGAGGGGCGGCCGCAGGCCTTCGGCGAAAGCGTGCTGAAACTGATGCGCGAGGACAAAAGCCGCCTCGCGAATGGGGCGGCTTGAGGGTTAAGATTCGCGGTTTGCGGTTTGCGGTTTGCGGTTGAGCGGGCGCTAGTCAAAGCTGGCTGCGCCCGTTTCGAGCAAGGCTTTACTCGGCGACTTCGCTCGCAGCAGCAGGGGCCGGCGTGGCGAGCTTTGCCGGCGCCAACCAGCTAAATACGCTCAGCGCGGAGCCGTGGAATGTGCACTCGGCGGCCGCGGCCGTATTGATCTTCTTCGGCTTGGTCGATTTGAGCGAAGCTGCGTCGCCGCCGGAGGCAGCGAAGCTCGCCGAAGCGGCCATTGCACCTGAAGCCGCTCCAGCCGTCACGCCGGAAGCAGCCGCAGCGGCCGAAGCCGAGGAAGCCCCCTGCGCCACGGACGCCGCGGACGCCGCGCGCACGCCCGAGGCCGGCTGAGGCGCATTCGCCAGTTTCGCGGCGGAAGCCGCTGAGGCCGCCGAGGCGGCCGCAACCTCCGAGGCCGTCATCACATGCTCGATCGATCCTTCGACGACCACCCGCGAGCCGTCGATACCGGCGCCCGTATGAGCGATCTTCAGCGTATCCGGCGACGATGTTTCAGCCAGCTTGCTTCGCATCAACTGCTCGCATGCATCCGAGTTCTTGTAGACGGCCGTGCAGGCCGCCAGCAGCGCGGCAGCGGTCGTGACGCAGGCGATAGAGAGAATCCGAATCTTCATTGATGTTCCGTTTTGCAAGCCGTCGGCAATTGTAGCTTACGGGCTGGGGGATCGGCACCGCCGCCGCCCACGGGGACGGCACAGGGATAAGCACAGAGACAGTGACGCGACACCGCGCAAGGACGTGCCAAACCACACATCGCACAAGACAACGAGACAGCTTGACCGCGACGCTTCGTATCGGCATCGTGTTGACCGGCCGCCATGCCTGCGGCGCGCCGCAGCCTCTTCATCCGTACCCGCTTCATGGGCGCGGATCCGTTTTCCCACTGCGCATTGACCGGCTTTCCCGCATGTTCAGCCTTGCCCTAATCGCCGTCGCGGCTTACGCCGCCACCAATATCGACAACCTTTTCGTGCTGCTCGCCTTCCTTGCGGAAACGGGCGGCCAGCGTCGGCGCGTGATCGCCGGGCAGTTTGCCGGTTCGCTGACCTTGATCGCAGGCTCGATTCTGCTCGCCGCCCTGTTGACGCGATTACCTGCCGGCTATGTCGGTCTGCTCGGTATCTTGCCGATAGGCGTGGGGCTGAGCAAAGCATGGGCGCGCTTGCGCCCCGGCAACGCGGATCAGGTGCAAGAGGCGCGGGCCACGGCGTGCACGCGTTCACCAGCCGCGCCGGCTACGGCCGGCGCAGGCTCGTCATGGTGGACAGTCGCGTGCGTCGCGGTCGCCAACGGCTCCGACAATCTCGCGGTCTACGTGCCTTTGTACGCGAGTCATTCGCATAGTGAGGGCATGTTCATCTCGTTGGTGTTCGTCGCCATGATCGGTCTCTGGTGCGCAGGCGCCGTGTGGCTGGTGGCGCATCCGTTGCTGGGCGCGCCGATCCGGCGCTACGGTACCGCGTTGCTGCCGCTGATCCTGCTGGTAATTGGCGTCTCGGTGATCGTGCAGAACGATACCTTGCGGATCGTGTTCGGTATCTGAGGCGGACCTGCAGCCGGCGATCCAGTCGCCGGGCAGTGAGGTGGTCACGCCTGANTGAGCCTGAGCCTGAGCCTGAGCCTGAGCCTGAGCCTGAGCCTGAGCCTGAGCCTGAGCCTGAATCCGAGCCCAAAACAGAAACACTACGGTCCGCGCCGGGATGCGCTGCTGCCAGCGCGCGATGCAGCACGACCGACTGTCGCCCGCGCGAACGCTCAGTTCGACGGCATTTGCGGCTGCACGTAGGTGCGCACGCCGGCGAGCGGCGAACCGTAGCCACCTGATTGGGTGTTGTTCGGCAACCCATTGACCAGTTGCGCGCGCGGATCGGTCGGATTCAGATTCAACTCGCCCGCCTGCTGGTTGCCGTGCGTCGGATATTCGCTGCCGCGCGCCGCGTTCGGCATCACGCGCGTACTGTTTTGCGGCGCGTTGATATCGTCCTGAACGCTCAGGCCCTGTGCGCCAGCCTGCGCGGCGACGCCGCAAGCGACCGCGCACAGCAGAACCCCCGCTACCCTCGACGTCCCCGATGTTCGTTTCATACCGACCTCCGGCAAAGTGCAAAGTGAAATGAAAGGCGATCATGTCCGCGATTCCAGTCCAGGCGCCCCAGACGCTGATCACATCATTTATACGCGCTACCTCGTCTTTCGGATTCGGCAAAATCTGCCCGCCCACCGCAAAATGCCGAACTGGCGCGCCCCGTGCGCTGACCGAAGCCATGGGGACACGGGATCACAGCAAATACCGCAAGCGCATATCGTTATGCCGATTGGCGATTTCTTTCCAGGCGCATCGCGCCCGATAATGGCTACCATGAACACCCACCCCATCCCCCAAGCCCGCGCGCTGCGTTCCGCGCTCGTGGCACTGAGCGCGGCGCTGCTCATGGCCGCCTGCGCTGCTCCGACGGCATCGACCTCTTTCTCCGCGACTGATTCCGCCTCGCTCGATGCCGCCATTTCGGGGCCGCAGCGTAGCGACAAGAACCGGGCACGCGACGTCTACCGTCATCCGAAGGAAACGCTGCAGTTCTTCGGCGTGGCGTCGTCGCAAACCGTGCTGGAGATCGCGCCCGGTGGCGGCTGGTACACGGAGATACTCGCGCCCTATCTGCACGACCACGGCAAGCTGTACGAGGCGCAATACGACAGCCCGGACGCTGCGTCGTTGGCAGAAGAGCAGGCTGGCCGGGCGTCATTCGCGCGCAAGCTGTCGGCCACACCGGCTATTTACGGCAATGTCGTGGTCGGTACGCTGCGAGCAGGTCAGTTCAGCGGCTTTCCGGCCGACGGCAGCGTTGACCAGGTGCTGACCTTCCGCAATATCCACAACTGGATCAAGGACGGCCAGATCGACGCCAATCTGCGCGCCTTTTACACGGCACTCAAGCCGGGCGGCATCCTCGGGGTCGAGGAACATCGCGCGGCGCCGGGCACTTCACTGCAACAGACCATCGACAGCGGCTATGTCACCGAAGCCTATGTCATCGAACATGCGCGAGCGGCAGGTTTCGAATTGGCGGCCCAAAGCGTGGTGAACAACAACCCGCGCGACACGAAAAACTACCCACACGGTGTGTGGTCGCTGCCGCCCACGTATGAAGGCCACGACGTCGACCGGGCGAAGTACGCCGCGATCGGCGAATCGGATCGCATGACCTTGCGCTTCGTGAAACCCAGGTGACACGCATGACCGGCCTGGCTTTCAGCGCGCGCCGGTCGGGATAGGCGCTTCCGGCCGGCGTGCGCCTCACCGCACCGGCGCTTGACGCGATCCCAATAATATGTTCCTATTGCGCACCATGTACCGCGCCCAGACCATCCTATCGCTACTACTAGCCCGCTCTACCGGGCTAGGTCTGCTGCTGCGCGCTTCCATCTGATACACCCGAAGCACCGCTCAATTCCCCAGTAACTGACCCAGCCCCGGTTTCCGACCGGCGGCCATGCTTTGTCTTTTCGTCGTCCGGTCGACAACTCAGGTTGATCGATCCCAAGGATGATGAAAATGTTGAAGAACCCTGCTACCAAGTACCACTCGTTCAAGCCCATCAATTTGACCGACCGACAGTGGCCGTCGCGCGTCATCACGCGTGCGCCGATCTGGATGAGTACCGATCTGCGCGACGGCAACCAGGCGCTGTTCGAGCCGATGAACGCGCAACGCAAGATGCGCATGTTCAAGACGCTGGTGCAGATCGGCTTCAAGGAAATTGAAGTCGCATTCCCGTCTGCCTCGCAGACCGACTTCAATTTCGTGCGTGAGTTGATCGAAGGCGGCCATATCCCCGACGACGTCACCATCGAAGTGTTGACGCAAGCTCGCGACGACCTGATCGAACGCACTTTCGAATCCTTGCGTGGCGTGCCGCGCGCTATCGTCCACCTGTACAACGCCACCGCGCCGGAATTCCGCCGCATCGTGTTCGGCCTCGAAAAGAGCGGCGTGAAAGAACTCGCGCAAAACGCCGCGCGCACGATGAAGCGTCTCGCCGACGCCACGCCGGAAACGCACTTCACGCTGCAATACAGCCCGGAAGTGTTCAGCGGCACCGAGCTCGAATTCGCCAAGGAAGTATGCGACGCCGTGTTCGACATCTGGCAACCGACGCCCGAGCATAAGGCGATCGTCAACCTGCCCGCTACCGTCGAAATGGCTACGCCGAACGTCTACGCGGACCAGATCGAATGGATGCATCGCAATCTCGCGCGTCGCGATTCGTTGATCGTTTCCGTGCATCCGCATAACGATCGGGGCACGGCCGTGGCTGCCGCGGAACTGGCGGTGATGGCGGGAGCGGATCGTGTCGAAGGGTGTTTGTTCGGCAATGGCGAACGTACCGGCAATGTCGATCTGGTGACGCTCGCGTTGAATCTGTACACGCAGGGTGTCGATCCCGAGCTCGATTTTTCGAATATCAATGAAGTCGCACGGACTGCTGAGGAATGCACGCAGTTGCCGGTGCATCCGCGCCATCCGTATGTCGGCGATCTGGTGTTTACCGCGTTCTCCGGCTCCCATCAGGATGCGATCAAGAAGGGTTTTGCCGTGCAGAAACCGGACGCAGTCTGGGAAGTGCCTTATATGCCGATCGATCCTAGCGATCTTGGACGCACCTATGATTCGGTGATTCGGGTGAATAGCCAGTCAGGCAAGGGTGGAATTGCTTATTTGCTCGAGCAGGGTTATGGGGTTGTGTTGCCGCGGCGCTTGCAGGTTGATTTCAGCTCGGCCGTGCAGCGCTATACGGATGATAGCGGGCAGGAAGTGACGCCCTCGCAGATCTGGGAATTGTTTCAGCAGGAGTATGTGCATAGTGCTGAGCCGATTCGTTATGTTGGGCATAGTCTGTCGGAGCGTGGCGATCGGGAGCATATCAAGCTCACTGTCGATATTAATGGCTCGCGGCGCGTGTTGAGCGGTGAAGGGAATGGGCCGCTTGATGCGTTGATGCATGCTATTGGGGTGCCGGTGCGGATTCAGCACTATGAGGAGCGGGCTCTGACTCAAGGCGCTGATGCGCGGGCTGTTGCTGTCGCTGAAATGGCTGGGGCTGATGTGGCTGGGAGCGCGTTTGGGGTTGGGATTGATGCCAATCTGGTGACTGCTTCTATTCGGGCTGTTATTAGTGGGGTTAATCGGGCCTATGAACGCGCTAGTTCCGCTGCGCAGGAGCGGTTTTTTGAGGTCGCGCTTAGGGATGACGCGGAGCGTGTGGCGGTTTGAGGTTGGTGCCTTTCCTTGAATTGTAAGTGGTCTATTAGCGTTGCCCCTGTGCGGGGCGGCACCTACTTTTCTTTGCATGCCGCAAAGAAAAGTAGGCAAAAGAAAGCGGCTCAAACCGCTACTGCTAAGTGGGCACCGTGGTTTGCAACGGGTAGTGGTGCATCTGGAATCTGTGTTTGTGCCCGTGCATACGCTAGTGACAAGGGAGTCATACTTCCCGACTCGCACTGTGTGCTCGTCGGAAGAGTCTGCTAGAAAACCAGTGGTCAAGGTTTGGGACTGTTGTACATTTTTCTTGAGGGGCGCTTCGGCGCCCCTCTTTTTTCTCTACGCCGCTGGAGATCGATACACTGGCTTTTTGCTCCCGCCCTCCCCTCCCTCCGGTTAGCCCCGCTCTGTCCATGCGTCCGGCAAGCTGTGCGTCAGCGTCGATACGAAGCGCTCTGTTTCCGGTTGGCTCGGATTCATGAAAATGTCCCGTGATGGGCCCGCCTCGATCACTACGCCGTTGTTCAGAAATACCACGTCTCGCGCGATCGTCGCGGCTAGACGCAAATCGTGCGTCGCCATCAACATCGTCATGCCTTCCGTGGCGAGCTGCTTGAGTACGTCTACTACCTCCGCGGCCAGTCCGGGATCGAGGGCCGAGGTGGGTTCGTCGCACAACAATACTTCCGGCGATGGGGCTAACGCCCGCGCTATTGCCACGCGTTGCTGCTGGCCGCCGGAAAGTGTCGAGGGCCATGCGTCCGCTTTTTGTGCGATGCCGACTTTCTCCAGCAATTCGTCCGCACGTACGCGCGCTTTTTCCTTGTCCCACTTCAGGACGGTCAGCAGGCCCTCCATGACGTTCTGTCGTACCGTCAAGTGCGGAAACAACTGGAAGTTCTGGAATACCATGCCGGTGCGGCGGCGGATCGTCAGCACCTCCTCACGCGGCGGCTTGTGGTCGCGGCTGAATTCGAGGCGCTGGTCGCCAACTTGAAGTGATCCAGCTTCCGGGATTTCCAGCAGGTTCACGCAGCGAAGCAGCGTACTCTTGCCGCTGCCGGATGGGCCAATCAGCGCGGTGACGTTGCCCGAGGCGAGTTGTAGATCCACCGAGTTCAACACCCGATTGTCGCCGAAGTACTTGTCGATTTTTTCCAGTCGAATCATCAGTTGCCCGCATGGAAAAGTGCGTGACGGCCGAACTTGCGCTCGAGCCGGACTTGCGCCGACGACAATACCGAACTGAACACCAGATAAACCAGCGCCGCCTCGGTGTAGAGAATCAACGGTTCATAGGTCACGGACGCGATCCGCTGCGCTGCCTGAAATACCTCGGGTACCGTCAGCACCGCAGCAAGCGATGTGTCCTTCACCAACGCGATGAACGAATTCGACAGCGGCGGCAGCGCGACACGCGCCGCCTGCGGCAAGATCGCGCGACGCAGCGCCTGCTCACGCGTCATACCCATCGAGTACGCCGCTTCCCATTGGCCCTTCGGGATCGACTCGATCACGCCGCGTATCACTTCCGAGTTATACGCGCCGACATTCAGCGAAAAGCCAATGATCGCCGCCGTCAACGGATCGAGCACAATGCCCACGTTCGGTAGTCCGTAGAAAATCACGAACAGTTGCACCAGTAACGGCGAGCCGCGAAACAGCCATACGTAGAAACGTACGCACGCGATCGCCCACCGCGGCCCGAATAGCCGGACCAGCGCGACGATAAACGCGAGCACGATTCCGATCGCGAACGACGCGAGCGTGAGCGGCACGGTAAAGACGAGCCCCGCATACAGCAGGGGCCACAGCGACTGCGCCATCAGATGCAACCATGCCGGCATGATTCAGACTCGCAGATGACGCTTATTGGGAGACGTCTTTGCCGAAGTACTTCTGCGAAATCTTCGCGTAAGTGCCGTCTTTCTTGATGTCGGCGAGCGCCTTGTTGATGGCCGCCTGCAATTCCGGGCTGCCCTTGCGGATCAGCACCGCGGACTTGTCGCTGCTATCAGCCGACGTATCGAGCGCGGCGATCTTCACCTTCGCATCCGGCTTGTGCTTCTTGAAGTCGAGGAACGACAGCGAATCGTTGACGGTCGCATCGACGCGGCCCGAGGTCAGCAGGTCGACCGATTCGTTGAAGCCCTGCACGGGAATCACCTCGGCGCCGTGTGCAGCCGCGATCTTACCGAAGTTGCTGGTCAGCGTATTCGCCGACTTCTTGCCCTTCAGGTCGTCAAACGTCTTGATCGTAGTGTTGTCCGAACGCACGATCAGCGCCGCGTGCGAGGTGATGTACGGGTCCGAGAAATCGTATTTCGCTTTGCGTGCGTCGGTGACAGCGACTTCGTTGATCACCGAGTCGTAGCGGTTCACATCGAGACCGGCGATCAGGCCGTCCCATTTCCCTTCGACGAATTGCGGCTTGACGCCCAGGCGCTTTGCAATCTCGGTGCCGATCTCAACGTCGAAGCCGGTCAGCTTGCCGGACTCATCGTGGTACGTGAACGGTGCGTAGGTGCCTTCGGTGCCGATCTTGAACACGCCCGCGGACTTGATCTGCGCGAGCTCGTCAGCAGCGAAGGCCGGGCTCAGGGTCACCGCTTGCAGCAGCGCGATCAGCAGAATGGAACGAATCGACTTCATCTGGTGGCTCCGTAAAGTTTGCTACGTCAGTTGCATGGTTTTGTGTGCGGCATTCCGTCGGCGGTCAGACCCGGCAGAGTGGGCGGACTGTAGCAAACGGTTTGCGTTTTTACAAAGGATCAGGTTTCCGATCAATATGCGCTTGCGTGCTAAGCGGACAGCCAAGGTGGCTCATACAACGTCGAATTCGACTTTACAGCAGATATGGCAGACGCGGCATGCATCGCACCACGGAACACGTGCCGGGCGCCATCGGGGAAAACGCGGGAGGGGTATCGCCGCGGCGAACGCGCGGCGTTGAAAAATAGTCGGTACGGGCGGCATTGCGAGGCCGCCCGTCAGATTGCAAACGGCTTACCGCTCCACTGGATGCGGCTCCTTCCGCTTATTGGCCACCCGGATCGCGTCGAAGTAAGCCGGATTCGGCGGGCGCTTCAGATAACGCCCTGCGCCACGCACTGCCCGCAGTTCACCATCGGTCCATGCCAGCGCGCCGCGCGTGAGCGTGTGCATCGCCACGCCCTGCACCGCCATGCCTTCGAACACGTTGAAGTCGACCTTCTGGTGATGCGTCTTCACCGAAATCGTCTTGCTTGCCTGCGGATCCCACACGACCAGGTCGGCATCCGCGCCCACCTGGACCGCACCTTTACGCGGATACAGGTTGAAAATCTGCGCGGCGTTGGTTGAGGTAATGCGCACGAATTCGTTCGGCGTGAGACGCCCCGAATTCACGCCGTGATGCCAGAGCACCGCCATACGATCTTCCACGCCACCGCAGCCGTTCGGGATCTTCGTAAAGTCCTCGCGGCCCATGGCCTTCTGCGACGCACAGAACACGCAATGGTCAGTCGCGGTAGTGTGCAGTTGGCCCGCTTGCAAACCCCGCCACAATGCTTCGCGATGCTCCGCGGAACGGAACGGCGGGCTCATCACGTGCGCCGCCGCACGGGTCCAGTCGGGATCGCGATACACCGCTTCGTCGATCACCAGATGACCCGGCAACACTTCACCGAACACGCGAAGGCCTTCGCTACGGGCACGCGCGATCGCGTCGACCGCATCCTTCGCGGACACGTGGACGATATACACCGGCACACCTAGCACTTGTGCAATGCGGATCGCCCGATTGGCGGCCTCGCCCTCCACTTCAGGCGGTCGCGACAACGGATGCGCCTCAGGTCCCGTGAAGCCCTTGGCAAGCAACTGACGCTGCAACTGAAACACCAGCTCACCGTTTTCCGCATGCACGGTGGGCAACGCGCCGAGTTCGAGCGAGCGCGAGAAGCTGTTCACCAGCACTTCGTCGTCGGCCATGATCGCGTTCTTGTAGGCCATGAAGTGCTTGAAACTCGACACGCCGTGTTCGTGTACCAGCGTACCCATGTCGCGATAGACCGAATCGTCCCACCACGTCACCGCAACGTGAAAGCCATAATCCGCCGACGCTTTTTCGGCCCAGCCGCGCCATTCCTTGAAGGCCTCCATCAGCGATTGCTTCGGGCTCGGAATCACGAAGTCGATGATGCTGGTCGTGCCGCCGGATAAACCCGCGGCCGTGCCTGTATAGAAATCGTCGCTGGCCGTGGTGCCCATGAACGGCAATTCCATATGCGTATGCGGATCGATACCGCCGGGCATCACATACTGCCCGCCCGCATCGACGATCGTGGCGCCGGCCGGCGCCTCCAGGTCCGCTCCGATCTGCAGGATCGTGCCGCCGTCCTGCGGGTCCGCACACAACACGTCCGCACGATACGTGTTCTCCGCGTCGATAATCGTGCCGCCGCGAATCAGGGTCGTCATGGTGCCGCCTCCTTATGAACTGCTGGTTTTGGTGCTACGTACTTCATTTGCCTCGTGCGTGGCTTATGGACACTCAGGCACTCGCCACGCGCGCACTCGGTCCTTTGCTCAGCTTCATCCACGCGCTGTATACGATCGACGCCAACGCGAGTCCGACAAACCAGGCATACGTATAGAGCGTGTTGAAAATCGCCGGCACATTCGGGAACGACGCCGGAAACGCGGTGTGCAGGAAACCCGGCAAATTCGGCAGCACGCCGATCACGAGCGCCACCACCGCGCCGATATTCCAGCCGCCGGTGTAGCTGTACTCGCCATGCTCGTCGAACAGTTCGCGCGGGTCCAGCCGTGTGCCGCGAATGAGGAAGTAGTCGACCATCAGAATGCCCGCTACCGGACCGAGCAAAGCCGAGTATCCAACCAGCCACGTAAAGATATAACCCTGCGTGGTGGCAAGAATCTTCCACGGCATCATCACAATGGCGATGGTCGCGGTAATCATGCCACCGACGCGATACGAAATGCCCTTCGGCCACAGGCTCGAAAAATCATAAGCCGGCCCAACAAGATTAGCCGCCAGATTGCAGCACATCGTATCCAGCGTCAGGATGATCAACGCAAGGCCGACGCCGATGCCGGTCATGCGGCTCGTCAGGTCGATCGGGTCCCAGATCGCCTTGCCGTAGATCACCACGGTCGCCGACGTCACCACCACGGAGATCACCGAGAGCAAGGCCATCGGCACCGGCAAACCGATCGACTGGCCGATAATCTGGTCGCGCTGCGTTTTAGCAAAGCGTGTGAAGTCGGGGATGTTCAGCGCGAGCGTCGCCCAGAAGCCCACCATCGCCGTGAGGCCGGGCCAGAAAGTCGCCCAGAACATGCCCTCCTTCTTGCCGCCCGGCACGAACTGCGACGGCGCGGACAACATCGAGCCGAGACCGCCCGCCTTCGAGGTGGCCCACCACACCAGCGCGATACACATCACGATCTTGATCGGCGCGGACCAACTTTCGAGCCAACGAATCGAGTCGGTGCCGTGCACGATGAAATAGATCTGCAACGCCCAGAACACCAGGAAACACGCGAGCTGCGTGAGCGAGATGTCAAGGAAAGGCAAGGCCGCGCCGTGCAGCGCGTTGCCAGTCAGAATGTTCAGCAACGTGTAGATCGCGCTGCCGCCCAGCCATGTCTGAATGCCGTACCAGCCACACGCGACGATCGCCCGCAGCATCGCCGGCAATTTCGCACCCTGCGTGCCGAAGGAGGAACGCACCAGCACCGCATACGGAATGCCGTGCTTCGCGCCCGCATGCCCGATCAGCAGCATCGGCACCAGCACGATCAGATTGCCGAGCAACACGGTTGCCACCGCCTGCCACGGCGACATGCCCTCCTCCGTCAATCCGGCCGCGAGCATGTACGACGCGATGTTCATCACCATCCCCACCCACAGCGCGGCGAAGTGATACCACCGCCACGTGCGCTGTGCGACGCCGGTCGGCGCAAGGTCGTCGTTGTAAAGACTGCTGCCCTGCGCGCCGGCCGCAAACTGCGGATCGACGGGTTGCGCTGTCTGCTTCATCGAAAGATCTCCACTGATCGTTGAGGCCTGCGCAGCTTCTGATGGCGCGTCAGGCCTTGAGGGAAAATTACAGGTTCAGTACAAGCGCTTCGCTTCGTTTCCTTTCCTACTGGTAGCTCAGGTTTCAAGCTGCTTTTGCTGCGTGGGCATGGGCATGCTCGGCGGTTTCAACGGCGTCTGACTTGTCGCTTTCACCAGCATCCACCCGTGCAGGGTTGTTCGGATGCGTGGTCCAGTTCGCATACTCGCCGCTGTCCACGCGCTCCATCGTGATGCACTGCTCGACCGGGCACACATGCATGCACAGATTGCAGCCGACACATTCGGAGTCCATCACTTCAAAATGCCGGACGCCATCTTTTTCCTTCATGATCGCCTGGTGAGCGGTGTCTTCGCACGCGATATGGCAGAGGCCGCACTGGATGCACTTGTCCTGATCGATGCGCGCCTTGATGTCGTATTTGAGGTTCAGGTACTTCCAGTCGGTGACGTTCGGCACGGCGCGGCCGCGAATGTCGTCGAGCGTCGTATAGCCTTTTTCGTCCATCCAGTTTGAAAGACCATCCGCGAGATCGGAGACGATACGGAATCCATAGTGCATCGCCGCCGTGCAGACCTGCACGCTGCCTGCGCCGAGCACCATGAATTCGGCCGCATCGCGCCATGTCGAAATGCCGCCGATGCCGGAGATCGGCAGATTCGGCGTTTCCACGTCGCGCGCAATTTCGGCCACCATGTTCAGCGCAATCGGTTTGACCGCCGGACCGCAATAGCCGCCGTGCGTGCCTTTACCGTCGACCATCGGCAGCGGCGACATCGCGTCGAGATCCACCGCGACGATCGAGTTGATCGTGTTGATCAGCGACACGCCGTCCGCGCCGCCTTTGTAGGCAGCACGCGAACCGAGGCGGATGTCGCTGATATTCGGCGTGAGTTTGACGAGGCAGGGCAGCTTCGAGCCTTCCTTAACCCAGCGCGTGACCATCTCGATGTACTCGGGCACCTGACCGACCGCCGCACCCATGCCGCGCTCGCTCATGCCGTGCGGGCAGCCGAAATTCAATTCCACCGCGTCGGCGCCGGTGTCTTCGACGAGCGGCAAAATCCACTTCCAGTCGCGCTCGTTGCACGGCACCATCAGCGAGACGATCATCGCGCGGTCCGGCCAGTCGCGTTTGACCTGGGCGATTTCCTTGAGGTTGACGTCGAGCGGACGGTCAGTGATCAGTTCGATATTGTTCAGGCCCGCGATGCGCTGGCCGTTCCATTGCACCGCGCCATAGCGTGAGCTGACGTTCACTACATGCGGGTCGAGGCCCAGTGTCTTCCACACGACCCCGCCCCAGCCCGCTTCGAACGCGCGGTTCACGTTATAGGCTTTGTCGGTCGGCGGCGCGGAAGCGAGCCAGAAGGGATTCGGCGACGTAATGCCGGCAATCGTACAGCGCAGATCGGCCATGTTCGGCTCCTTGGGGACTGCTATTTTATCTTGGTGTGATGCGTGGCTTAAGCGGCTCTGTGCAGTCTCACGCGGCTTTGACTGCTGTGCGGGCGAACTGGGCGTCAATCGTGGCGGCGACGACCTTGCCGTCCTGCACCGCTTGTACCGTCAGATCGATCCCGCCAGTCGCCGCGCAATCGCCACCCGCCCATACGCCGGGTAACGAAGTTTGTCCGTTTGCATCGACCGCGATACGGCTGCCGTCCAGCGTCAACAGTTCGCGCTCGATACCGACCGGCACCAGCGTCTGCCCGATTGCCTTTAACACCATGTCGGCCTCGACCACGAAGCGCTCCTGACTGCCATCGCCTAGCGTGCGCTCGAATTCGACACCCGTCACCACGCCTCCTTCTCCGATCAAACGCATCGGCTTTGCATGCGTGACGAGCGTGACGCCGTTGGTTTGCGCGAAATCGCGCTCGGCCCACGTCGCGCTCATCGACTCGACGCCGCGCCGATACACCATCGTGACCGACGTCGCGCCGAGCTTGTGGCTTTGCACGGCGGCATCCACTGCCGTATTGCCGCCGCCGATCACGACGACTCGCCGGCCCACCGGCACCGTGCCGAAGTCGCTCGCCGCGCGCACCTGTTCGATGAAATCCACTGCGTTCATCACGCCGCCCAGGTCCTCGCCTTCCATCGCCAATGCGCGCACGCCCGTGAGACCGATCGCGAGGAAGACCGCATCGTGCTGCTTGCGCAGCGCGTCGAGCTCCACGTCACGTCCAAGCGCCACGCCGTGCTTGATCTCGATGCCGCCGATCGAGCACAGCCACGCCACTTCACGCTGCGCAAAATCGTCAACGGTTTTATAGGCAGCGATGCCGTATTCGTTCAGGCCACCCGCTTTCTCGTGGGCGTCGTAGATCGTCACGTTATGGCCTGCCAACGCAAGCCGATGCGCACACGCAAGTCCGGCCGGTCCCGCACCGACCACCGCGACGTGCCGACCCGTTTCAGCCGCACGTTTGAACAGCACTTCGCCGCGCGCCATCGCCCAATCGGTCGCATGACGTTGCAGCGCGCCGATCGCCACCGGCTTCGCATCCTGATGGTTGCGCACGCAAGCACCCTCGCAAAGAATCTCGGTCGGGCAAACGCGCGAGCACATACCGCCCAGCGGATTCGCAGACAGAATGTCGACGGCCGCGCCCTTCAGATTGCCGTTGCTGATCTTGCGAATGAAACTGGGAATGTCGATCTGTGTCGGACACGCGTTCACACACGGCGCGTCGTAACAGTAGTGACAGCGGCTCGCTGCTGCGGCCGCGGCACTCGCGTCGAGCAACGGTGCGATATCGGAGAACTCGCACGAGAGTTGATCGGCCGATAGGCGTTGAGCCGCAATATCGCCGGTTTGCTTGATGGCCATACACGTTCCTTCTTCGATGTGAGGACGTAGCCGGTCCCGCCGGCTGCGCTGAAGCGGAGCCGGGGCGGCATGTTTTATGGGCACTACGGTGAGGCTAGGGAATCAACTAAAACCCGCAACTAAAACCCGCAACTACAACCGCTACCGCTAAAGCGTTATGAAACCGGCTCGCACGCTCGTCCGAGCATGGCGTGCAGCAAAACGTTGGCGCCCGCTTCGATCCATTCGAAGGTCGCGTCCTCGATCTCGTTGTGACTGATCCCGTCGACGCACGGCACGAACACCATCGAAGTCGGCGCGACTTGCGACAGATAACAGGCGTCGTGTCCCGCGCCTGAAACCATGTTGCGATGCGGATAGCCGAAGCGTTCGGCCGCGGCGCGTACTGACTTCACGCAGGCGTCGTCGAAAGCGACCGGCGCGTAGTAAAAGATCTGCTCGAGTTCGGTTTCCAGACCGATGGTGCTGGTGATTTTCTCCACGCCCTCACGTAGCGCCACATCCATCTTTGCGAGCACCGCGTCGTCCGGATGACGGAAATCGACGGTGAAGAACACGCGGCCCGGAATCACATTGCGCGAGTTCGGATAGACCTGCATCATGCCGACCGTTGCGCAGCCGAACGGCGCGTTATCCAGCCCGATTCGATTGACCAGATCGACCACGCGTGCGGCGCCCAGCAATGCATCGCGACGGCGCGGCATCGGCGTCGGACCCGCATGCGCCTCCTGTCCCGTCAGCGTAATTTCGTACCAGCGCTGACCTTGCGCATCGGTCACCACGCCGATGGTTTTGTGCTCGGCTTCGAGAATCGGCCCCTGCTCGATATGCAATTCGAACGCGGCATGCAAGGGACGACCGCCGCAAGGAAGATCGCCCGCATAGCCGATACGTTTGAGCTCCTCGCCGATGGTCTTGCCATCCACGTCCTTGCGCGAGAGGCCGTAGTCCAGTGTGAAGACGCCGGCGAACACTCCTGAGGCAACCATGGCGGGCGCAAAGCGCGAGCCCTCCTCATTGGTCCAGATCACCACTTCAACCGGATGCTCGGTCTCGATGCCGTGATCGTTCAGACTGCGGATCACTTCGAGTCCGCCGAGCACACCGTAGATACCGTCGAAGCGGCCGCCGGTCGGCTGCGAGTCCGCATGCGAGCCGGTCATGACCGGCAACGCATCGGGGTTGCGCCCAGCGCGGCGCATGAATACATTGCCCATCTGATCGACACTGACCGTGCAACCCGCTTCCTTCGCCCAACTGACGATCAGGTCACGCCCCTGTTTGTCGAGGTCGGTCAGCGCCAATCGGCAGACGCCGCCTTTGGGCGTCGCGCCGATCTTCGCCATCGTCATCAGGCTGTCCCACAGCCGCTTGCCGTCGACCTTGATCGACGTAGCGGGTTCTGCGTGCTTCAGCGCTTCGGATACCGCGTTCATTCGTCTCGCTCCTTTCGGTGAATCGACATGAAACTGGTGCATCGGCGGCGGGTTTTGGGGCGTGTCCGCACGGCGGCGGTGCACACTCGATGCCTTTGATCGCCTCTTTTACAGAGGGCAAACCCTGGGGCATCTCCCGCTCTCTCAATCCTGTCCAGTTGGACAGGTTGTAGACGATTAAGCCCGCCAAATCAACACCTTTCGTACGGTAGGAAACATAGCGAGAAGCGTGCCATTGCACTGCAGCACGCATTTTTCGACGACCTCGAATGCGCGTGTCCATCCGCGCTCAAACGACTAGAATGAAGCGCGACGCGGCACACATGCCGATGCAGGCCAACATGAGAGACGACAACGTGGCTGCCGACATCACGGAAAACGACGAGACACTGGACGAAACTCGCGCACCTTTGCGGCGGCGCAAGGCGCACATTCGCGAGTCGAATGAAGCGCATTTGTTGGCGTGCGCCGAAGCGGTTTTCGCCGAACGAGGACTCGACGGAACCAGCACGGCGATGATCGCGGAGCGTGCAGGCTTACCGAAAGCTAACCTGCATTACTACTTCCCGACAAAACTCGCGTTGTACCGGCGTGTGCTGGAAGATCTGTTCGAAGACTGGCATCGCGCGGCGGACACGTTCGAATGCAGCGACGATCCGGTCGAAGCGATTGGCGGATACGTACGCGCGAAAATGGAGTTGTCGCGCCGCCGGCCATTAGGCTCGAAGGTGTGGGCGAGCGAGATCATCCACGGCGCGGAGCATATGGAGGACATTCTCACGGGGCGTGTGAAGCCGTGGCTGGACAGCCGGGTGAAGGTGATCGACGACTGGATCGCGCGCGGGCTGCTGGCGCCGGTGGATGCGCAAACGCTGATGTACATGATCTGGGCGACTACCCAGCATTACGCCGACTTCGACGCGCAGATTCGCGCGCTTAAAGGCAAACGCGCGCTGACGCAGAAAGCGTTTGAGGTGACGACGGAGGAAGTCGTGCAGTTGGTGATTCGTGCGTGTGGGGCGGTGTCGCCGTCGCAGCACGAAGACGGCGCGGATCCCTCGAGATAAAAAAAAAGCCCGGCTGCGTTTTTAAAAGCAGCCGGGCCTTCGCACCACTCACTGTGTGATGTCTCTCTTGAGACTTAGCGATTCAATACGTCTCCAGATGCAGCCGCCCTTCCCGCTTCAGCTTCATCCATAGCGCTTCCCAATCGAGCTGGTGCTGCTCGCCGATTTCCTTGAGCGCTTGCAGCACGCCATCTTCCATCCCCTTCAACCCGCACACGTAGATATGCGTGTTGTCGTCTTTGAGCATCTGCGCGACATCGACCGCGCGCTCGCGCATCGCGTCCTGCACGTAACGCTTCGGCTGGCCCGGCGTGCGCGAAAACGCCAGATTCGTATCGATGAAATCCTTGGGCAGATTCGTCAGCGGCCCGAAGTACGGCAACTCTTCTTTCGTACGCGCGCCGAAGAACAACATCAGCTTGCCGGTTGCACCTTTCAGACGACGACGCCTGCGATATTCGGTCATCGCGCGCATCGGCGCCGAGCCGGTGCCCGTGCAAATCATCAGCAAATGCGAGTTCGGATGATTCGGCATCAGGAAGGTACCGCCGAACGGCCCGATCACGCTGACCACGTCGCCCTTCTTCAGATCGCACAGATAATTCGAGCAGACCCCATCGAGCACGTCGCCGTGCTGCTGGGAAACACGCTTCACGGTGAGAGAAACATTGTTATAGCCGGGCCGTTCGCCATCGCGCGGACTCGCGATCGAATACTGCCGCGCGTGATGTGTGCGGCCATCGGCGGTCGCGCCTGGCGGCAGGATGCCGATCGACTGCCCCTCCAACACAGGGAAAGGCATCGAACCGAAATCGAGCACGATGTGATGGATGTCGCTATCGGTGGAGCCGTCGGTGAGCCGGTAGTTGCCGACCACCGTCGCGGTAGTCGGCGCCTTGTGCGTGTAGAGATTCACGTACGGTTTCGCCGCGGACCACGGCGGCACGACCGACCCGCGTACGGTATCGACGTCAATACCGCTTGCGTCCGTCGGCGCATCGCCTGACGCTCCGGCCGCAACCGATTCATCTTCAGCAGCCGCCACGGCCATCGTGTTCTGCTCGGGCAACACGTCCCACTTGAACTGCTCCTCGATGGAGTACGCATCGGCTTTCAGCACGGTGCGCCAGTTATCGATCGAGCCAGTCGGACACGGTGGCACGCACGCCATGCAGCCGTTGCAGACATCCGCCTTGACCACATAATTATTCTCGTCGTGCGTGATCGCATCGACCGGGCAAGTCTCTTCGCAGGTATTGCAGCGAATGCAGATTTCCGGATCGATCAGATGCTGCCTGAGAACTTCGATCGATGCTGGGCCGTTCATGACATCCTCCACCAGATATTCGTGCGAATACGACGCCGCACGCCGCACGTTTTCAATCGCCGTGCTCAGTTAAAACGCACGTATTCGAAATCGACCGGCTGACGGTTCACACCCATTGCCGGCGGCGCAATCCAGTTCGCGAACTTGCCGGGCTCAACGACGCGGCCCATCAGCGAGGCGACATACGCGCGGTCTTCCGGCGAAGCGAGCCACTTCGCTTCATTGGCGGCCCATTCGGTTTCGCTGATCACGCGGCCGTCCGGCGACACACGCGTACCGGCAAACGTGCCGATCTGCCGGTTGAACGCTTTATGCGGCACTGTCATGCGGAAATCGATGCCGGCCTTTTCGAGTACCTTGTTCCAGCGGCCGACACCCGCCACCGAATCCTTAATGTAGTCGTCGCGCAGCACTTCGTTCATGGCGTTGAGCATCGGCACTTCACGCTCGACCAGTTTGCCGTCCTGCACGTCGAGCAGCTTGTAGCTTTGACCGTTCAATTGATGGTCGTCGTCGCGCTTGTTCTCTTCATAGCGGCCCTTCAGGCCCGAGCTGTAGAACGTGGCCGCATTCGAAGAATGATCAGCGCCGAACAGGTCGATCGTCACCGAGTAATGGAAGTTCAGGTAACGCTGGATGGTCGGCAGATCGATCACGCCGGCCGCGCGAATCTTCGCGACGTCGTCCGTGCCCAGTTCGTTCATCACTTGCGCCGTGCGCTGGATCACGCGCGACACACCCGATTCGCCAACGAACATGTGATGCGCTTCTTCGGTCAGCATGAACTTCGTGGTACGTGCAAGCGGATCGAAGCCCGACTCGGCAAGCGCCGACAACTGGAACTTACCGTCGCGGTCGGTGAAGTACGTGAACATATAAAACGCGAGCCAGTCCGGCGTTTTCTCGTTGAAAGCGCCGAGAATGCGTGGATTGTCTTCGTCGCCCGAACGGCGGCCGAGTAGCGCTTCGGCTTCCTCGCGACCGTCGCGGCCGAAGTAGCGATGCAGCAGGTACACCATCGCCCACAAGTGGCGCCCTTCTTCTACATTCACCTGAAACAGGTTGCGCAGGTCGTACATCGACGGCGCGGTCAAACCCAGATGCCGTTGTTGCTCGACCGAAGCCGGCTCCGTATCGCCTTGCGTGACGATGATGCGGCGCAGATTCGCGCGATGCTCGCCGGGCACGTCCTGCCACGCGGCCTCACCCTTGTGCTCGCCGAAATGAATCTTGCGGTCCTGTTCGCCGGGCGTAAGGAAAATGCCCCAGCGGTAGTCCGGCATTTTCACGTGATCGAAATGCGCCCAGCCGCCCGCGTCGACGCTCACCGCCGTGCGCAGATACACGTCATAGCCATGCGAGCCTTCCGGGCCCATATCGCCCCACCACGACAGAAAATTCGGCTGCCATTGTTCTAGCGCGCGTTGCAATGCACGGTCGTCGGCGAGATTGACGTTGTTCGGAATCTTTTCGCTGTAGTTGATCGTAGACATGGTCGGTTCCTTGGTCGGAATACAGAGCTTGCGGATGAGAGGCGCGTATCAGGCAGGTGGCGTCGCTTTCAGTTACGTTGCGTCGCGTCGAAAGAATCAAACGCGCGAGACGTCGAATTGCGCCTTGCTGCCCTTGCCGTACACCTTGAGCGCGCCCTTCTCGCCCACTGCGTTTGGCCGGTTAAAGATCCAGTTCTGCCATGCGGTGAGACGCCCGAAAATACGCGTCTCCATCGTTTCCGGGCCGTTGAAGCGCAGATTCGCTTCCAGTCCGGTCAATGCATCCGGCGACATCGCCGCGCGTTCTTCGAGCGCGATGCGGATTTCGTCGGCCCAATCGATATCGTCGGGCGATGCGGTCACGAGACCAAGGCGCTCGGCTTCAACAGCTTTGATCGCCTGGCCGATCTTCGAGCGCACCGCGTCGAGCGGTTCGACTTCTTCATAGAAGCGACGAGCGAGACGTGATTGATGCGTAACCATCGGATAGAGACCGAAATTGACTTCCGACAGCGTGATCGCCGGCTCTTCGTCTTCGTTGCTCGGCAGTGCGGCCATATAGCTGCGGTCGCAAGCAAACGCGAGTTCCGCGAAGGTACCGGCAAAGCACGAACCCGGTTCGATCAGTGCGAACAGCGAACGCGACGACACGTCGATACGTGCCAGTGTGCGGCGCAAGAGGCCGATGGTCTCGCGCACGAACCAGTGGTCCTTGTGCTGCATCAGCGTGGCGTCGGTAGCGAGCAGGTTACGGGCATCGCCTTCGGTCTTGAAGACCCAGGTGCCGACCTCGAGTTCGTTGGTACGCATCGACAGAATCGCGTCGTCGAGTTCGCGGGCGAACTGCAGCGGCCACCAACTCGTGCCGGCGGCGACGATCGCGTCGATCTCCGTGGGTTGTCCCGCTTGCGGGGCTTTCGCCGTGAAGGTGGCGATGCGCTTCGCACGATCGATCGTAACGTCGAGCGTTTTATAAGTCAGGCCGTCTTCGCGGTTGATGCGTTCGATACGCGTGAGCATGACGCCTTGTGCGTCCGACGGACGATCGCTTTGTTCGGCAAGTTCCAGCGCGCGCGCATGAATCGTCTGATCGAACTGATTCGGCTTCACGACTTCATCCACGAGACGCCATGCTTTCGCCCGTTCACCGCGGATGCCTTCGACCACCGTGCAGAAGATGTCTGCACGATCGTGACGCACCTTGCGTTTATCGGTAACACGCGTCAGGCCACCCGTACCCGGCAGCACGCCCAGCAGCGGCACTTCCGGCAGCGAAACCGACGACGAGCGGTCATCGACCAGATAGATTTCGTCGCAAGCGAGCGCGAGTTCGTAACCGCCACCGGCGCATGCACCGTTCACGGCGGCGAGAAACTTCAGACCTGAATGACGCGACGAGTCTTCGAGACCGTTACGCGTTTCGTTGGTGAACTTGCAGAAGTTGACCTTCCACGCATGCGTGGACAGTCCCAGCATGAAGATGTTTGCGCCCGAGCAGAACACGCGGTCCTTCAGGCTCGTTAGCACCACCGTTTTGACTTCGGGATGCTCGAAGCGGATGCGCTGTATCGCGTCGTGCAGTTCGATGTCGACGCCAAGGTCGTATGAATTCAGCTTTAGCTTGTAGCCGTCCCGGATCCCGCCGTCCTCGGCAATATCGATGCCAAGGGTCGCGACAGGACCGTTGAAACTCAGCTTCCAATGCTTGTACTGCGAAGGATCGGTGCGGTAGTCGACCGGCGCGATGGCGGTTTCTGCTGTGGACATGGGGCGTCTCCTGACTGGACGATGCAAAACTTGTTTTTTGAACAATAGTGCATCGCCATCCCCGAGTAAAGCACTTTAGTGCATGTTTGCTAGTAAACCCTAGGCTCGCACTGCATTTCAGCTCACCCGCACTTCGTCCGGCGATTCTGCCGCGAGCCTTGCAGCCAGCCGGTCGCGCAACTGCAAGTAGGCGTCGGCCAAGGTTTTTTCGCTGGTGTCGAAGGTCATGTCGGCGCGGCCGTATAGTTCGCTGCGCCCCGCCAGGATGCGCTTAAGATCATCCATCGCCTCCTTGTTGCCGGACATCGGCCGCAGGTCGCCTTGCGCGACGACGCGGCGCATATGCTCTTCCGGTGTGGCCTGCAGCCATACGGTAAAGCAGTGCGACAGCAATGCGTTGAAGGTGCCCGACTCCGACACCAGCCCGCCCGGCGACGCGATCACAGCGCGCTCGTGCTCGTGAATCACCGCCTCCAGCGCGCGGTGTTCATAACGCCGGTAAGCGCTCGCACCGTAAAGCGAATGAATCTCCGACGGCGGACAACCGGCGAGTTGCTCGATCACACGCGTCAGCTCGACGAACGGCACCTTGCGCTCCTGCGCCAGCATCCGGCCAAAGGTCGACTTACCAGCCCCACGCAGGCCGATCAACGCGATCCGGTCCTTGCGATGCGGGTCGCGCGGCGCCTGCGCGAACATCTCGGCAAGCGCCACGCGGGCGCGCTGCAGCGCCGCCTGGTCGCGCCCCTGCAGTAGTTCGCGGATAAGCAGCCATTCGGCGGAAGCTGTGGTTTCGTCGCCGATCACTTCGGCCAGCGGGCAGTTCAGCGTCGCCGCGATCTGCCGCAACACCAGCACCGATGCGTTCCCCACGCCCGATTCCAGATTCGCCAGATGACGCTCCGACAAGCCGGTTTCAGTCGCCAGCGTCTTGCGCGTCATGCCACGGCGCGCACGCAGCAGACGCACGCGATCACCCATTGCCGTTAGAAAAGGATCGCGTTCCTCGCGCTCCGCCCCACGCTCAGCCCCGCTGTCGGCCCCGCGGTTGGCCCCAGCGGAGCGGCTCGCGTCCTCATCGGCAGGATCGTCCAGCGGCGCGGAAGAGTAATTTTGGTTCATGTTTAACTGCCTATTGAATACGTTACATGTACTATAGTGCTTGACAGGGCTCTGGTGAACAGTTAATTTTCGCCAAATATTGATCCAATAACAAACGCTGTCGAGGTTTTTCGGCAGCGTCACGGAGACAGCGCAACAGCATGTATGAATTAAGGTGCGTGCGCGCGCTGATCTGGAGGCTTGCATGTCCCCACATGACTTTCAACGCCTGATTGCGGGCGTGACAGAGCAACTCGCCGGCCGCCCGCTCGACGGCACGCTAGCCACGTGGCTCAACAACACGTATCCCGCGGATGGCGCGACCTTCCGCGAACTGGCGGATGCCTGCCGCACCGGCGTGGCCGAAGGCTGGCTGTGCAACCGCGAAGGTGGCGGCATTCGTTATGGCCGGATCTTCAAGGCCTTGCCGGAGACCCACGGCTTCTCAGTCGACGTGGTCGATATGAAGGATATTGCCGGTCCGCATCATGTGCATCCGAACGGCGAAATCGATCTGATCATGCCGCTCACCGAAGGCGCCACCTTCGACGGTCATCCGGCCGGCTGGTGCGTGTACGGCCCCGGCAGCGCGCATCGACCAACCGTTGCGAATGGCCAGGCGTTGGTGCTGTATCTGCTGCCGCAAGGCGCGATCGAATTCACGCCCACCTCACCTTCCGCCTGAGACTCGCCATGACTGAACTATTGAAGAACTACGTTGCAGGCCAGTGGGTCGCGGGCGGCGGTGAAGGCGTCACACTGACCGATCCGATCACCGGCGAAGCGCTGGTCCGCGTGTCGAGCCAGGGTCTGGATCTCAACCGCGCATTTGGGTTCGCTCGGGAAGAAGGCGGCACTGCCCTGCGTGCGCTGACCTATGCGCAGCGCGCCGCCCATCTGGCCGAGATCGTCAAACTGCTGCAGGCGAAACGCGACGATTACTATGCGATCGCGATCGCGAACTCGGGCACCACGCGCAATGATTCGGCGGTCGACATCGACGGTGGCATCTTCACACTGTCGTACTACGCGAAACTCGGTGCGTCGCTCGGTGATGTACATGCGCTGCGCGACGGTAATGCCGCTTCGTTGAGCAAGGACCAATCGTTCAGCGTGCAGCACGTGCTCACGCCAACGCGCGGCGTCGCGCTCTTCATCAACGCGTTCAATTTTCCATCGTGGGGTTTGTGGGAGAAAGCAGCGCCCGCATTGTTATCCGGCGTGCCCGTCATTATCAAACCCGCCACGGCGACGGCATGGCTCACGCAACGCATGGTTGCCGATGTGGTCGACGCAGGCATTCTGCCGCCCGGCGCGTTGTCCGTCATCTGCGGCAGTTCCGCAGGTCTGCTCGATCGGATTCAGGCATTCGACGTGGTGTCGTTCACCGGCTCAGCGGAAACCGCCGCGACACTGCGCGCGCATCCGGCTTTCGTCGAGCATGGTGCGCGTCTGAATGTCGAAGCCGACAGCCTCAATAGCGCAATTCTCTGTGCCGACGCAACACCCGATACGCCGGCCTTTGAACTGTTCATCAAGGAAGTGGTGCGGGAAATGACCGTGAAATCCGGTCAGAAATGCACGGCGATCCGGCGCGCCTTCGTGCCTGAAGCATCGCTCGAAGCGGTACTCGAAGCGCTCAAAGCAAAGCTCGCGAAAATTACCGTCGGCAATCCACGCAACGACGCCGTGCGGATGGGTTCGCTCGTCAGCCGCGAGCAATACGAGAACGTTCTGGCCGGCGTCGCGGCGTTGCGCGAGGAAGCCGTGCTCGCATACGACGGCTCGGCTGCGCCGCTTATCGATGCGGACGCAACGATTGCCGCCTGCGTCGCGCCGCATCTGTTCGTGGTCAACGATCCCGATAGCGCGACGCTGCTGCACGACGTCGAAGTATTCGGGCCAGTGGCGACCGTGGCGCCCTATCGCATCGCCACCGCAGCAAACGGCGCCCTTCCCGAAGCGCACGCCGTCGCACTCGCGCGACGCGGCCAAGGCTCGCTCGTCGCCTCGATCTATTCGAACGACGACGCGCATCTCGCCAAGCTCGCACTGGAACTCGCCGACTCGCACGGACGTGTCCACGCGATCTCGCCTGCAGTCCAGCAGAGTCAAACCGGCCACGGCAACGTGATGCCGATGTCGCTGCATGGCGGGCCGGGCCGCGCGGGTGGCGGAGAAGAACTCGGCGGGCTGCGCGCACTGGGGTTCTATCACAGGCGCTCTGCCGTTCAGGCATCGAGCGCTGCAATCGACGCACTGACGCGAACCACCCATTTGCCCGCAGCATAGCGGGACGAGACAGGCTTCAAGCAATCAGACAGTAAGCATCGCGCGGATCAAGAGCACATAACCGCCGGACCGCCCCCACCCGATGGAGGAGACATATGGAAGCCCTGCTGGACACGGCTGCGAGTCGGCCCGCCCCGACTGTCGAACCGCCGCCCGCGGTATTCAATTTCGCGGCCTACCTGTTTGGACTGAATGAAGCGCGCGCCGCCAAGACCGCCTATATCGACGACACCGGCACCACCACCTACGGCGAACTCGAAGAACGGGCCCGGCGCTTCGCGAGCGCATTGCGCACACTCGGTGTGCATCCGGAAGAGCGCGTGCTGCTGGTGATGCTCGATACCGTCGAACTGTCGATTGCCTTTCTCGGTGCGCTCTATGCAGGTGTCGTGCCGGTCGTCGCGAACACGTTGCTCACCACGGCCGACTATGTGTACATGCTGACGCACAGCCATGCGCGCGCCGTGATCGCATCCGGCGCATTGCTGCCGAATGTCACGCAGGCGATGGATACCACCGAACACGACGGTTGCCAGTTGATCGTTTCACAGCCGCCTGAGAGCGAGCCTGTAACGGCGCCATTGCTTAAAGATCTGATCGACGCGGCCACGCCGGCCATCAAGGCACCCACGACCGGTTGCGACGATATCGCGTTCTGGCTGTATTCGTCCGGGTCGACTGGCAAACCGAAAGGCACCGTCCACACGCATGCAAATCTTTACTGGACTGCCGAGTTGTACGCGAAGCCGATTCTTGGGATCGTCGAAAGCGATGTGGTTTTCTCGGCGGCCAAGTTGTTCTTTGCATATGGTCTGGGTAATGGTTTGACGTTCCCGCTTTCGGTCGGCGCTACGGCCGTACTGATGGCTGAACGTCCCACCGCCGACGCGATTTTCACTCGCCTCGTACAGCATCGTCCGACCATTTTCTACGGCGTGCCGACGCTCTACGCGAGCATGCTCGTCTCACCCAACCTGCCCGCGCGCGCCGATGTCGCGATGCGCGTGTGCACGTCGGCGGGCGAAGCGCTGCCGCGCGAAATTGGCGAGCGCTTCACGGCGCACTTCGGCTGCGAAATTCTCGACGGCATCGGCTCGACCGAGATGCTGCATATCTTCCTGTCAAACCGCCCGGGTGAAGTCGAGTACGGCACCACGGGGCGCCCCGTGCCCGGATACGAAGTTGAACTGCGCGACGAAGCCGGACATCCGGTGCCCGACGACGAAGTCGGCGATCTGTTTATCAAAGGACCGAGCGCGGCGCTCATGTACTGGAGCAATCGCGAGAAATCGCGCGCGACGTTCCTTGGCGAGTGGATCCGCAGCGGCGATAAATACCGCCGTCTCGCGAACGGCTGCTACGTGTATGCGGGCCGCAGCGACGACATGCTGAAAGTGAGCGGTCAATACGTATCGCCCGTCGAAGTGGAAATGGTCCTGGTGCAGCACGGCGCAGTGCTGGAAGCCGCGGTGGTCGGCGTGGATCACGGCGGCCTCGTGAAGACCCGCGCATTCGTAGTGTTGAAGCGTGAATTCACGCCGTCTGAGATACTCGCGGATGAGTTGAAGGCTTTCGTCAAGGAACGGCTCGCGCCGCACAAGTATCCGCGCGATATCCTGTTCGTCGACGATTTGCCGAAAACCGCTACCGGCAAAATTCAACGCTTCAAACTGCGCGAACAGTCATAAGGTGATCCATGCAGAACCCCGCAACCGCAACCCTTGCTAGCGAATTCGCAGAACTGCCCGCCACGGCATCGCATGGGCCGTTGCGCATCGAATATCGTTGGGTGAATGAAGCGGCGGCCAACGCACCGATCGCCGTATTCCTCCATGAAGGGCTCGGTTCCATCGCGATGTGGCGCGACTGGCCGCAAGCCTTGTGCGAGCGGCTCGGCATGCGTGGTCTCGTTTATTCGCGACCCGGTTATGGACTATCCACACCGCGTGCGCACGACGTCAAATGGCCGGTCGACTTCATGACCGCGCAAGCGCGCGATATCCTGCCCGCTTTGCTCGATGCGCTCGATATCGGCACGCAGGAACGCAGGCGCATGTGGGTGATCGGGCATAGCGACGGCGGGTCGATCGCGCTGCTCTACGCGGCGCTGTATCCGGATGAGTTGGCCGGTGCAGTAGCAATCGCACCACATGTATTCGTCGAAGACATCTCTGTGGAAAGCATTGCGCAAACCAAGCAGCTCTACGAAACCACTGATCTGCGCAGCAAGCTAAGCCGCTATCACGCAGACGTCGATTCCGCGTTCTATGGCTGGAACGATATCTGGCTGAATCCTGCGTTCAGGGAATGGCGCATCGTGAATGAACTGGCCGCCATCAGGCAACCGGTGCTCGCGGTGCAAGGTCATGACGACAACTACGGTACCATGGCGCAGATTGATGCAATCGGCGAACGCGTTCCCCATGCGCAACTGGTGAAGCTCGATGCTTGCGGACACTCGCCGCATCGCGATGCACCGGATGCGCTGAATGACGCGATTGCAGCGTTCATCTCACGGCAGCGTTGAACGTCGCCACGCCCCCCCTCTCTCACTCGCGCGCGCAAGTTATCGCGCCTTCTTTAGCCAGCAGATTGCGGCGATAGTCGAGCGAAAGGGTGCGCAATGCGAAATCGCGACGCGTCCTCAAGACACGCCGCGATCGGACCTCTCCCCGCTCAAATCACGGTCGAAAGCCCCAACGTCAACACCAGCGCCGTCACCGAAATAATCGTTTCGCAAACGGTCCACGTCTTGAAGGTTTGCGGCACAGTCATACCGAAGTACTCCTTCACCAGCCAGAACCCGCCGTCGTTCACGTGCGACAGAATCAGCGACCCCGCGCCGGTGGCGAGCACCAGCAACTCGGGCCGCACGCCGCCCGCCGTGCCCACCGCCGCTGCCGCGATCGGTGCAATGATGCCGGCCGCCGTCGCCATCGCGACCGTTGCCGAACCGGTCGCCACACGAATCAACGCCGCCACCAGCCACGCGAGAATCAGCAGCGGCACGTGCGCGCCGGTCGCCACATCGACGATCGCCTTCGACGCGCCGCTATCGATCAGAATGCGCCCGAAGCCCGCGCCCGCTCCCACCACCAGCGTGATACTCGCAGTCGGCGCCAGACACTCGTTGGTGAACTTGAGAATCTGCTCGCGATTAAAGCCACGTGACTTGCCGAACGTGTAGAAGCTCAACAACACGGCCAGCAACAAAGCCATATCCGGATGGCCGATCAGACGCAGAGCGTTGTTCATCGACGTTTTGGCCGGCACGATCAAATCCGCCCAACTGCCGACCAGCATCAACAACACCGGCAACAACACCGTCAACAACGTGATGCCGAAGCCCGGCAGTTCCTGATGCGAGCGCTTCGCGTCCTGTTCGATGAACTGCTGCGCCATCGGGTTAAAGCCGTCGAGCACGACAAAGCGCGCGATCAGCTTGGAGAACAGCGGGCCGGCCACCGCCGCGGTCGGAATGCCGACGATCAGCGCGTAGAAAATCGTATGACCGATATCCGCGTTGTACGCCGTGACCGCGAGCAACGCAGCCGGGTGCGGCGGAATCAGACCGTGCACGACGGACAAACCCGCCACCATCGGAATGCCGACGCGAATCATCGACGTACCGGTCCGCTGGGCGACGTTGAATGCGATTGGAATCAGCAGCACGAAACCGACTTCAAAAAACACCGGCAGGCCGACGAGGAACGCGATGCACATCATCGCCCAATGCACGTTCTTCGGCCCGAACAGGTCGATCAGCGTACGCGCGATACGTTCGGCGCCGCCCGATTCGGCCATCATCTTGCCGAGCATCGTACCGAGCCCGACCACGATGGCAATGTGGCCGAGCGTGCCGCCCACGCCCGTTTCGAACGACTTGAGAATCGACGTCGCCGGCATGCCGACGGCGAGTGCCAACGCCACCGACACCATCATCAACGTAATGAACGGGTTCATCTTGAAGCGCGCGATCAGCACGACCAGCGCGATGATGGCAATCAATGCATAGACGAGTAACAGACTTCCTTGAACGGTCGCCATAGGTGCTCCTGAAAAGAAAGAACCGCGCCGCAGCCTCCGTTGAGCGGAATGTTGCATGCGCAGCGGCGCGGGCGGCGGACTTAGAACTTGTGGCGGATGCCGGCGACGGTCACGAACTGGCCGTTGTTGCTCGACGGATTCGAAATACCTTCGACCCATGCGTGCGAACCGGACGCACGTTGGTAGATACCGTTCAGGTAGAGATCAGTGGTCTTCGACAGGAAGTACTCGCCGCCCACGCTTAACTGGTTGTAATGGGCGTTAGTGGCCGTGGTCCGGCTCGTGTTCTGTGTCGTGTAGATGTAACCGAGCGCGAGCAGCGCGGCCGGCGTGACTTGATACTTCACGCTGGCTTCATAGTTGGCAAAGTGCAGGCTGCCGCCGCTGAGCAACTGGAATTGCGAGTTCGTGTACAGCAGCAGGAAGGTTGCCGGGCCGAACACGTACGAACCGCCCGCGCCCCACACCTGGTTGCGCTTCACGCCGCTGATGATCGACGAACTGGTGCTGTAGTAGTTATCAGACGGCGCCGCGCCCGTGGTGTTGGTAGCCGGCTGATTGACCAGCGAGTAGGCCGCGTCAAGGTGCAGCGGACCGTTCACGTAGTCGGCGCCGACGCTCCATGCGCGGTTGTTGGCGAACTGCCCCGCCGTGTTCGAGAACGCGTACATTGCGTTTGCGGTGAACCCGGCATACGTCGGCGTGGTGTATTTGACCGCGTTGTCGGTGCGATACGTGTTGTTGATATCGTCGTTGTCGTAGATCGCGTTGCCGTACTGGCTCATCGCGCCGACGCCATTTATCTGCATGTTCGAGAGATAGTCCTGCACGCTGTTGTACTGACGGCCGAGCGTGATCGTACCTGCTTTGCTGTTGGAGAGCGCCACCCATGCGCTACGGCCGAACATGCGGCCGCCCTGACCGGCTGCGCCACTCTCCAGGCTGAAGCCGTTTTCGAGCTTGAACAGGACCTTGTTGCCGCCGCCCAGATCTTCGCTACCGATCAGGCCCCAGCGCGAACCCTGCACGTTGCCCTGCGTCGCCTGATAAGCCTTCTCACCCTTCTGGTTATTGGTGAAGGTAAAGCCGGCATCGACAATGCCGTACAACGTCACGCTGCTTTGCGCGTGGGCGGCCTGCGCGGCGAGTCCGGCGGCAGCGAACGCGATGGTCGTACGAAGAATCTGCTTGTGCATCATGGTTTCCTCAAGTCGAAAGAAAAACGAACGCCGGTTACACGGTGATGTTCCGGCGATATAAGTAGTACTAAGCGGGCAGGTCAAAGCGGCACCGGAATGGAATCCGGCGCTACGGTCAAACAACGGTCATCGGTGAATCGAAATGAACCGGGGAAGAATCAATCCGGCCAATTACGGCGCGCGGCAATGCGGCGCGCGTCGCGCTGGTAAAACGGCGTAACGACGGGTTCGGGCGACTGTCGTGCGCGCTCGAGTTCGGCAGTAAGCCGTGCCAGTACGGTCTGCTCTTCGCCCGGGTGCAGATTGCACGGGTCGACGAAAAAGAAATGCAGTTCCGCTTCATGATCGCGCACGATAACCGGCGCCTCGCCCTCGGGTGGCCGCGCGAGCGCATCGGCGAGATCCCACGCAGTGATACGGGCCTGCCTGGGATCGATATGCAGTTTCAGACGATCGAGCGGATTGCCGGTCGGATCGGCGTCGATCTCAGCCCAGACGCCGTCGCAACGATTCAAGGTCTCGCGCCACAGCGTGAGGTAGCCGCGTTCGCGAGCGCGAACCGCGACATGGTCGCGCTGCTGCCATTGTTCGAGCGCGGCAATCGCGCCCACAATGCCTTCCTTGCCGACTTTCATGCCGCGGCCAATGCCGCCGTTCTGGAAATGCGCGGCACGTACCAGCGTTTTCTTACCCGCGACGATGCCGGCGGTGAGCCCGCCGAGAAATTTGTGCGCCGAGTAGAGCGCGAGATCCGCGCCGGCCGCAATGAAACGCTTCAGGTCGTATTCGGAAGCCGCGTCGACGATCACGGGCACGCCCTTCGCGTGCGCGACCGCAATAAATTCTTCGAGCGGGATCATGCCGAATTGCACCGTATGATGTGAAACCACGTAAAGCGCTGCAGCCGTGCGTTCGGTGATGGCGCTATTCAACTGGTAGCCGTGCGCTTCGGTTGCCGCACCCACCGGCACGACGCGCGCGCCGGACAGACGGATCGCCTGGTCCACCGGTGCGCCATAATTGACAAGGTGGCCGGTTTGAATCACGACTTCGTTGCGCTGCAGGGCGGTCGTGTCGGGCAGCCGTTCGATCAGGCCGTGGTCGTCGCCCGTCATGGTGGCGGCGATGCAGAGCGTAATCGCCGCCGAGCACGACGCGGTGATATACCCGGCTTCGCTGCCGCACGCCTCGGCAATCGCCGCCGAGGCTCTGCGTTGCAGATCGTCGATCTCGACGAATTGCGGCAACACCTGCGCCACCGCGTCGATTACCGGTGCGCTGACAATGGACGCACCCAGACTCGTCATCGTGCCTGAAGCATTGATAACAGGGCGTAAGCCAAAGCGAGAGCGAATGTCCATGAAGCGCCTCCGACCGGGTATTTCTTAATTATGGAATATATGTTGTAATTGCGGATCAGTCTAGCATACAATCACCCTGCGTCAACTGGACAAAAACATCTCGCGTCAGAGGAGCACGATGGCTCGCACGTCCCGACCTTCCGCGTCCGAAGCAGTACCCGCGGCGCCTTCAGCCGGCGCCGAAGCACAGGCTGAAGCTGCCGCGCCACGCACGCGCACCAGCGCGATCGAGCGCGCCGTGCAGATTCTCGACGCGCTCCAGCAGGCAAACCGTCCCGCCACCGCGTACGAAGTCGCACGCATGGTCGGCGCGCCGCTGTCCACGGTGTATTCGATCATTAACGATCTGGTCGAGAAGAACCTGTTGGCGCGGCGCATGGACGGCACGATCTGGCTCGGCTCGCGTCTGTACGGTTACGGTTTGACGTACGCCAGCTCGCTCGACTATCTCGCGGTCGCTCATGAAGAAATGCAGCGTCTCTCCGCCGAAGTCGAAGAGACCGTGCAGGTCTGCGGACTCGAAGACGGCATGATGGTCGTACAGCAAATGGCCGAAGGGCCAGGGCATTTCCGTGTGACCTCGCGAGTGGGCAGCCGCGTGCCGCTCAACTGGACCGCGTCCGGACGCTTGCTCGTCGGGCATCTGCCGGATGCCGAACGGGTCGCGTTTTTTGCGCAGCATGCGCAAAGCTCGCCTACCGGTCGCGCGGAAACCCGGCCGCAAGTGCTCGCGCAGATTGCCCGCGAGGCGCTGGAGGCGCGACTGTCGATTCAGATCGGCGAATCGGATGCATCCGTGGCGTGTCTCGCGGCGCCCGTGCTCGACAACACCGGCGCGTGCGTCTTCACGATTTCGATCGTGATGCCCGAGGCGAAAGCCGAGCTCGGCACCGAACGGTTCGCACAAGCTGTGCAGGCGGTGGCCGCCCGTATCGAAGCGCGCCTCGGCTGGCGGCATCGCGAGCAGGACCCGGCGGCGTAAGGCCGCGCCAAACCCGAAACCTTAAATCCCCCCGCGCGCAACGCTGACTCCTTAAAGACCGCTCACCATCACTTCCCCATCGATGAACTGCTACGACCGGCTGCACACGCGCGGCCTCAAGCTACCGCAAGTGCCGACGCCGATCGGCAATTTCACGCACTGCACGCGCGAGGGCAATCTGCTGTTTCTATCGGGCCAAGGTCCGCTCGACGAATCCGGCTCGCTGATGACCGGCAAAGTCGGCGCCACCGTCAGCGCGGACGAAGCGTACCGGCACGCGCAGATGGTCGGCCTGAATCTGCTTGCCGTGCTGCATAACGAACTGGGCGATTTGCGGCGCGTGAAGCAGGTCGTCAAGCTGCTGGGCATGGTCAACGCGGCGCCGGATTTCACCGAGCATCCGCGCGTGATCAACGGCTGCTCGGATCTGTTCGTCGATGTATTCGGCGATGCCGGTCGGCATTCGCGCTCGGCGGTTGGCGTGGGCTCGCTGCCGGGCAATATTACCGTCGAGATCGAAGCCATCGTCGCGATCCAGGATTGACGGCCGCCCAATTCTCAACAAATACCCAAATTTCCACATCTTCACAAAAGTTACACAGGTAAGCGACTATTCTTGCGCATCGCTGACCTGGGCACGTGGATGCCCTAGCGCATCTTCCCCGTGCCGGAGACATTGCCATGTCTGTTGTGTCGAAGCCGTCCATTGCCTTCTATCGCAAACGTTTGGCGGGCGCACTGGCCGCCGTGTCGCTCTGCATGCTGCTCGGCGCTTGCGGCAACGACGACCGAGCACCGGACACGAGCACCGCGAGTTCTACCGACGGCGCCGGCGATAACGGCGGCGCTTCACAGGTCCTGTCAGCGAATCCTTCTTCCGCTTCACCAGCGTTACCCGCAGTCACGATTCAAACCCCAGCACTGCCCGCATCAAGCGCCGACGCGGCGCTGTCCGCTGCCGCTTCGACGCCGCTCGCCACACCCGTCATCCACACCGTAGATTGAGTTCCGCGCCCCATGCGGCGCGTGGCTCACGCTCGCGCCTCATGGCTCGTTCCTCTTATGAAGATCGAAAGCCAAAACCATGACTTCAAAAAATCGCCGTGATTTTCTGCGCTCCGCCGCGCACGCCGCCGGTTCCGCCACCGCGTTGAGCATGCTGCCGCTGGGCATTCGCAACGCCCTCGCCATTCCCGCCAACAACAAGACCGGAACGATCCGCGACGTCGAGCATATCGTCGTGCTGATGCAGGAAAACCGCTCGTTCGATCATTACTTCGGCACGCTCAAGGGCGTCCGCGGTTTCGGCGACACGCGCGCAATCAACCTGCCCAATGGCAAGCCGGTGTGGTACCAACCGCTTGCCGCGGACGTGGGCTATGTGTTGCCGTTCCGCCCTACCGCGCCGAACCTCGGTCTGCAATTCCTGCAAGACCTCGCGCACGACTGGACCAGCACGCACGCAGCATGGAACGGCGGCCGCTACGATCAATGGGTGCCGTCCAAGGGCACCACGACGATGGCCTACCTCACGCGCGACGACATTCCGTTTCACTATCAACTCGCCGACGCCTTCACGATCTGCGACGCGTATCACTGCTCGCTGATGGGCCCGACCGACCCGAATCGTTACTACATGTGGAGCGGCTGGGTCGGCAATGACGGCAGCGGCGGCGGCCCGGTGATCGACAACTCCGAACTTGGCTACGGCTGGTCCACGTATCCGGAAGTGCTGCAGAACGCCGGCATCACGTGGAAGATCTATCAGGACATCGGTACGGGACTCAACGCAAGCGGCTCGTGGGGCTGGACGCAGAACGCGTACATCGGCAACTACGGCGACAACTCGCTGCTCTACTTCAATCAGTACCGCAACGCGCAGCCGGGCAACCCGCTGTACGACAACGCCCGCACGGGCACGAACGCCGCCAACGGCGACGGCTACTTCGACATCCTCAAGCGCGACGTGCAGAACAACGCCCTGCCGCAAGTCTCGTGGATCGTCGCCCCGGAAGCGTATTCCGAGCACCCGAACTGGCCGTCGAACTACGGTGCATGGTACATCGATCAGGTCTTGCAGATTCTCACGTCGAATCCCGAAGTGTGGAGCAAGACTGTCCTGCTGATCAATTACGACGAAAACGACGGCTTCTTCGATCACATGGCGCCGCCGTTCGCGCCGGCATCGAGCGCAAACGGTTTGTCGACCGTCGACACCAGCAATGAAAACTATGCGGGCAGCGGCAATACGCCGGCGGGTCCGTACGGGCTCGGACCGCGTGTGCCGATGCTGGTGGTCTCGCCGTGGTCGAAAGGCGGCTACGTGTGCTCGGAACTGTTCGACCACACGTCGGTGATCCGCTTTATCGAAAAGCGCTTCGGCCAGCAGCACAATCTCGGCGAATCGAACATTACGCCGTGGCGTCGCGCGGTGTGCGGCGATCTGATGTCGGCATTCAACTTCAGCACCCCGAACGACGCGTTCCCGACGCTGCCGAGCACGAGCGGCTATGTGCCGCCCGATCAGAATCGCCATCCGGACTATGTGCCGCTGCCGCCGCTCGTGCAGGCCGTACCGAAGCAGGAACCCGGCGTGCGCCCGGCGCGCGCGCTGCCGTACGAACTGTTCGTGCGCGTGCACGGTGAAGGCGCCGAGAACAAGCTGACGATGCGTTTCGTCAATTCGGGCCGCACGGGCGCCGTGTTTCTCGTCTATGCCGCCAATGGTCTCGCCGCACCGCTGACCTATACGGTCGAAGCCGGCAAGCGGCTGCAGGATCAGTTGCCGTTGAATATCGACGGTACGTACGATTACACGGTCTACGGCCCGAACGGCTTTCTGCGCCGCTTCGCGGGCAAGCCGGTCGCGAGAAGCTGGTGGCACGGCTCCGATATTGCACGGCCAGAAGTCGCCGAAGGCTACGACGTCGCGAACGGCAACCTGCAATTGCGGCTGGAAAATGTGGGCAGCGCGCGCTGTCAGTTCACCATCGTCAATGCCTACGACGCGAGCAATGTGGTCAAGCATTCGGTGCGCGGCGGCGATACCGAACAGTTGTACCTCGATCTGCGTAACGCCTACGGCTGGTACGACCTGGTGATTACCGTCGACACGGACCCGTCGTTCGCGCGACGCTTCGCCGGACACGTGGAAACCGGCCGGAGCAGCATGAGCGATCCGGCACTGGGGAGCTAAGTTTCAGCTCGGTTTCGATTCAGTCCGTACGAAAAGAAGCGGCCGCTGCGATAAAAAGCAGTGGCCGTTTTTTCATGCATTCACGTCGTGATGTGTAAGCCGAAATCTTAAGCCGCCACAGTCGCCCTCACCGACTCACGCTCGCGTGTTTTCTCGCGAATCGCCTGCACGACGAACTCCGCATCGCGTGCGACACCAGAGAAGCGCCCCGATCCCCAAGTATGCAGCCACGGCAAACCGACGAAATACAAACCGTCGATCGGTGTAATTCCGCGGGTATGCGCCGGATAACCGCGACCGTTGAACACCGGCGCGTCGAGCCAGCTAAAGTCAGGCGTAAAACCGATGCACCAGATAATTGCCGAAATGCCGCTAGTGTGGAGATCGAGCATCGTGCGTTCTTCGGCTGGTCTCCAGACGGGTTCGTAGACTTCACCTACCGGCGCGTCGATGCCATGCTTTTCGATGAAGCCGTCGATGCTCGCGTTGATCCGGTTATACGTATCGTCCGCGGCGTCCAGATTGGCGGCGAGCGTCGGTGCGAAATGGAATTGCCCGTCGCGCAGATCGTCGAGCCTGCCGTACAACTCCATGCCTTCGGCGGCAAACTTGCGCAGATCGATGTCGCGCCCGCCGTCGCGGCCGGTCACATAGTGATTGGTGTTGTCGCGTACGCCTTCGCGCAACGGATGCTTTTCGACCGGCATGTCGTAGTACTGCATGTCGGCGAGCCAATCGACCACGTCACGCCCCCGATAAAAGCGCGCGCAGCGCGGCGCCTCACCGACTGCGAGCACCACCTTGCGCCCCGCCAGATGCAGGTCCTCCGCGATCTGCGCGCCGGATTGCCCCGTGCCGACCACCATGACCGCGCCATCGGGCAAGGCATCTGGATTCCGATACGCCGACGATTGCAACTGCACGATGCTTGCGGGCAAGCGCTCGGCGAGCCGCGGCACGATCGGCGTGTGATAGCCACCCGAGGCAACCACGACCTGATCCGCGGTGAAATCGCCCTGCGTAGTCACGATCGCATAGACGCCATCGTCGCGCTGCTTCACGCGTTTGACTTCCGCGTGCTCGATCACCGGCGCACCGACATGCGCGATGAAACCATCGAGATAGTCGATGATCTCGTCCTTCTTCATGAACCCGTGCGGGTCGTCGCCCAGGTAGGGGTAACCGGGCAACGCACACTGCCAGTTCGGCGTCACGAGACAAAACGCGTCCCAGCGTTGCTGCCGCCACGTATGCGTCACCGTGTTCTTTTCCACAACCAGATGGTCGATGCCGGTCTGCTTGAGGTAATAGCTGACCGACAGGCCCGCCTGCCCGCCGCCGATGACGAGCACGCTGTAATGCCGGTCAGCGCGCCCATGATGGGTTGGATTCGACATGATGCGTCCTCTGCAAAAAATAAGCGCCTAGCTGAATTCGATAACCTTGACAGTCGCCTCGGGCCGATCGCGAAAACGCTCGGCATCGCGTTCGATCTGTGCGAGTTGATCCATCGCTGCCGAGCAGGCAAAGCCGTACTTCTCGCGCACGCGCTCCGAAGCGATACCTAACGCCTGCCGCGAACGTTCGACGAAATCGTCCAACGCATAAGCCTCGCCAGGTTTGAAGAAATCACCAATGACGAGCGACGGCGAATAACAGTTCGCTTCATCGCCATCGGGCCACTGAATCCGAAAGTGCATGACAGGCATCGCAAATCCTCAATCGATCAATGAATAGTTAGCGCGCGCTTTGCGAGCAACTGGCGGTACACGTCGACGTGACGCCGTGCGCTTGCCGCCCAGCTAAAGCGTGCGAGTAATGCGGGCACGGCCTGGTCGAAATCAATACGACTACCACTGCTGTTGAGAGCACATAACAAGGCCGCCGCTATCGACTCGACATCGGCCGGATTTGCCCAGTAACAGGTGGTGTCGTCGAGGTATTCGGTGAACGGTGCGATTGCAGAGGCAATCACCGGCGTGCCACTAGCAAGCGCTTCCAGCACCACCAGGCCGAAGCCCTCGCGCAACGACACCATCGACAGCACGTCCGCGCTGCGAAAGAGCGCGGGCATGGCGGCGTCTTCGAGTGGCCCGGTTACGACCACGCTTTCGCGTGGACCAATCGACAGCCCCAACTCCGCCGCTCGTTTAAGCACGCCGCGGGCGTAGGCGTCGTGGTCAAGTAGGCTCGCACCGCCGGCAATCACAAGTTGCGCGCCCGGCAACGTGCGCTGCACCAACGCGAAGGCTTCGAGCAGTGCGAGTGTGTTCTTGCGCGCTTCGATACCGCCCACTGAAAGTACGATCGGGCCGCCATCAATACCCAAGCGCCGCCTGATCAGCGCATCGTGCGCATCTTCATCAGGCGTGAAGCGCGCGATGTCGACACCGTTCGGCACCGTCAGCGCCGCAATACCGAAAGTCGAACGCATCTCGCGCGTCCATGTATCGCTGACACACAACACTTGCTCCGCATCCTCGTACGCCCGCCGTTGCCATGCAGCGAGACGTGGATCGTCGAAACGATCCAGGTGATGAACGGTGCGCGTGAAACTGCAAATGAGCCCTTGCGCTCTCAGTTCCGCGAGTGCGTTTCCGCTGATACTGTCCTGCGCGTGCAGCACATCGAACGACCACGCGTCATGCTCCATCAAGGTCTGCTTGAATGCATGAATACGCGCCTCCACCATGGCTACCGTGCCGGCCTGAGATAGCGTGATCGGCGCATAGACCACGCGGCACGGCGGCAGACGGAACAGCGTCTCGCCCGGCGCAGCGGGCGCAAAGACGGTCACGTCATGACCGAGCGCGGTCAACGCGGTCGCCAGTTCAAGCGTATGCACGACCCCGCCACGCGGATTGACCGAATGCGTCAGCAACGCGATTCGCAACGAATTCATCGCGAACCGTCCTTCGCGATCATGAACGGCTCGCGATTGAAATCCCACAACACCGCTGCCTCATCGTGGTGATGCAAAACCACTTCAGACGACGCATCGACAGTACCAATCACGGCGCAAGCGAGCGAGCGCGAATCGAACTGCGCCTGCACTGCGTCCACCTGCTCCTCCCGAACCGACAGCAAATAGCCGAAGCTCGGAAATGCGGTAACCCAACGCTCCAAGGGGACGTTCGCTGGCTTCGGAATACGCTCAAGATCGATCCGTGCTCCCATCCGCGAGCACTCGAGCAACATCAGCGCAGTGCCGAGTGTGCCGGCCATACTGATGTCCTTCGCCGCATCGCATAAGCCACTTTCCGCTAGCCGCGGAAGCAGTTCGAGATCCGCTCTCAAACGTTCAGGCGGCGCGCCCACCGACGCATTCCAGAACGGATACGGTTCCTCGAAGTGCCCGCGCAAATCGACGGCCATCATCAAACGGTCGCCGGGCTTCGCATTGAAACTCGACAGCAGCGCTTTGGCGCGCCCCACAATCGACACCGCCAGTTGCGCAGCATCGCTGCGCGTATTCGTATGACCGCCGACTATCGACACGCCATAAGCAACGGAGGCCGCGGCCATGCCGGCAAGCACCTCCTCGGCGGCGTCGATGCCTCGACTCCATAGCGCATCGACCACCGCCAGCGGCCGCCCACCCATCGCATAGATATCGCTGACGTTGACCATCACGCTGCTGTAGCCGGCAAACCACGGCATTGCGCTCACGAAATCGCTGACCATGCCTTCGATGGCGAAGAGCAGGTAGCCATCGCCATCGGCAATGGCCGCGCAATCGTCGCCAAGTGCGACAGCCTGCGCGAGATCCTGCGTGCCACCTGGCAGACGCCGGGCGAGTGAGCCGACTACGTCGACGATATCCGTCTTGTGCCGAAACCCGCGACTTTCGCGCAGGCTGGCGACGAGATCGGCCACGCTCCTCATGCCGCGCTCCGTGCGGAAGCCGCACTGTGTGGTTGCGTATGAGTCACGAAGCCGCTATACGGCGCCACACACGGCGGATACCAGTCCAGTTGCGCCTGCATCAGATGATGCGGCCGGCCCAACAACATTTCCTCTGCAAGCACATCCCAATGCATCGCGCGAAAGAGCGGCACGTTCTGGCTCTGCACGTGGGCGAGAAAAGTCTCGCAGCCGAGCGCATGGGCACTGCTCACCGCGAGACGAATCAACGTCGCGCCAATTTTTCCGTGGCGGCGAAACGCTGCATGCACAGCAAGACGTGAACCGAACCACACGCTGCCTTCATCGCGATGAATGCGCACCGTGCCGACCACCTGCTCCGGCATGCCGGCGACACAGCTCACTGCCACCAGTTGCTGCGCGTGCGTGTCGATATCGTCCCGATCGTCGCCGACAAAAATGCCCTGCTCGATGCAGAACACCGCGCGCCGCAACTTGTACGCTTCATCGGCTTCCCAATCGAGCGTCGTCCACTTGATGCGGAATTCGCTCGGCGCATAGGGCGCGAAACTCATGTCACCTTCCAGCGCCTCGCCTGCAATCGCTTCACCGAACATGATCACTCCTCGTACGACGACAACGACGAACACGCACCGCATTTTCCGCATCCGGCCTTGATATCGCTTGAACGCATCGCGGCAACGTTCAGCATTGCGCCGAGCGGTTGCAGAACCGACTTCATGAATTCAGGCGTGGGCGCCGGATGATCTTCGAGCGGCGTGCCGCTGATCGGCACGAAGGGCACAACGAACGGATAGACACCGAGTTCGATCAACTCGCGCGACATGGCCAGAATCGCCTCCGCGCTATCACCAAGACCGGCGAGTATGTACGTACTCACCTGACCGCGTCCGAACACCGCAACTGCCGCCTTGAACGCCTCCATGTAGCGCGCCAGCGGCACGCTCGCCTTGCCCGGCATGATGCGTTCGCGCAATGCGGGCGTCACCACTTCGAGATGCATGCCGAGCGTATCGATGCCGCTCGCTTTCATGCGTGCGAACCAGCGATCGTCGTCGGGTGGCTCGCATTGCGCCTGGATCGGCAGATCGACCGCCGCTTTGATAGCGAACGCGCTTTCGCACAGGATCTGCGCGCCGCGATCGGACGTGGGCGGCGTGCCGGTGGTCAGCACCATATGCTTAACGCCGTCGAGCAATACGGCTGCCCGTGCCACTTCGGCCAATTGCTCCGGCGTCTTGCGCGCAATCGTGCGGCCTGCAGCGAGCGATTGCCCAATCGCGCAGAACTTGCAACTCTTGCGGCGGCTCTCGTAGCGAATGCAGGTTTGCAGCACCGTCGTGGCCAGCACGTCCGCACTATGCAGCGCGGCAATGTGCGAGTAAGGCACGCCGTCGAGCGTCTGCATGCCGTAAAAGCGCGGTGCTTTGGGAAAGCTGATATTGGCAATCGGGATCGTACCGCGCAGCAAGGCGCTCGAGCCGTTCGCATCCGGCGTCTCTGCGACGAACGGCGAGTGCCAGGCGGTGCTCGTATGCACCGGCACCATGATCGTCACGCCGTCCACCGTCACTGCCTTGTGGTCCGAGGGTCCCGCGCCGCCGCGCCGGCTCGCCGCGCCCGCATCCGGAGACACGAGCCGCAAACCGGCCGACTGCAATTCAGTCATCAATTGCCGGCTCGCTGCCGACAGTGTCTCGCTGGAATTCATCGCGCCATCCCTCGTTTGAATTGAAACCCGTGCTCGAAGCACCGGACCACGCCGGCATCGGCGCGACGGTTTCCGCCGGCCGCCGGTTGATCGCAAGACTCAGCAATTCCGGCCGCGCGTAGTGGCCGACTGAATCCATCATGCGTTTGCGCTTGGTGATCAGCGCCATGTCGAGATCGGCAACCACCATGCCTTCGCCCTCGCGCAGTGGCTGCGCCAGATGCTGTCCTTCCGGCGACACGATTGCGGTGTTGCAGCCGCCGCGCAGCGCCTTCTGCAAATTCGTATCGGACGTGACCGATGCAATCTGCGCTTCGGTCAGCCAGCCCGTTGCATTGACCACGAAGCAGCCCGACTCCAATGCGTGATGCCGGATCGTCACTTCGATCTGATCGGCGAAGATCGGCCCCACCAGCGAGCCGGGAAACTGGCTGCAGTGAATCTCTTCGTGCTGCGTCATCAAGGCATAGCGCGCGAGCGGGTTGTAATGCTCCCAGCACGCGAGCGCGCCGACGCGCGCCACCGCCGTTTGCGCGACTTTCAGGCCGGCCGCGTCGCCCTGGCCCCAGATCATCCGTTCATGAAACGTCGGCGTGATCTTGCGACGCTTGAGCACCAGTTGGCCGTCCACGTCGAAGATCAGCTGCGTGTTGTAGAGGCTGCCGTGATCGCGCTCATTGACGCCAAGCACCACCACCATCCGATGCAAACGCGCCCGCTCGGCCACCGCTTGCGTCACCGGGCCCGGCACGATCACGGCTTCCTCGTAGAGCTTCATGTGATCGGCGCCGGAAGCAACCGGCGGACGCACGAAAGAAAAGTACGGGTAGTACGGCACGAAGGTTTCAGGGAACACGATCAGTTGCACGCCTTCGCGTGCCGCTTTCTCGATGGCCTCGCATACCTTCTCGAGGGTGCCGCCGCTGCGTTCGAAGTCCGGTGCGATCTGGACCGCGGCGGCACGCACGATGCGTTTGTCGGACATAGTGGTCACTCGCCTCTCGTCAAACCGTCCACGTGTGGATGATCAGCGCGTTGTCCTTGCGATGAAGTAACTGGATATCCAGCACGTCGAGCGGACTAATCGGGCGGATACCTTCGATCAACGAAGCTTCGCCGTGCCCGTACAAGGCTTGCAGCGCGAAGCGGCAGGCGTACACCTTGCCGCCCTCTTCCATGAACTTCATCAGTTGCTTGTTGAAGTTCAGGTGGCCGGGGAATGCTTCGTCGCCAAGCGTTGGGAAGCCGCGTTGCAGACCAAGCGTGACACCCGGCCCGTAAAGCAGCACCGACGTCTCGAAGCCCTTGCGTTGCAAACGCGTGGCTTGCAACAGATTGACGAAGCCGATCGACCCCTCGAACGCGACCGTATGAAACGTGACGAGTGCCTTCTCGCCTGGTTCGGCCTTCACGTCTTCGAAGACTTTCTCTTCGTAGTCGACAAGGTAATCGCCTTTCTGATGCAGCGGTTTGTTGACGGCTGGCATAACACTCTCCGATCAGGTTTGCTAAGTAAAAGATGGCGCGTTCCATCCGTGCGCGCTTCTCTCAATGCAACGGCCGTGCCATTGATCGCTCACACAAATGCGATCAATCAGCAATCAATTCCGCCTCGATTCGACATGCGACTCGAAAAATTTTTTGGCGTGAAGCTTGCATATAGCCGGGGCGTCGCGGGCAATCACCCCCGACCCCGGGATATCGCACCAGCCAGGTGCGATTTGTCTGCCGGGACGAGTCGGCGTGGTGCACCCATTCACCACGGGCGATCAATCCGATCATTGATCGCATCCGAATGCGATCAATGATCATCACCCCCAGCCGAAGGCTATCGATGAGCAGCCCGACACATCACTGGATCAAACGCCTCGCCGACACTCGCAAGCCGGCCTACCTCGCGATTCCCGATCTGATCGAAGAAGATCTCGCCACCGGCCGCCTGCGTCCACGCGACCGCTTGCCGGGACTGCGCGATCTGGCCGAAGAACTCGCGCTGAACTACACGACGGTGGCGCGCGCGTATGCGGAGGCTCGCAAGCGCGGCCTGCTCGATTCGCGCGCGGGCAGCGGCACCTTCGTGCGTGGCCGAACCGCTACCTTGCCGCTCGCCGGCGGCAGCAGCATCGAGATGTCGATGAATACGCCACCCGAGCCGCCCGATTACGCGGCCCGTTTGCGCGATTCGGCCGCGCGCCTGATGAGCGGCAGCGATCCGTATCAGTTGCTGCGCTATCAGGATTTCGGCGGCTCTGCCGCCGACAAGGACGCGGGCGCCGAATGGCTGAAGCGTCGCGTGCCGCATTGCGACGCGCAGAACGTGCTGGTTTGCCCCGGCATTCATAGCGCGCTGGTGGCGCTCGTCTCGCAGTTGGCGCGGCCTGGCGGCACGATCTGTCTCGACACGCTTGCTTACCCCGGCATCAAGGCAATTGCCGCGCAACTCGGCGTACGTCTGCAAGCCCTGCCGCGTGACGACGAAGGTCCGCTCGCGCACGCCTTCGAAGCGCTCTGTAAAACCGACAAGCCCAGCGCGTTCTATTGCAATCCGACTCTGCAGAATCCGAGCACGCTCACGCTCACGCACAAACGGCGCGAGGCGCTCGCCGATGTCGCCTTGCGCTACAGCGTTCCGATCATCGAAGACGATGCGTATGCGATGCTGCCGCAGAGTGCGCCCGATGCGCTCGCGAGCTTCGCTCCCGAACTGACCTACTACGTGACGGGTTTATCGAAGAGTCTCGGTGCCGGTTTGCGAGTGGCGCATCTGCACGCGCCGACTGCCAGGCAAACGCAGCGCCTCGCCGGCGCGTTGCGCGCGACAACGGTGATGGCGAGTCCGTTCACGGTCACGCTCGCAACGCAATGGATCGTCGACGGCACCGCGCTCGATATGCTCAACGCGATCCGCAACGAATCGCGCGCACGCCAGGCGATTGCATCGCGCATGCTCGATGCGTGGCCTTACGAAGCGCACGCGGATGGCTTTCATTTGTGGTTGCCGGTACCGGCCGAAAGCGGCTGGAGTGCTTCCGAACTCGCATTGCAACTGCGCAACCAGGGCATCGCCGCCGTTGCGGGGGCGGCGTTTTCCACCGATGGCAATCCGCCGAACGCAATGCGTGTGTGCCTCGGCGGTTCAAAGACGCGCGACGAATGCGAAGAGGCACTGCGCATCGTGGGTGAGACACTCGACCATCCGCATCATCTGCATTCTCCGGTGATGTAAGACCATTTGCGCGCATCGGCATATAGCCTCGCATAGCGTCATACCCACCGTTATCGTCATACGAATACAGCGCCCTGCAACTCACTGCCAGGGCGCTGTTTCGGCATCCATTGAAAACCCCGCATCGCGCGAAAAAGTGTGTAGCATCGCGGCGCGCCGCCACAAGCGGCGTTGCCGGCCGCCGTCAGAAACTGAAAGCATTACCCGCTCAAGTCCCCACTGCCGGCGCCGTATACCGCGTATGAGGCCCCCGCCTCACCGACTACGGCTCACTGCTTACTCCGAAAGACTCCCAACATGTTCTCCTCCATTCGCGCGCGCATCGTCGCCCTGTGCGTCGCCATCGTTGTGGTTGCGCTCGCTGCTAACGCGGTTCTCAACTATGTCGTCGCCAACTCGTACAACGCCGATGCGATCGAAAGCAGTTTGAACGCTGTCGAAAGCGGTCATGCAGACGGGATCGAAGATTGGATCGCCTCCAATAGTCAGATGATCAACTCGCTGCAGGACGCGGTGCTGCAACCCGATCCGTCCGCCGCGTTGAAGCAGATCGCCGCAGCCGGCAAGTTCACCAACGTGTACGTCGGCTACGCGGACAAGACCGCGAGGTTTTCGGACCCGACCGGTATTCCGCCCGACTACGATCCGACCGGCCGCCCCTGGTACAAGCAGGCCGCCGCAGCGGGCAAGCCGGTGGTGACGCCGCCGTATGTGGACGTGGGCACGGGCAAGCTGGTGGTCGCATTCGCCGCGCCCGTGGTGCGCGATGGCGTGGTGAAAGGCGTGGTGTCCGGCGACGTCGCGATGGACAGCGTGATCGCCAATGTCAAGGCGATTCATCCGACGCCCGCGAGCTTCGGCATGTTGATCGACGCGAGCGGCCATATCGTCGCGCACCCGGATGCCAAGCTGACCTTGAAGCCGGTATCGGACCTCGCACCCGCCCTCACCGGCGACAAGCTGACCGCGCTCTTCAGCGCCGAGCACCCCGTCGAAGTCGACGTGAGCGGCAGCACGAAGCTGCTGCGCGCCGAGGCCATTCCCGGCACCGACTGGTACGCGGTCGTCGCGCTAGACAAATCGGAAGCGACGGCGGGTATGCGATCGCTGTTGACCGCTTCGGTGATCGCCTTGATCGTGATCGCCGCCATCGCCGCCGCCATCGTGGCCGCGGTTACCGCCGTGTCGTTCCAGCGCCTCTCGAAAGTACGCGATGCGATGGACGCGATCGGCTCCGGCGAAGGCGATCTGACACAACGTCTGCCGGCCGTCGGCCACGACGAAGTCGCGCAGATCGCGCGCTCGTTCAACACCTTCATCGACAAACTCAGCCACGTGATGCGCCAGATTCGCGATGCCAGCGAATCGGTGCGCGTGGCCGCCAATGAAATCGCCGCGGGCAATGTCGATCTGTCGGGCCGCACCGAATCCGCAGCGGCCAGCCTGCAACAGACGGCGGCGTCGATGGAAGAAATCACCTCGACGGTCACGCAATCGGCGAGCGCCGCGAAGCAGGCCGACGATACGGCCGTGTCCGCATCGCAGGTGGCCTCGCGCGGCGGCGTAGTGATCTCCGAAGTGATTGCGACGATGGGCGAGATCGAACATGCGTCGGTGAAGATCTCGGACATCATCGGCGTGATCGACGGCATTGCATTCCAGACCAACATTCTCGCGTTGAACGCAGCGGTGGAAGCCGCGCGCGCCGGCGAACAGGGCCGCGGTTTCGCGGTGGTCGCGGGCGAAGTGCGCAGCCTCGCGCAACGCAGCGCGCAGGCCGCGAAGGAAATCAAGGCACTGATCGAAGCAACCGTGGCGAGCGTGACCTCGGGGTCGGGCCAGGTTCGCCAGGCCGGCGAGACGATGACGGAAATCGTCAGCAACGTCGCCAACGTGACCACCATCATTTCCGAAATCACCCAGGCGGCCAACGAGCAAACGCGCGGGATTCAGGAAGTGAATCGCGCAGTCAGCCAACTCGATGAAATGGTTCAGCAGAACGCCGCGCTCGTCGAGGAATCCACGGCGGCCGCCGCCGCGTTGCAAAGCCAGGCCGCGAGTCTTGCCGGCGCCGTGACGCAATTCAAGCTGGACTAAGGTCTGCCCAAGGAAATCGCCGTGACGTTCTATAGAAATCTGAAGATCGCCGTCAAACTGGCGCTGCTCGGCGCGGTGCTGCTCGCCGCGACAATGGTAGTGGGTCTGGAAGGGTGGCATGCGTTGTCGAATACGCATGCGCTGCAAATCCAGTCCGCGCAAACGCTCGGCCAATACGCGCAAGCCGCGGACACTGCGCGCGTCGCGCAGGTCGAATTCAAGAAGCAGGTGCAGGAATGGAAGGACCTGTTGCTGCGCGGAGCGGACCCGGCTGCGCTCGCCAAGTACCGTGACGCCTTCAGCAAGGAAAGCGGCACGACGCACGCGGCCTTGCTACGACTGAAGGATCAACTGAGTGCATTGGGCGCCAACGTCGACGGGGTCGACAAGGCGCTCGCCACGCACGCCTCGTTGCAGGACCGTTACCTCGACGCGCTCAAGCATTACGACGCGGCCGATCCGAATACGGCGCACATCGTCGACGGTCTGGTCAAAGGCATCGACCGGGCGCCGACCGCCGCTATCGACGACATCGTCGCTATGGTGATGCAGCAGGCGCAAGACTCCAACGTGCGCACGGGCGAAGCCGCGGAACACGCATACACGCTCGCCTGCGTGCTGCTGCTGTCGGTCGTGATCGGCTCGCTCGGCGTAGGCACGTTCGCGGTCTGGTTCCTGAGCCGCAGCATTACGTTGCCGGTCAGGCAGGCAGTGGGTGTCGCGCAAGCGGTTGCGGCAGGCGATCTGCGCGCGGATGTCACCGTCGTGAGCCGCGACGAAACCGGTCAGTTGCTGGTCGCGCTCAACGAAATGAATCAACGCCTGCGGCACATCGTCAGCGAGATTCGTGAAGGCGCGCACACGATTTCCTCAGCGACCCAGGAGATCGCCGCCGGCAACCTCGACCTGTCGGCGCGCACGGAACAACAGGCCGCCTCGCTCGAAGAAACCGCCGCGTCGATGCAGCATTTCACCGACTCGGTTCAGCGCAACGCCAGCAACGCACGCGAGGCCACCACGCTCGCGCGGACCGCGGCGCAAGCGGCGCGCGACGGCGGTGTTGTGATGACCGACGCCGTGCGCACCATGGGCCAGATCGACGCGGCGTCCAAGCGGATCGTCGATATCATCGCGGTGGTCGAAGCGATTGCCGCGCAGACCAATATTCTGGCGCTCAACGCCGCGGTTGAAGCGGCGCGTGCCGGTACGCAGGGGCGCGGCTTCGCCGTCGTCGCGAGCGAAGTGCGCAGCCTCGCGCAACGCTCGGCCGATGCTGCGCGCGAGATCAAGGCGCTGATTCGTGAGTCGGTAGCTACGATCGACGCCGGTACGCAGTTGATCAATCACGCAAGCAATACGATGGACGGCGTGGTGCAAAGCGCGGGCAGCGTGACGCGTATCGTCGAGGCGATCGCGACGGCCAGTGTCGATCAGGCGGCAGGTATTGCGGAAGTAAACGATGCGGTCACGCAGATGGATCAGGCGACGCAGAGCAATGCGGCTTTGGTGGAGCAGGCGGCGGCTGCGGCCGATGCGGTGCAGAGCAAGGCGTCGGGGCTGGTGCAAAGCGTGAGTTTCTTCCGGATCGGTGCGGCGGCTTGATCGGTGCGGCGGCTTCTTAGTTAAGACTCGAAGTCGAGGCCGCCGAGTAATACCGTCGGCTCGGCCTGGGTGTGCGAGACAAAGTCCAGTTCGCGTACGTGGCGCCAGGCTTCGAGCTTGCGTGGTAATGCGGCAAGGTAGCCGGCGAAACGGGCTGGGCCTTCCGTGCCCATCAGGCGTTCTATTTCGTCGCTGTCCCAGGTTAGGAACAGGTTCAACGGATGTGCGTAGTGGCGCAGGTCTTCGATCGGAGTTGCGTGGATTCGCACGCGGGTGGGATGGCCGTGGCCGCCGTATGGGAGCACTTCAGTATGCACGGTGGTAGCGAAACATGCGGCGATTGCCTCGGCGATGCGAGGCGCGAACTGTTCGTCGAAACGGGCGGCGCTCTCTGGATGCATCTATGTCTCCGATGTTTTGTGCGATTAACGGAGCATCGTAGCATGTGAGATCGGCCGCGATCGCAGAGGCGATGGGTGTCAAGGAATCGACGGTTGAAACTTACGCCAAGCGCGCATTCGCGAAGCTTGGCGTGAGTTCACGCCGCGGGTTGTTGCATGGACATGAGGCGATCACGGCGGCGCAGTCACATCGAGCGTTGCGTTTCACGTTCGGGCAGGCGACCCACGACGGCCTCGCCCTCCTCCGCGGCAACCGTGCCGGACGTGACAACAGGTCTCGCCAACGCCACCTTCAGCTTGTCGCGATCCAGTTCCTTCTCCCACGCCGCAATCACGATCGATGCCACACCGTTGCCCATCGTATTGGTCAGCGCGCGGCACTCGGACATGAAACGGTCGATGCCGAGAATCAGCACCATCGCCGTCACCGGCACGGTCGGCACGACCGAAAGACTCGCGGCCAGCGTGATAAAGCCGGCCCCTGTAACGCCGGTCGAACCTTTCGACGTCAGCATCGTCACCGCCAGCAACGTGATCTCCTGAGCAATCGTCAAATGGGTATTCGTGGCCTGGGCGAGAAATAGCACCGCGAGCGTCATGTAGATATTGGTGCCGTCGAGGTTGAACGAGTAGCCCGTCGGCACGACCAGCCCGACGATCCCGCGCGAGCAGCCGAGCCGTTCGAGCTTCTCCATCAGCTGCGGCAACGCTGCTTCAGATGTCGACGTACCGAGCACGATCAGCAGCTCGTCCTTGATGTACACGACGAAGCGCCACAAGCTGAAACCGCATGCCCGTGCAATCAGGCCGAGCCCGCACGAGACGAACAGGAATGCGGTCAGATAGAACGTGCCGATCAGTTTCATCATCGGCAGCAAGGAGACGATGCCATATTTGCCGATCGTGAACGCGATGGCGCCGAACGCGCCGATTGGCGCGAGGCTCGTAATCATGCGCACAATACGGAAGAAAGTTTTCGACAGCAGTTCGATCAAACCGATGACGGGTTTCGCGGGCTCACCCATCACCGCGAGCGCCGTACCGAACAACATGGCGATCAAAAGCACCGGCAGAATATCGCCCTGCGTGAACGCGCCGACGAACGTCTCCGGGATGATGTGCATGAAGAAACCCGCCAGCCCCTCGCCGTGCGCGGCTTGTGCGGCGTAACTGGATATTGCGCCTGCGTCGAGTGTAGTGGGATCGACGTTAAAGCCCACCCCGGGTTTCAGCACGTGCGCGGCCAGCAAACCGATGGCGAGCGCGAGTGTCGACACCACTTCGAAATACAGCAGCGCTTTGCCACCCACGCGGCCAACCTTGCGCATGTCGTGCATGCTGGCGATGCCGGTCACGACAGTGCAGAAGATCACCGGGCTGATGATCATTCGCACGAGTTTGATGAAGGCGTCGCCGAGCGGTTTCATCGCCACCGCATCCGCCGGCAGGAAATGGCCCACGATCACACCGACAACGATCGCCACGATCACCTGCACGTACAGCACCTTATAAAGCGGTTTGCGCTTCATGTCTCCTCCGTTTTTAAAAGGCAAAGCGCGTCCCTTCCCTTCTGCGGGGGAATCGGTCACACGCGTTTCGGTTGAATGGCGGCGCAAATGCCGCCAAGGGATTTACAGCACGGCGGCCCAGGGATGCCGTTCGAAATGGGTCCGCTCGAACGCGTCAATTTCGGGAAGTGAAGCGAGCGTGAGATCGATGGTGTCCATGCCCTCGATCACCATCTGTTTGTGGCGCGCACCGAGCGGGAATGTGAACACGCGACCACTGGCGGCCGTCACCGTTTGCTGCTCGATGTCGATATGCAGGCGGGCGGCCGGATGCGTCATCGCGTCTTGCATTAGAACGTCGACTGCTTCGCGATCCAGTTGCACCAGCAGCAAGCGGTTATTCATCGCGTTCGAATAGAAAATCTCCGCAAAACTAGGCGCGATCACGGCTTCGAAACCGAATTGCTGAAGCCCCCACACAGCATGCTCACGACTCGAGCCGCAGCCGAAATTCGATCCACCGATCAGGATGCGCGCTCCGCGATACGCCGTCTGATTCAACACGCAATCCGGGCGCGGCTCGCCTTCTGCATCGAAACGCAAGTCATATAGCAAGCCCTCGCTCAGCCCGGCCTTGTCGATGATGCGAAGAAACTGCTTCGGCATGATCTGATCGGTGTCGAGGTTTTCGATCGGCAAGGGCGCGGCATTCCCGTCGATTTCGGTGAGTCTCGTCAGCATGATTGCGTCTCCAGCGTGCGGACGTCGGTGATGCGCCCGATGAGTGCAGCGGCGGCGGCCATCGCCGGGCTCATCAGATGGGTGCGGCCGCCGCGCCCCTGACGTCCTTCGAAGTTGCGGTTGGTCGTGGATGCGCAGCGCTCGCCTACCGCGAGAAAATCGTCGTTCATCGCGAGACACATCGAACAGCCCGGCTCACGCCATTCGAAACCGGCATCGCGCAGCAGCGCCGCAATGCCCTCGGCCTCGGCCTGGCGGCGCACACTGCCCGAGCCCGGCACGACCATCGCGCGCACCCCTTGCGCGACGTGGCGCCCTCGGACAATCGCAGCGACCACGCGCAGATCTTCGATACGTCCATTGGTGCACGAGCCGATGAACACGCGATCGATCGGCGTGCCCGCAATCGGCTGGTCCGCATCGAGCCCGATATAGTCGAGCGCGCGACGCAGTGCGGCGGCAGCCTCCGGTGTTTTTTGCGCAGCCGCACTGGGAATGCGCTGATCGACCGCAATCGCCTGATCGGGGCTCGTGCCCCATGTGACGAACGGCGCGATATCGTGTGCGTCGAAATGATGTTCGGCATCGAAACTCGCACCGGCGTCCGATTTCAGTTCGCGCCAGTCGTTCATGGCAGCAGCCCATGCGGCATCGTCCAGTGATGTTGCATGCGCGCGGACATAGTCGAACGTGGTCGCGTCGGGTGCGATCAATGCCGCTCGCGCGCCGGCTTCCACGGTCATGTTGCATAAGGTCATGCGCGCTTCCGCGGACAGCGACGCGATCGTCGATCCTGCGAACTCCACCGCATAACCACGCGCGCCCTGTGCGCCGATGCGGCTGATGATCCACAGAATCACATCCTTCGACGATGTACCGTAGGGCAACGCCCCGTCGATCGTGATACGCATGGTTTGCGCGACGCGATAGACCAGTGTTTGCGTGGCAAGCACGTGCTCGACCTCCGAGGTGCCGATGCCGAAGCCCAATGCGCCGAGCGCACCGTACGTAGTCGTGTGACTATCGCCGCATAGCACGACCATGCCTGGGCAAATCAAACCGCGTTCTGGTGCGACGATATGTTCGATGCCTTGCAGGGGATCATTCGCCGCATGCAGTTCGATACCGGCCTGCTCGCAGTTGCGTGCGAGATTATTCGCCTGCAACAGGGAAGCGGCATCGCGAATCACGCGCGGCGACTCCGCATGCGTTGGAATGATGTGGCTGACCACCGCCAACTGCTGCCGGGGACGACGCACGGGCCGCGCTTTCGCCGCGAGCGCGCTGAACGCCTGTGGGCTGGTGTATTCGTTCATCAGATGCAGATCGACATACAGCAGCACGTTTTGCGCATCGATGCGCGTGACGACGTGCGAATCGACGAGCTTCTGGTAAAGGGTTCGTTTTGACATGATGGGCCGACCGGCGACTAGGACTGCAAGAACGGCAGGACGCGTTCGAGCAACAACTCGGGCGCTTCCTCGGGAATGTAATGACCGCACGGCAAGGCCTCGCCGCTCACGTGCGCCGACCACTGACGCCATTCGGCGAGCGGCTCGAAACATTGCTCGATGACGCCCTGTGCGCCCCACAAGGCCAGGAAATCGCACTCGATCTTCTGCCCTTCCGCGAGCGATGCACGATCGTGATCGAGGTCGATCGTGATGCTCGCGCGGTAGTCCTCGCAGATACCGTGCGCGGTGGCAGGGTCCGACAGACAGCGCAAATACTCGGCGTAGGCGGCATCGGTGAACGGCGCAAGCCCGGCGCTGCGTGCGCCTATGGTCTGCTTCAGATAGAGATCGGGATCGGCGCGAATCAGCGTTTCGGGAAACGGCGTGGGACGCACGAGGAAAAACCAGTGCCAGTAAGCGCGCGCAAACGCGAACGACGTTTGCTCATACATGGCGAGTGTCGGTGCGACGTCCAGCGTGACCAGCTTCGTCACGGCTTGCGGATGATCGAGCGCCATGCGAGCAGCAACGCGTCCACCCCGGTCGTGACCGACCACGGCAAATTGTGTGAAGCCATGGGCGCGCATCAACGACACCTGATCCGCGGCCATGCAGCGTTTCGAATAGTTGCTGTGGTCGTGCGCGCCTTGCGGTTTGCCGCTGTCGCCGTAGCCGCGCAGATCCGCAGCAATGACCGTGAAGTACTGCGCCAGCGTGGGCGCAACCTTATGCCAGATCGCATGGGTCTGCGGATGGCCGTGCAGCAGCAGTAAGGCCGGGCCGTTGCCGCCGCGAATTGCATGGATCTGGATGCCGTCGACGTGGATCGACGCGTCGGTGAAACCTCTAAACATCGTTGCCTCCCGTATCTGAATGCAGTCTAATTGATGCCTGCAGAGACATGGTTTCTATTGACGCAATCCGGAATTAACTTTTGGGAACGAATCGATGGATGGTTTTTCCGACCTGAATCTGTTCGCGCTGGTGGCGCGCCACCGCAATCTGGCGGCCGCAGCGCGTGAGCTCGGCGTGACGCCGCCGTCGATCAGCAAGCGTCTCGCGCAACTCGAAAAGCGCCTGGGCGTGCGTCTCGTCAACCGGACCACCCGCCGCCTGAGCCTCACCGCCGAGGGCGAGATCTATCTGGCGAACGGCTCGCGTATCCTCGACGACCTCGCTGAACTGGAGCAACTGGTCACCAGCAGCCGCGCCGAGCCGACTGGGCTTTTGCGCGTGAACGCGTCGTTCGGGCCGCGCGCACGTCGCGCCGGCCATTTCACGGTTCAGCGAGCGTTTTCCATCGATGAAAATTCAGTTGCATCTCACTGACCGGCCGGTCAGCTTGCAGGAAGAAGGCTTCGACTTGGGCATTCGCTTTGGCGAGGTGCCGGATGCACGTATCAATGCGCGTTTGCTGCTGAAAAACCAGCGGCTGGTGTGTGCCGCACCGGGCTACGTGAAACGGCATGGCGCACCGGCCATGCCACACGATTTGACGCGCCATGCGTGCCTCGTCTTACGCGAAAACGAATCGGCGTACGGCACCTGGCATTTTGCGCGCGGCAAGAAGTCGGAGACGGTGAAGGTGGATGGTCCGTTGAGCAGCAACGACGGCAGCGCCGTGCTGAAGTGGGCGCTCGATGGGCGCGGCATTGCCGTGCGCTCCGCATGGGAGATTTCCCGCCACTTGCAACGTGGCGAGCTGGTGCCGTTGCTCACGGACTGGGCGCTGCCGAACGCGGACATTCACGCGATCTATCTGGAGCGGCATCGGCTGTCGGCGAAACTCAGGACGTTCATCGACTTTCTCGGCGACGAACTGCAAGCGAGTGTTCGATCGGCTTAGCGCGCGTGCGGTGAGCCGGGCGCTGCAGGGCGATCACGCGGGTCGGGTGATTACCCGGCGTGCGTGTTCAGCCGACGCGTTTGTTTCGCTGGGCGCGATTTGCTCGCCAGCGGATCAGGAAGCTGACCAATGCGGCGAAGGCCGCAGTGGCCGCGTAGCCGGCGAGGCGAATGGCATCCTCACTCGGGAGACGCGAGACCAACACAATGACAATGGCGATTGCAAGTAGCGCGACACATGCGATTGCCCATTTCATCTCCGTCTCCCCTGAAGTTTGATGTGCTGCCAGATGCACGGCTATCTCGCCGTTTTGTTAAGCATACCCGCGAGTGAGGCACCGGTGCTCCGTTGCAACTCAAGCGGCCACGCCTCTGCCACTTCCGTGCGCCTGCTCCAGGATGAACTCGATAAAACTCGCCGCCGCCCGCGTGTGATGCCGATTCGGCATGTAGAGCAGGTACATGTTCGTACCGAAGATGCTTAGACGCCATTCATCGAGCGCCGTCACCACGTCCCCGCGGCGCAGGTCGTCCTGCACCACGTAGTCGGGCACCAGGCCGACGCCCAGACCGGCTAGCACCGCCTGGCGCAAGAACAGGAAGTTCTCGGAGATGATCGTCGGCTCCAGCAGCACTTCGTGGCGTTCGTCGCGCAGATACGCCGCCACCCGCAACTGCCTGCCGACCACCGCCGCCGTAATCAGGGGAGCTGTGCGCAAATCGTCGAGACGCACCGGCATACCGCGGCTTGCAGCAAATTCCGGCGACGCACACGCAACATATCGCACCGGCCCCATGTCACGTGCGACGAGATTCTGCGGCGGCTCCGACATCACCCGAACCGCGATGTCGACCTCGTCGCGCATCAGATCCTCGACCCGATTCTCAAACATCACATCCAGCACGATGCCCGGATACAGACGCTTGAATGCGATCAGCCAATCCGACATCACCAGTTGCCCGTAACCGCTCGGCACACTCAACCGCACCCGCCCCTGCAAGCTTTGCCCGAGCGTGGTGACCGATTCGCGCGCGGCCAGCAGCGCATTCTGAATGGTGCGGCCATGCTCGTATAACTGCAGACCGATTTCAGTCGCTTCGACCCGGCGCGTGGTGCGCCTGACCAGTTGCAGCCCGATCGAGCGCTCCAACTGGTTCAGGTGGTAACTCACATTCGCGCGGCTCATTTTCAGCCGGCGCGCGGCCTCGCTCAGGTTGCCCGCATCGAGGATATCGACCAGCAAGGTCAGCGAATTGACGTCCATGGCATAGCCTTTGTCAAAATATCTTTGACAGTCTGTCAACCGTCTATGTGATTGTCAATAAACCTTGACCAACCCACAATCGGAGAATTCGCCAGACCCGGCATGCCCGATCTGCCCCGATATCAATCAGGAGACGACACGATGACCCTCAACCCTTCCGCCGACGTTGTGACGCGCGAATTGCGCGGCAAAGTCCTGCTGGTGACCATCGACCACGCACCGGTCAACGCCTTATCCGCCGACGTGCGGCGCGGCCTGCTCGCCGCCATCGAAGCCGCGGATGCCGACAAGGCCGTCGAAGCCGTGCTGATCGTCGGCGCCGGGCGCAACTTCATCGCAGGCGCGGACATCCGCGAGTTCGGCAAGCCGCCGGTGCCGCCGTCGCTGCCAGATGTATGCAACCGTATCGAGGCGTGTGCGAAGCCAGTGGTGGCCGCCATTCACGGCGCCGCGCTCGGCGGCGGCCTGGAAGTGGCGCTCGCGGCGCATTACCGGCTCGCCGTGGATGGCGCGAAGCTCGGTTTGCCCGAAGTGCAACTGGGCCTGCTGCCGGGTGCAGGCGGCACGCAGCGTATGCCGCGCCTGATCGGCGCGCCGGCCGCGCTCGACCTGATCCTGAGCGGCCGCCACGCCGGCGCGAAAGAGGCACTCGCACTTGGCCTCATCGACCGGTTCGGCAGCAGCGACGACATCCTCGCTGAAGGACTCGCCTACGCGCAGGAACTGCTGGCCGCTCACGCACCGGTACGCCGCACGCGCGATGCCGCTGCGCTCAGCGACCGTGCAGCGAGCCTGGCCGCCGTCGCCACGGCGCGCACGGAAACGGCGAAGAAATCGCGCGGCCTGTTTTCCCCGCTAAAAATCGTCGATGCGGTGGAAGCCGCCATCGAACAGCCTTTCGAAGAAGGCCTGCGGCTCGAACGCAAACTGTTCCTGGAATGCATCGACAGCCCGCAGCGTGCCGGCCTGATTCACGCGTTCTTTGCCGAACGCGAAGTGCTCAAGGCCCCGGAAACACGCGATGCAAAACCACGCGCGCTGAATAAGATCGGCGTGGTGGGCGGCGGTACGATGGGCGCGGGCATTGCCGTCGCCGTACTCGATGCCGGCCTGCCGGTGACGATGATCGAACGCGACGACGCGTCGCTCGCGCGCGGCCGCGCGCACATCGAAAAGGTCTACGACGGGATGATCGCCAAAGGCCGCATGAGTGCTGAGAAAAAGGCCGACGTGATGACACGCTGGCAAGGCAGCACTTCATACGATGCACTCGCCGACGCCGATCTGGTGATCGAAGCGGTATTTGAAGACCTGTCGGTGAAAAAAGCCGTGTTCGCCGAACTCGATCGTGTCTGCAAAGCCGGCGCGGTGCTCGCCACCAATACGTCGTATCTCGACATCGATGCGATTGCGGCCAGCATCTCACGCCCTGCGGACGTGATCGGCCTGCACTTCTTCTCCCCCGCCAACATCATGAAGCTGCTGGAAGTGGTGGTGCCGAAGCAGGTCAGCGCCGACGTGGTCGCGACGGCGTTCGAACTTGCGAAGAAGCTGCGCAAGACGCCGGTGCGTGCTGGCGTGTGCGACGGCTTCATCGGCAATCGCGTGCTGGCGGTGTATCGCAACGCGGCCGACGCAATGATGGAAGACGGTGCGTCGCCGTATCAGATTGACGCGGCAGTGCGTGCATTCGGCTTCCCGATGGGCCCGTTCCAGGTGGTCGATCTGGCAGGCGGCGACATCGGTTGGGCCGCGCGCAAGCGACGCGCGGCCACACGGAACCCCAACGCGCGCTACGTGCACATCGCCGACCGTCTTTGCGAACGTGGCTGGTTTGGTCAGAAGACCGGCCGTGGTTTTTATCTGTACCCCGAAGGTTCGCGCAGCGGCGCACCCGACCCTGAAGTCGAGGCCATCATCGATGCCGAACGTGAACGCGCCGGCATCACGCCGCGCACGTTCACCGACGAAGAAATCGTGCGCCGCTACATGGCCGCGATGATCAACGAAGGCGCCAATGTCGTGCACGAAGGCATCGCGCTGCGGCCACTCGATGTCGACGTGACCTTCCTCTATGGCTACGGCTTTCCGCGTTATCGCGGCGGTCCGATGAAATACGCCGATACGGTGGGCCTCGCCACGGTTCTCACAGACATCCGCGAATTCGCCAAAGAAGACCCGCTGTTCTGGCGAGCGTCACCGCTGCTGGTCGAACTGGTCGAGCGCGGCGCCGATTTCGCGAGCCTCAACCAGTCAGCTTGAGACGGCACGTTATTTGGAGCATTCTCGACCGGCAGGGGGGGCGCGCCTGCCTGCCCGCTCACCCGCCGGTCCGGTAAATATCTAGGGAAGAACCCGCTATGGATCTGAACTTCACGCCTGAAGAAGAGGCTTTTCGCACTGACGTGCAGCGTTTTTTGCGCGACAAACTCCCACAACGTCTCGCCGACAAGGTACACGGCGGCCGCCGCCTCACGCGCGACGACATGGCTGAGTGGCACGCGATTCTCAACGCACAAGGCTGGCTCGCCAATCATTGGCCGAAGGAGTACGGCGGCCCGGGCTGGAATGCCGTGCAGAAATTTATCTTCGAGAATGAATGCGCATTGGCGGGCGCACCGCGCGTCGTGCCCTTCGGCGTCAACATGCTCGGCCCGGTGTTGATCAAGTACGGCAACGAAGCGCAAAAGCACCACTGGTTGCCGCGCATTCTCGATGGTTCGGACTGGTGGTGCCAGGGCTACTCGGAACCGGGCGCTGGCTCGGATCTCGCGTCGGTCAAAACCACTGCTGTACGCTGCAGCGACGCGCAAGGCGAGCACTACATCGTCAATGGCCAGAAGACGTGGACCACGCTCGGCCACTACGCGAACATGATCTTCTGCCTCGTGCGCAGCGCCACCGACGTGCGCAAGCAGGAAGGCATCAGCTTCCTGCTGATCGACATGAATACGCCAGGCGTCGAAGTGCGGCCGATCATCACGCTCGATGGCGAGCACGAAGTCAACGAAGTCTTCTTCACGGATGTGCGTGTACCGGTTGAGAACCTCGTGGGCGAAGAGAACAAGGGCTGGACCTACGCCAAATACCTGCTCACGTATGAGCGCACCAATATCGCGGGCGTCGGCTTCTCAGTCGCCGCATTTAACCGGCTGCGCAAGATCGCCGCGAAGCAGCAGCGCAACGGCCGACCGCTTGCGGAAGATCCGTCGTTTGCGGCACGCATGGCGCGAGTCGAGATCGATCTGGAGAACATGAAGACCACCAATCTGCGAGTAATCGCGGCGGTGGCCGGCGGCGGCGTTCCGGGCGCCGAGAGTTCGATGCTGAAGATTCGCGGCACTGAGATCCGCCAGGAGATCTCTTCGCTCACACGCCGCGCGATGGGGCCGTATGCGCAGCCGTTCGTCGAGGAAGCTTTGCACGATGGTTTCGAGGGCACCCCAGTCGGTCCAGACGAAGCCGCGAGCGCTGCCTCGCTCTATTTCAACAACCGCAAGCTGTCGATCTTCGGCGGCTCCAACGAAATCCAGAAGAACATCATTTCCAAAATGATCCTGGGACTGTAAGGGGCAAACGCTATGAATTTTCAGCATACCGAAGACCGCCGCATGCTGGCGGATACGCTCAACCGTTTTGTCACCGAGCAATACGCCTTCGAAACGCGTGACCGCATCGCAGGCTCGCCCGAAGGCTTCAGCGCCGACCTGTGGAATCGCTTCGCGGAACTCGGCATTATCGGCGCGTTGTTCGATGAGGCGCACGGAGGCTTTGGCGGCGGCGGCTTCGATATCGCCGTCGTATTCGAGAGCCTGGGTCGCGGCCTCGTGGTCGAGCCGTTTCTCGATACGCTGATCGTCGGCCAGGCGATCGCGCGTGGCGGCAATGAAACGCAAAAGGCCGCGCTTGGCGAATTGATCGACGGATCCCGGATCGTTGCGCTCGCGCATGGCGAGCCGGACGGCCACTACGAGCTGTCGCGTGTCACAACACGTGCCCAGCGTGTTGGCGACGTGTGGCAGTTGAATGGCGCGAAGGCCGTGGTTCAGCACGGCGAGAACGCTTCCTTTTTTCTGGTCTCCGCACGCACCGCAGGCGCTGATGACGCCGAAGCCGGCATCACGCTCTTTCTCGTCCCGCGCGACGCCGCGGGTGTCAGCGTGCATGGCTATCGCAAGATCGACGGCGGCCGCGCAGCCGAGGTCACGTTCGACAACGTCACGCTCGCAAACGATGCGGTGCTCGGCGCGGCCGGAGAAGGCTTCGCGACGCTCGAGTACGCGATCAGTTGTGGCGTGCTTGCGTTGTGTTCCGAAGCGGTCGGCGCGATGGATGTCGCGAAGGACTACACGCTTGAGTACCTGCGCACGCGCAAGCAGTTCGGCGTGCCAATCGGCAGCTTCCAGGCGTTGCAACATCGGATGGCGGATCTGCTGCTCGAGATCGAGCAGGCGCGATCGGCGGTGATCAACGCCGCGGCAGCGCTTGGCGCTGAACGTACGGTGCGGGAACGCGCGGTTTCAGCGGCGAAATACAGTATCGGCAGGATAGGGGCGATGGTCGCCGAGGAATGTATTCAGTTGCATGGCGGTATCGGCATGACGTGGGAGTTGCCGATGGCTCATTATGCGAAGCGCCTTGTGATGATCGACCATCAACTGGGCGATGAGGATCATCATCTCGAGCGGTTTATCGCGCTCGGCAGAGGGTGAGACCTGGTTTCCAGGCTTTCTTCGAATCAGCGCCGCTGTGGTGGTTTGCCAGCGGCGCTGCCCTCGTCCGTTTGCCAATGACTCCCGCCCGACCTCCGAACGTCCTCCATCACATCCGCGCGGTCACCGCCATGTGACAGTCCAGGCAGATGTTGCCGTTTCAGAATGACCGGCCTCGTGCCTGTTCTCCGACGAGGACTCGACTGTCATTCGGCGACTCGACTCTGCAGGCTTTGCGCAGCGCTGCTCCGTCCGGCTCGGTAAACCGTGTCTCCAAGGCGTCGTCCTTGCTTGCTCGAAGCATTGCTGCGACCAGCAGACCAAGGCACGCGCCAAAGGATCCCCCCACTCCAAAGCCAAGTAAGAATTCCATCGTTTTCCCCCGTTCGTATATTGTCTTTTTGCTGCTTGTGCTGCTGTATTGAATTCGCTTGATGCAGTGTCTTGATGGTCTGTAGTGTGTCAACGCAAAAAGCGAGCCATCCTTGAACTAACCAAGGCGTGCATTTGAATGCCGAGGTGCCGTGACTGTTTAAATGCTCTATACCGTCACAAATCGTTTCAATCTTGTAACGCGCCTGAGTGAAACCGGTGGCACCAGACCGGTCGCCTGGAACGCTCTACACAGTGCTTTTGATGCAGTGGGCGCGTGATCGCTGTGTTTATCCGCGAGATAGAAGCGAGCGCCGAAAACGTTGCAAAGATGAGAACAAGGCGCAGTGCCGCGATCGCTGATTTTCTGGTCTGGCCCGGGCTGATACAAATCAATTGCGGGGCGGGTATTTACGACATGGACGCCGCGTTTCGGATTTGCTATGCGCAATTGGGTGGGGTGACCGCGATAAAAAGAACGCGCACGGGAAACGATGAACTATGACATCGTCGGCGGCATTCACGGGCAGGCTGAAAAACTACCCGCGCTGTTGCAGTGACTGGATGTGTCAGGATTTCTGTGTGCTGAGGTCGTTATAAAAAATCTCAGCTTGTGGCGCGGGTGAACCGCTCGTCGAACTGGTTGACGGCTGCCGCCAGGCGATAGGCGATAGGCGGCACCTTCCAATCCTTTTCGATGTTGCGCAATGCCAGTCTCGAGTTCATGACGATCCGGTAACCAGACGGTAGCGAACGTCAGAATAGAAAAAGGCCTTATGGACGTGCATCCATAAGGCCTTGATTTCTTTGGTCGGGGCGAGAGGATTTGAACCTCCGACCACCTGCACCCCATGCAGGTACGCTACCAGGCTGCGCTACGCCCCGAACAGCTAAAAATTATAACAGACACTTCAATCGATTAGAACCGCTCTGCGCTAACAAAGAAAACTAGTGACCCAACAAGTCGATCACATGCAGCAATTCCTTGCGCAACTGCTCCACATCTACCGCAGCCGTTGCTGCGGCCGGAACCGCCGCGCCCTCGCCTTCCTCGACCAGATCAGCCGGCGCACCCTGCGCGCCACCGCCATGCGAATCGAGCCGATTGCGTGCCCCGTTGATCGTGAAGCCCTGCTCGTACAGCAACTCGCGAATCCGCCGGATCAACAGCACCTCATGATGCTGGTAGTACCGGCGATTGCCGCGCCGCTTGACCGGCCTCAACTGCGTGAACTCCTGTTCCCAATAGCGAAGCACATGCGGTTTCACGCCGCATAGTTCGCTGACCTCACCAATCGTGAAGTAGCGCTTCGCCGGAATCGGAGGCAAGACGACTTTTTCGATCGTCGCTGTCATCGTCAGTTAGCCGTCGTGGTGGGTTGCGCAGGGACGCGCCAGTCGATCAGCGCGCGAAGCTCGCTTCAGCGCCGTTCTCGACCAACGCTTTCAGCTTTTGACTTGCATGGAACGTCACAACGCGGCGCGCGGCGATCGGAATCGCCTCGCCGGTCTTCGGGTTTCTGCCGGGACGCTGGGGTTTGTCGCGCAACTGGAAGTTGCCGAACCCCGACAGCTTTACGCTATCGCCACTCTCCAGCGCATCGCGGATCACCTCGAAGAATGCTTCGACCATGTCTTTCGCTTCCCGCTTGTTGAGCCCGACATTGTCGAACAGCAACTCGGCAAGTTCAGCCTTGGTAAGCGTCGGCGTTTCGCTGGAAACGGCCGCGGGTGATGTCGGAATTTCGCGAATCATGGCGCTGCGTTGCGCCGTAAGAAGGGCTTCGAAATCACTCGAGTTCATTTCATTCATATCTATCAAATGGCGCGCCAAGCAGAAACGGAGGTTGCGAAAAAATGCCGTGCAAATGTTAAATGCGGGTTATCCACGCAACCGTGCGCCATATACTCGAGCCAGACGTTCCACCAGAGTTTGAATGGCCAGATCGACCGTTTCATCCTGAAGGGTCCCGCCAGTATCTTGCAAGGTCACACGGAACGCAAGGCTTTTCTCGTGAGCAGCCAAACCACCGGAAGTGTTTGATTTTGGACGGAATTCGTCGAAAAGCACAACCTTCTGAACAGTCTTGCAAGCCTCTTCGGACTGAGCCTTCTGGAGCTCGTCCAGCAGCTCCTGCACCTCGATTTTCTGATCGACGACCACCGCGATATCGCGACGCACCGGCGGGAATTTAGACACATCGGCCGGAGTCGGCAATACACGCTGCATTAATGCTTCCGATTCGATTTCAAACAGAATCGGCGCATGCGGCAAATCATATTTCTGCATCCAGCGCGGATGCAATTCACCAATCCAGCCCACCGCGCGATCATTCAGTTCAATACGCGCGCTGCGGCCCGGATGCAATGCCGGATGCTCCGCTTTCACGAAGCTCGCGACGGCCGGCGCGAGCACGGCTTCCAGATCGCCCTTCACGTCGAAGTAGTCGACGGTGCGCGTTTGCGCGCCCCACTGCTCTTCGAGCGCGGGACCGTAGGCGAGGCCACCGAACATCTTCGGCTGGGCGAAACCTTCGACGGTCAATTCACCTGCCTTGATCGACGGATCGTGCAGGAACACGCGGCCGGCTTCGAACACGCGTACGCGATCGGCCGCGCGACGGTTCAGATTCGTGCGCAGAACGTTGATCAGGCTACCGAACAGCGTAGTGCGCATGACCGACAACTGGCTCGCAATCGGATTCAACAGACGAACAGGCTTGTCGTTGCCGGCGAAGTCCGACTCCCACTCGGCATCCACAAAGCTGAAGTTAACCGTCTCCGCGTAATCGCGCGCGGCGAGCGCGTGACGGATCACGTGAATCGAGCGCTGCGTTTCGTTAGTCGGCAGCATTTCGCTGGTCGCGACCGGCGGACGTGCGGGGATCTTTTCGAAGCCGTAGATGCGCGCGACTTCTTCGATCAGGTCTTCTTCGATTTCGATATCGAAGCGGTACGACGGCGGCATCACCGCGAACGTATCGCCGTCACGTTCGAACGTGAGGCCGAGGCGCGTGAAGATCTGCGCAATTTCGTCCGCGTCGATCTTGATGCCGATGATGCGGTTCGCACGCGAGACCCGCATCTTCACCGGCTCGCGCTTCGGCACGTTGACGATCTGATCGTCGACCGGGCCGGCTTCGCCGCCGCAGATATCGAGGATCAATTGCGTAATGCGTTCGATGTGTTCGACGGTGGTCGCGTAATCGACGCCACGTTCGAAACGATGGCCTGCATCGGTCGAGAAGTTGTACTTGCGCGAGCGGCCACGAATGCTATCCGGCCACCAGAACGCGGCTTCGAGATAGATGTTGGTGGTGTCGAGCGTGACGGCCGTGCTGTCGCCGCCCATGATGCCGGCGAGGCTTTCGATGTGCTGTTCGTCTGCGATCACGCCGACGGTTTCATCGAGTTCAACGGTGTTGCCATTCAGCAGCTTGAGCGTTTCGCCCTTGCGGCCCCAACGCACGTCCATGCCGCCGTGGATCTTGTCCAGATCGAACACGTGCGACGGACGGCCGAGTTCGAGCATCACATAGTTCGAAATATCGACGAGCGCGGAAATGCTGCGCTGACCCGAACGCTCGAGACGCTGCACCATCCATTGCGGCGACTTCGCACGCGCATTCACGCCACGAATCACGCGACCCGAGAAGCGGCCGCACAAATCGGGCGCCGAGATTTTGACGGGCAACGTTTCGTTCAACTTGACTTCGACCGGCTTGATCTCAAGCGGACGCAGCGCAGCACCAGTGATGGCCGACGTTTCGCGCGCCACGCCGAACACCGACAGGCAGTCCGCCTTGTTCGGCGTCAGCTTGATTTCGAAAACCGTGTCGTCGAGATTGAGCGTTTCGCGGATGTCCTGGCCGATCGGCGTAGCTTCCGGCAGGATCATCAGGCCGCTATGATCATCCGAGAGCTTCAGTTCCCGTGCCGAGCACAGCATGCCCTGGCTTTCCACGCCGCGCAGCTTCGAGAGCTTGATCGCGAACGGCGTGCCGCCCTCTTCGGCCGGCGGCAGTTGCGCGCCGACCAGCGCGACCGGCACCTTGATGCCCGGCGCGACATTTGGCGCACCGCACACGATGTTCAGCGTTGCGCCCGTGCCGGCATCGACCTGGCACACGTTGAGCTTGTCCGCGTCCGGGTGCTTGACGACTTCCAGCACCTGACCGACGACGATCTTCGAGGTCGGCGGCGCGGCCGGCCGCAGGTCTTCGACTTCGAGACCCGCCATCGTCAACGCGTGCGACAGCTCATCGGTCGTCAGTTGCGGATCGACAAAGGTTCTCAGCCAGGATTCCGGGAATTGCATGGTTCTGTCTACGTTCTGATCAGGTTAGGTCCAGGTCCGGCAGGCGGCCCATTGATTCACTGGACTCTGCCGGGGACGCTGCTGCGGCACTGCCTGCAGTGCCGCGCTCTATGCTTGTCGCGTTCGTACGCGCCCGCTCACGCGAATTGACGCAGGAAACGCAGGTCGTTTTCGAAGAACAAACGCAGGTCTTGCACGCCGTAACGCAACATCGTGAGCCGCTCGAGGCCGCTGCCGAAAGCAAAACCGATATAGCGCTCGGGGTCGAGGCCCATGTTGCGGATCACCGTGGGGTGAACCTGGCCGGAACCCGAAATTTCGAGCCACTTGCCGGCGTTCTTGCCCGTTTCGAACAGCATGTCGATTTCAGCCGACGGTTCGGTGAACGGAAAGTACGACGGGCGGAAGCGCACCTGAATATCGTCGCGCTCGAAGAATTTCTTGAGGAAATCGGAGTAGACGCCCTTCAGGTCCGCGAAGCTGATGTTCTCGTCGATCCACAGGCCTTCGACCTGGTTGAACATCGGCGAATGCGTTGCGTCGCTGTCCACACGATACGTGCGGCCCGGCACGATCACCTTGATCGGCGGCGTGTTGGTACGGGCGTAACGCACCTGCATCGGGCTGGTGTGCGTGCGTAGCAACAGTTGACGGCCGTCGGCATCTTTGCCGTCGACGTAGAAGGTGTCCTGCATCGAACGCGCCGGGTGGTTTTCCGGGCTGTTCAGCGAGGTGAAGTTGTACCAGTCGGTTTCGATCTCGGGGCCGTCGGCCACATCGAATCCAATCGTACGGAAAATCTGTTCGACGCGTTCCCATGTACGCATCACCGGGTGCAGGCTGCCTGCGCCGGTGCCGCGGCCGGGCAACGTGACGTCAATGGCTTCAGCGGCGAGGCGCTGGTTCAGCAACGCGTCGGCGAGCGCCTGACGGCGGGCCGTCAACGCGGCCTCCACTTGTTGCTTGACGAGGTTGATCCGTGCGCCTTCGGTCTTGCGCGTTTCGGGATCGAGTTTGCCAAGGCCCTTCAATAGCTCGGTCAACGCACCCGATTTGCCGAGAAAGCGCGCTTTCTCGTTCTCGAGGGTGGTGACGTCGGAGGCTTCTGCGAAGGCTTTTTGCGCGTCGGCGACAATCTGGTCCAGATCCATTGATCCCATCATTTCAACGTCAGTGTTCAATCGATGCAAAACTGGTTCGACCAACAAAAACGGGGCTCGGTGAGGAGCCCCGTTTTTGCTGCAGCGTCACCGAGACTACCGGATGTTCGCTGCAACGAACCACGCAGTTTAATTGCCCAAAGCGCAATCAGGCTGCAACGGCGGCTTTCACCTGCTGAACGATCGCAGCAAAAGCAGCCTTGTCGAACACAGCCATGTCGGCCAGCACCTTGCGGTCGAGTTCGATCGAAGCCTTCTTCAGGCCGTTGATGAACACGCTGTACGTCATGTCGTGCTGACGCACCGCCGCGTTGATACGCGTGATCCACAATGCACGGAACACACGCTTCTTGTTGCGGCGATCGCGGTAGGCGTATTGGCCTGCGCGCATGACCGCCTGCTTGGCGATGCGATAGACGTTATTGCGACGGCCGCGGTAACCCTTGGCCAGCTTGATGATCTTCTTGTGACGGGCCCGTGCGGTAACCCCACGTTTTACTCGAGGCATGTCTTGCTCCTATGAGTGTCGGTTAAGGGTTAAGCGAACGGCAGCATTGCGCGCACGGAGTTCATATCTGCTTCATGAACTGACGTCGAACCGCGCAAATGGCGTTTGTTCTTGGTGGTCTTCTTGGTAAGAATGTGGCGCTTGAAGGCTTGACCGCGCTTAACGGTACCGCCCGGACGCACCACGAAGCGCTTTGCAGCACTCTTCTTGGTCTTCATCTTCGGCATGACAACTCCATTATTAGATGGATATGGGTGTGCGGTCGGCCAGATGGCCATTACCCGCCCTTCGAAACCCATTCCACTTGGTATGCAGACCGCCGTTACTGCCGGCAGCCGCTTTTCAGGAAGCGGCGCACATTTGCACATGCGCCGTTCCGAAACCTGCCGATCCCGCACCGGACACCCGGCACAGCATCGTTTCAATCTTTCACAACCGGAGCGCGCACCACACGGTGCGCCGCTGCTCCAGCGGCTTACTTCTTTTTCTTCGGCGCGAGCACCATGATCATCTGGCGCCCTTCCATTTTCGGCATCTGCTCGACCTGACCGACTTCGTCGAGGTCCGTGCGCAGGCGCTCGAGCATGCGCATACCGATTTCCTGGTGAGCCATTTCGCGGCCACGGAAACGCAACGTGATTTTCGTCTTGTCGCCGTCGTCGAGGAAGCGGATGAGGTTGCGCAGCTTGACGTTGTAGTCGCCGTCATCGGTGCCCGGGCGGAATTTGACTTCCTTGACCTGGACGATCTTCTGCTTGAGCTTGGCCTCGTGTTGCTTCTTCGCTTCCGAGTACTTGAACTTGCCGTAGTCCATCAAACGGCAGACCGGAGGAACCGCTTGCGGAGCGATTTCAACCAGATCCACATCCTGCTGTTCCGACATGCGGAACGCATCAGCGAGTTTCACGATGCCGAGCGGTTCGTTCTCGACTCCGACCAGACGCACCTCGGGTGCTGTAATTTCACCGTTGATGCGGTGCGCAGACTTATCAGTAGCGATGTTACGTTTCCTCTAAAAATTAAAAAAACGAGCCGGGCTGCCAAGTGGCTCAATTGAACGACTGCACGTCCTGGCGCAGACGCTCAATGAAGGTATCGAGAGGCATCACGCCCAGATCGACACCACCACGGGCACGCACGGCTACCGTTTGGGCTTCACGCTCTTTGTCGCCGACCACAAGCAGGTACGGCACCTTTTCCAGCGTGTGCTCCCGTATTTTATAGCTAATCTTCTCGTTGCGCAAATCGGCCTCTACTCTAACCCCTTGTTTTTGCAACGATTGGGCTAGCGACTGCGCATATTCGGTCTGACTTTCGGCGATATTCATCACCACGACCTGCATCGGCGCGAGCCACGACGGCATTGCACCAGCATGGTGCTCGATCAGAATGCCGAGGAAACGCTCCATTGATCCGACGATTGCCCGGTGCAGCATGATCGGGCGGCGGCGGCTATTGTCTTCGGCGACGTATTCAGCGCCGAGGCGCTCCGGCAGCACCATATCGAGCTGCAACGTGCCGCACTGCCACGAGCGGCCGAGCGCGTCCTTGATGTGGTACTCCACCTTCGGGCCGTAGAACGCGCCCTCGCCCGCCAACTCTTCCCACGTCACGCCGCACGCCGTCAGCGCCTCACGCAGGCCCTGCTCCGCACGATCCCATGTCTCGTCCGTGCCGGCGCGAGCATCCGGGCGCAGCGACAGCTTGATCTCGACATTGTCGAAGCCGAAGTCCTTATAGACGCTCATCGCCAGCGTGTTGAACGCGATCGATTCGCTGATGAACTGGTCTTCGGTACAGAAAATGTGCGCGTCGTCCTGCACGAAGCCACGCACGCGCATCAGACCATGCAGCGCGCCCGACGATTCGTTGCGGTGACACGAGCCGAATTCCGCGTAACGCAGAGGCAGATCGCGATACGAGCGCAGACCGTGGTTGAACACCTGCACGTGACCCGGGCAGTTCATCGGCTTGATCGCGTAGTCGCGCTTTTCCGATTCCGTCGTGAACATGTTTTCACGATAGTTCTGCCAGTGGCCCGACGCTTCCCAGAGCGAGCGGTCCATGATCATCGGCGTCTTGATTTCGAGGTAGCCGGCGTCGTTCACACGGCGGCGCATGTACTGCTCGACCTGCTGCCACAGCGTCCAGCCACGCGGATGCCAGAACACCATGCCCGGCGACTCGTCCTGCATGTGAAACAAATCGAGTTGCTTGCCAAGCTTGCGGTGATCGCGCTTTTCCGCCTCCTCAAGCATGTGCAGATACGCTTCCTGGTCTTCTTTCTTCGTCCAGGCCGTGCCATAGATACGCTGCAGTTGCTCGTTCTTCGAGTCGCCGCGCCAGTAAGCGCCCGCAAGCTTCATCAGCTTGAAAACCTTCAGCTTGCCGGTGGACGGCACGTGCGGGCCGCGGCACAGATCCGTGAAGCCGCCGTGCGAGTACAGCTTGATTTCGTCGGTGGCCGGAATCGATTCGATGATCTCGGCCTTGTACTTTTCGCCGATGCTCTTGAAGTAGTCCACGGCTTCGTCGCGCGAGACCACACGGCGCGAGACCGGCTCGTCTTTCTTCGCGAGTTCCTGCATGCGCTTTTCGATCTTCTCGAGATCTTCCGGCGTGAAAGGACGGCTATACGCGAAGTCGTAGTAAAAACCGTTGTCGATCACCGGACCGATCGTAACCTGCGCTTCCGGGAACAGATCCTTCACCGCGTACGCGAGCAAGTGCGCCGTGGAGTGACGAATGATGTCGAGGCCGTCGGCGTCTTTCTCGGTGACGATGGCAAGCGACACGTCGTGATCGATCAGCGTGGACGTATCGACGAGTTCACCGTCGATCTTGCCGCCGAGCGCAGCTTTCGCGAGGCCGGGGCCGATCGAGGCGGCCACTTCGGCGACGGTCACCGGATGCTCGTACTGTCGAACAGAACCGTCAGGCAGACGTATCGAAACCATTGCGTTCTCCGTGGTGCCGACCGGCGGCGGCACATACAACCAGGTCAAAAAACCAAAAAAAATGCGGCCCCACTTTCGAGGGGCCGCATTCACATTTCCTGCTAACTACAGTGGCGAAAGTGGTCCTCGACTAGCGTCGCTCCGAAGTAGTTTCGGTCAACGTTCGCGGTGCCATAACCGTATTTGCCTTTTGCGCCGAAGCGCTTACTGCAGTTTGCGAAACCCCGGCAAAACCGGAATTTCTCTTTCGTTGGTAGGCTCGATTGGACTCGAACCAACGACCCCCACCATGTCAAGGTGGTGCTCTAACCAGCTGAGCTACGAGCCTGAAGAAACGAGATTATATGGAGCCCCACACCGCTTGGCAAGTACTTTTATGCACCGACTTTAAATTTCTACTCATGCGCGCGGGCACATCGAACCGATGCCTGCCGGGCACCTGCAGGCACCCACAGGCACCGTCCGCCTCGTCCGCGCATCAACTCTTGCGAGAAGCGCGCACCACGCCGATTACTTCACCGAGCAACGTACACGCGCGCTGAATTTGCGCGGCGCTCGATACCTCGACAGTAAATTGCATGAACGCCGCATTGCGACGCGACTGCGTTTTCACGCCGATCACATTCATCTTCTCGCGCGCGAAAACTTCGGAGATATCGCGCAGCAGACCTTGCCGATCTGTGGCCTCGATGCTGAGGTCGACGGGATAGACCGACTGCCCGCGGCCGCTCATGACATCCGCCGACCACGCAGTTTGCAACACACGCTCCGGTGCGCGATCGGCCATGCGCACGAAGGTCGGACAATCGCTGCGGTGGATCGACATACCCTTGCCGCGCGTGACGAAGCCGCTGATGTCGTCGGGCGGTGCGGGACGACAACAGCGCGCGAGTTGCGTGAGCAATGCGTCGACGCCGACCACGAGCACACCCGTGGAAGCCCCGCGGGCGACGCTCGCGCCGCTACTGCGCTTCTCGAACTGTTCCGGCGCTTCGACCACAGGCTCGGGCGGCGGCGCATCGTGCAGCGCCTGCTCGACGAGCCGCAGACTGAATTCTTCCTTACCGACCACCGAGAACAGATCGTCGGTGGTCTTGAAGCCGAGCTTGGCGGCGAGCTGATCGAGATTGACCGACGTCTTGCCCTCGCGCTGCAGGGTCTTTTCGACCATCGCACGGCCGCTCGAGATGTGCTCCTGCACTTCGACCGCGTTGAACCACGCGCGCACTTTCTGCCGCGCCCGATGGCTCTGCAGATACCCGAGTTGCGGGTTGAGCCAGTCACGCGACGGACCGCCCTCTTTCACCGCGACGATCTCGACCGTCTGGCCGTTCTGCAACGCCGTGTTGAGCGGCACCATCGCGCCATCGACACGCGCACCACGGCAGCGATGCCCCAGCTCGCTATGCAGGTGATACGCGAAGTCCACCGGTGTGGCGCCGTGCGGCAGCGGAATCACGCGTGCTTGCGGCGTGAGCACGTAGATGTGGTCGTCGTCGAGCGTAGCCTGGCGCAATTGCTCCCACGGCTGCGCGGCGCGCTTCTCGCCGTGCTCGCCTTCGGAGACGTCGTCTTTCCACGCGAGCAGTTGACGCAACCACGCGATCTTCTCGTCGTACTTCTCATTGGCGCTGAACTGGCCGCCGTAGCCACGCGTGCCCGCTTCCTTATAACGCCAGTGCGCCGCCACGCCATACTCGGCGAACTGATGCATTTCCTGCGTGCGGATCTGTACTTCGAACGCGCGGCCGTCGTCGCCGATCACGACCGTGTGCAGCGATTTATAGCCGTTCGGCTTCGGCCGCGAGATGTAGTCGTCGAACTCTTTCGGCACCGGCTGCCACAGGTTGTGCACGATGCCGAGCACGGTGTAGCAATCCTTGATGTCCTGCACGATGACGCGAAACGCGCGCACATCGTACAGTTCGGCGAAGTCCAGCTCCTTGCCGTGCATCTTGCGCCAGATGCTGTAAATGTGTTTTGGCCGGCCGCTGACTTCAGCCTGAACATTCGCCGCAGCCAGTTCCTGCTGCAGCCGCTCGATTGCCTGCGCAACATAGCTCTCGCGCTCGACGCGCTTCTCGTCGAGCAGCTTGGCGATGCGCTTGTACGTGACCGGCTCTTCGAAGCGGAGCGCGAGATCCTCGAGCTCCCATTTCAGTTGCCAGATGCCGAGCCGGTTGGCGAGAGGCGCATAAATATCGAGCGTTTCACGCGCGACGTCGGGCGACGGCGTGATTTTCGCCGCCGCGTAATAACGCAGCGATTGCAAGCGCGACGCGAGCCGTATCAGCACGACGCGAATGTCCTGCGCGAACGCGAGCAGCATCTTGCGCAGCGCCTCGACCTGCGCGCGGCGCGCGGCTTGCGCATCGCGCCCGGCTTCGGGCATCGCATTCTGCGCGGCGCGCAAGCTCACCGTCCCCAGGCGCAGCAACTTGCGCACGTCGCCCACCAGTTGCGCGACTTCTTCGCCGAAGTTATCGGCGATCACGCGTTCCGGGTCTTGCAGATGCGGCGTCAGGGCAAACAAGGCCGCTGCCAGCACAGCCGGCGGATCGACATTGAGCGTGCGCATGATCGACGCCGTACCCGCCGCATGATCCGCCAGCAACTCGCCCGATGAGAGCCGCACTTCGCCCGCATGTTCGCGCACGAACGCCATCGCTTCGTCGAAGGAAGGGATGGGGGTTGGCGTGCTCGTAACGATTTCGGTAGTCATGGTGCGACGGCCCACCGGGCCAGACGGATCAACGGAATGTCAACAACAACTGCGAGACCAGGCGTAAACCAGGTCAGCCAGGCTCAATCGCGCTGCGCCGCGACCACGACGATTTCGACGAGGCACTTCGGGTTAGCGAGCTTCGCTTCGACGGTAGCGCGCGGCGGCGTGGCGCCTTGTGCGACCCACTCGTCCCACACTGCGTTCATGCCGGCGAAGTGCACCATGTCCGAGATGTAGATCTGCACGGACAGCAAGTGCGACTTGTCGCTGTTCACTTCTTCCAGCAGACGGTCGATGTGGCCGAGCACTTCGCGCGTCTGACCCGTGATGTCCTGATCCGCGTCTTCGGCGATCTGGCCGGCGAGGTACACGGTGCCGTTGTACACAGCAGTTTCCGAGAGGCGCTTGCCGACGTGGTGACGAATGACTGCCATGAAGAATCCTGAGGTTGGTTGAAAATTGATCGCAGATGCGTTCCGCATTGCTCCCGCGCATTGCATCCAATAGAGGACGCCGCGCGGAACCCTACATTATGACGCGTCAGCGGCCGGCCCGATAAAGAACTGCCTCGCGAGGTCGATCTGGTCAGCCGACAGAAACGCCGGCGCATGCCCGACGCCCGAGATTTCCGCGCTGGATACAGCGCGCCCTGTCTCGACCATCTTAGCGACGGTCTCACGCGAAAGCAGATCCGATTGCTCGCCTCGCACCACCAGCACCGGCCCCTGAAACGCAGCCAGCGAATGCCACAACGCGGCCTCGCCGAGTTTGGCCGCTTCTTCGGTTGTCGCGGTAAACGGCTGTGCGATTCGCGGGTCGTAGCGGAACAACCACGCGCCGTCCTGCTCGTGCAAAAGCGGCGTATTGATCTCGCGCCATTCCTCTGGTGTGAGCGGACCGAAAGTTTGCGCAAGCAACGCTGCGTAATCGATGCCCTGCTGCAGCGTTTCGAAACGCACGGGCTTGCCGAGGTAATCGCCGATGCGCTCTACGGCCACCGGCTCCAGATGCGGCCCGACGTCGTTCAGCAGCATTTTACGAATCGGCGTTTCCGGCAGGCCGGCCAGCGCGAGCCCGATCAGACCGCCCATCGAGGTACCGAACCAGTCGACCGTTTCGACGTTCAGGCGCGCGATCAGCGTAACCATGTCGGCGACGTACTGCGGGATGCTATAGAAGTTGGGGTTCGCGAGCCACGAAGACAAGCCCCGCCCCGCCACATCCGGACACACCACGCGGTAAGTGCCGGCGAATTCCGCCGCGAGGCGGTCGAAATCGCGCCCCGATCGCGTCAAGCCGTGCACGCACAGCAGCACACGCGGATTAGCGGGGTCGCCCCACTCGGTGTAGGCGATCCGGTGCAGGCCACCGGCGCTCGCGCACTGCACATAACGTTGGCGCGGCGCGGGCCGCTCAGCGGTGGAAGCGGACGTCTCGGTCATCTGGGTTCCTTGCAAAAGCGCCATGGGCTCGACGCAGACCAAGCGGCGGGAAATGAACGTCGAATCTTCAAACGATTGTAAACCGCTTTGCCATGCGGCAAGGATCGGCCAATCGGCCTAAGACTGACCAGGATGCCGCAGGGTAAAAGCCGCAGCGCCGGCACCCCGATGCGGGCAGCGCAAAACGGGAGGAAAAGACGGCACCAAAACAAAACGGGCGAGACCCGCGCCTCGCCCGTTTGCAACCTCGCTTCAATTCGCTTCGCAAGCCGCCTCAAGACCCACAAGGCAACTCGCGTTGCCGCCCGCTTCCGTCACAAAGACCGAGGCGAACGGCTCACACCACCATTCAGCTCACCGCGCTCACATCCAGCGGCGCGCCCGTCTTCGTCTGGATCTCCTCGACGCTGACGCCCGGCGCCAGCTCAGTCACCTTCAGACCGTCTTCCGTCACTTCGATCACGCCGAGATCGGTAATGATCTGATCGACCACGCCCACGCCCGTCAGCGGCAACGTGCATTCTTCGAGGATCTTGTGCTGGTCGCCCTTCGCGACATGCTCCATCAGCACGACCACGCGCTTGACGCCTGCGACCAGATCCATCGCGCCGCCCATGCCCTTGATCATCTTGCCCGGAATCATCCAGTTGGCCAGATCGCCCTTCTTGCTGATCTGCATCGCGCCCAGAATCGCCAGATTGATGTGGCCGCCGCGAATCATCGCGAACGAATCCGCCGACGAGAAAATCGACGAACCCGGCAGCGTGGTCACCGTCTGCTTGCCGGCGTTGATCAGGTCGGCATCCACTTCTTCTTCGGTCGGCGACGGGCCAATGCCGAGCAGGCCGTTTTCCGACTGCAACCACACTTCGACGCCGGCCGGCACGTGGTTCGCCACCAGCGTCGGCAAGCCGATGCCGAGGTTCACGTAGAAGCCGTCCTGCAATTCCTTCGCCGCGCGTGCGGCCATTTCGTCACGAGTCCATGCCATGATCAGTCTCCTTTCGCGCGGACGACGCGTTGTTCGATGCGTTTTTCCGGATGCGCATTGAGTACAATGCGCTGCACGAAAATGCCCGGCGTGTGGATCGCGTCCGGATCGAGTTCGCCTACTTCAACGATTTCCTCGACTTCCGCGACGGTAATCTTGCCGGCCATCGCGCACATCGGGTTGAAGTTACGCGCGGTGCGGCGATAGATCAGGTTGCCCGATTTATCGGCTTTCCATGCCTTGACCAAAGCGACGTCGGCCGTCAGTGAATGTTCGAGCACGTAATGGTTTTCGCCGAACTGGCGGGTTTCCTTGCCTTCGGCGATCAGCGTGCCGTAGCCGGTGTTCGTGAAGAAGGCCGGAATGCCCGAGCCGCCGGCGCGCAGCTTCTCGGCGAGCGTGCCTTGCGGCGTGAATTCGAGCTCGAGTTCGCCGGCCAGATATTGGCGTTCGAATTCCTTGTTCTCGCCCACGTACGAAGAAATCATCTTCTTGACCTGGCGCGTTTCGAGCAGCAGACCGAGGCCGAAACCGTCGACGCCCGCATTGTTGCTGATGCAGGTGATGCCCTGCACCTTCGAATCGCGTAGCGCACCGATCAGCGCTTCCGGAATACCGCACAGCCCGAAGCCGCCGACGGCAAACGTCTGCCCGTCCTTGACGATGTCTTTCAGCGCTTCAGCCGCGCCTGGATAGACTTTGTTCATCGTTTGTCCCTTCCTTTATGGAAACCCGAAACCGGATCATTGCGACTTCGATATGACGCTTAGCGGGTGCAAGCCCGACACGTCATTCTAGTCATCCGTGGCCGGCTTTGCGCTCAGACTGTCAGGATTGCCTGATCACTTGCGCCAATGCCCGCCACGAACGGTTTCGCCGCGTTGTCATGTGCCCGAAAGAGTACGCTGGGTGCGCCATGCGGCACAATACGCAAAAATACATAAGTACTTGCCGCCAGCCCATGCCTGCACTGGATTACCAAACCGCGTTTCACCTCGCCCCGATCGGACTCGTGCTGTCACGCGAACGGATCATCGAAGACTGCAACGACGAGCTGGCGTCGATATTCGGCTGCACGCGCGAGGCGCTGCTCGGCCAGTCGTTCCAGGTGCTGTATCCGTCGACGGACGAATTCGAGCGGATCGGCGCGCGGATTCCGCCGATCATGACCGCGCAAGGCAGCTACGCGGACGACCGCATCATGAAGCGGGCCAACGGGGAATTGTTCTGGTGCCACGTGACGGGCCGCGCGCAGCAACGCATGGACCCGCACGCAGCCGGTGTGTGGACTTTCGAGGATTTGAGCGCGACACGGCGCGTGGCGGTCGAGTTAACGCCGCGCGAACGGGAAATCGCCGCGCAACTGGTGACGGGCAAAACCAGCAAGCAGATCGGACGGGCGCTGGATATCAGCCCGCGCACGGTCGATGTCTACCGCGCGCGGCTGATGCGCAAATACGATACGGGGAATGCGACCGAGCTGTTGCAGCGCTTGCTCGGGCATTGAGAAGGCGCTGAGAAGGCGCTGAGGAGGCGCCGGGAGCTATCAAGCCGCCTTGACCAGCGCCGCGCTCTCGATGGTCGCGCGCAGCATATCCGGAACCGGTACCGACTTGCCCGCGGCGTAGTCGATCCACACGCAGCGCGCAGCACCGCGCGCATAGACCGTGTTCGGATCATCGGCGCGCACGAGTTCGAACGCCGTGTCGAAACTGCTGCGCCCGGGCGTGGCCACGGACATCCGGCCGATCACGTCGCCCGGATAGTGCAACTGCTTGAGAAACTCCATCGACGCATTGACGATCACCGGCCCCTGCCCGTCGGCATTGCTGCCGGCCAGACCCAGTTGTTCGAACCAGGAAATCCGTACCTGCTCCATGTAACGGAAATAGACCGTGTTGTTCACATGGCCGAATGCGTCCATGTCGCCCCAGCGGATCGGCATCGACATCTCAAAAACTGCGTGAAAATCGCTCATCGTACTTCTTTAACGGATTGAAACGAGGGTGAAACCGGCGCGTGGGCCGGGGTAAACGTGGCAAACAAGGACCGGCCGCCCAAAGCCGCGTTCAGACGAGAGCGAACCCATCGTCGGCGGCAATCACCGAGCCGTTGATGAACTGCGATTCGTCGGCCGCCAGCAGCAGCAACAGCCCGTCCAGATCCTCCGGCTTGCCGACACGATGACGCGGCAGCAGCGAGACCAGCTTCTGCCCCTGCTCAGTCGACCAGTGATGATGGTTGATCTCGGTATCGATATAGCCCGGGCAGATGGCGTTCACGTTGATGCCGTGCTTGCCCCACTCCAGCGCCATGGCTTTCGTCATATGGACGACGGCGGCCTTGCTCATCGAGTACAGGCCGATCTGCGGCAACACCCGCAGGCCCGCCATCGACGCGATATTGATGATCCGGTATGACGGCTTCTGCGCGCTATTGCCACGCATGATCATGCGCTTGGCGACTTCCTGAGCGACAAAGAAAGCGCCGCGCGTGTTAGTGTCGAACACGTATTCGAAGTCGGCCGGCGTGACTTCCGTAAGCTTCTGCGTGGTCGACACGCCTGAATTGTTCACCAGAATGTCGATCGTGCCCGCCTCGGTCTCCGCGTGGGCAACGGCCGACTTGATGCTTTGATAATCCGTGACGTCGAGCGAGACGACGTGCGCCGCGCCGCCGGAGGCTTCGATCTCGGCGCGCAACTCCTTCAGGCGCTCGGTGCGGCGGCTCGCCAACACCACCTTGGCGCCAGCCTGCGACAATACTTGAGCAAAGCGCTTCCCCAACCCGCTCGAGGCGCCGGTGATCAGCGCGACCTTGCCTTCCAGATTGATCGAACGGCCCATTGTCGTTCCCTTATTCGGTTGTTGTTACAGACGCGGTTGACAGGTGCGGTAAGACCATCACTGCGGGTCATACCGTATCACAGAAATAGAACGATCGTGCTAATCTCTGCTCATCTGGTTGCAGTGGCGGAGACCATCGCCCACAATACGATCCCGAAAAAAGCATTCTAACGGTAAGAAGAGGAGCATCAATGACCCCCGCAAGTCTCATTGAGCAATACGGTCCACGCGAGTCGATGGAATACGACGTCGTGATCGTCGGCGGCGGCCCGGCTGGCCTGTCCGCAGCGATCCGCCTGAAGCAGCTGGCGGCGGAAAAAGGCGTCGAGCTTGGCGTGTGCGTACTGGAAAAAGGCTCGGAGATCGGGGCTCATATCCTGTCGGGCGCGGTGATGGATCCGCGCGCCATCACCGAACTGATCCCGGGCTGGAAGGAAAAAGGCGCGCCGCTGACGGTGGACGTGACCGAAGACAAATTCCTGTTCCTGACGGAAACCGGCTCGAAGAGCGTGCCGACCTGGGCGCTGCCGGACAACTTCAAGAATCACGGCAACTACGTGATCAGCCTCGCGAACGTCACGCGCTGGCTGGGTCAGCAGGCTGAAGCGCTCGGTGTAGAGATTTTCCCGGGTTTTCCGGCTGCGGAAATCCTCTACAACGACGATGGCTCGGTTAAAGGCGTCGCGACCGGCAATCTGGGGATCGGCAAGGACGGCGAGCCGACCGAGAACTTCCAGCTCGGCATGGAGCTGCACGCAAAGTACACGCTCTTCTGCGAAGGCGCGCGTGGGCACCTCGGCCGTCAACTGAACGACAAGTTCAAGCTGCGTGAAGGCGTCGATCCGCAGGTCTACGGTATCGGCATCAAGGAACTGTGGGAAATCGATCCGGCGAAGCACCAGCCGGGTCTGGTGATGCACACCGCCGGCTGGCCGCTGGAGAACGACACGTACGGCGGCTCGTTCCTCTATCACATGGACAACAACCAGGTGGTGGTGGGCTTTGTGGTCGGCCTCGGCTACACGAATCCGTACCTGTCGCCGTTCGAGGAATTCCAGCGTTACAAGACGCATCCGGCGATCCGCGCGATTCTGGAAGGCGGCAAGCGGGTGTCGTACGGCGCGCGGGCGATTACCGCGGGCGGCCTGCTGTCGCTGCCGAAGCTGGTGTTCCCGGGCGGCGCGCTGGTCGGCGACGATGCGGGCTTCCTGAACGCCTCGCGGATCAAGGGTTCGCATGCGGCGATCAAGACGGGCATGCTGGCGGCTGAGGCGGCTTTTGAAGCCGTGCAGGCAGGCCGCACCAGCGATGAGCTGACGGCCTATCCGGAGTCGTTCAAGACCTCGTGGCTGCACACGGAACTGCATCGTGCGCGCAACTTCAAGCAGTGGATGAGCAAGGGCCTGTACCTCGGTACGCTGATGGTCGGCATCGAGCAGAAGCTGTTAGGCGGCAACGTACCCTGGACGCTGCATCACCAGCATTCCGATCACGAGATGCTGAAACCTGCGTCGCAGTGCAAGCAGATCACGTATCCGAAGCCGGATGGGAAGCTGACGTTCGACCGTTTGTCTTCAGTGTTCATTTCGAACACCAACCACGAAGAAAATCAGCCGGCTCACCTGACGCTGAAAGACCCGTCGGTGCCGGTGAACGTGAACTGGCAGACCTATGCCGGTCCGGAGTCACGCTACTGCCCGGCTGCCGTCTATGAGTTCGTGAAGAACGACGACGGCAGCGAGCGTCTCGTGATCAACGCTCAGAACTGCGTGCATTGCAAGACCTGCGATATCAAGGACCCGACCCAGAACATCGTCTGGGTGACGCCTGAGGGTGGCGGCGGTCCGAACTATCCGAATATGTGATTCGGTGTTTGTTTGCCGTGCGCGGAGCTTGTTTGTCCGCGCACGGCATGCAGGCAAACAAGCTCCGCGCAGGTAAAAACAAAGCGGCATCCATTGCAGACGTACTGCCAACGTCGCCGCAAAGCAAAAAACTCAAGCGCCCGGCATCATTTCAACCCGCTCTCGCACTTTAGCCAGCACCGGCGCCCATGCGCCAATCTCAGGCTGTCGAAAGAGCTCAATAGAATCGTACCAGGCCGTGGTGCCCGATTCGTCGCCCCAAAACCATGCCGACACGTGATCGATCATCAAACACGTCGGCACGCCGAGCGCCCCCGCCAGATGAGCGGGTCCGCTATCAATCGTGACGACCAGATCCAGATTCGCCAGTAGCGCGGCGACGTCGTCGAATCCGGATTGAAAATGGTGGGTCAGGTCGACAACATCGAGCCCCTTGGCCCGCCACTGCGCGACCATCTCGCTGCGCCCAGGCGACAACGCAAACCAGGTCACACCCGGCACGCTCAATAGCGGCTCAAGTTGCTCGACAGGTACCGACCGCCGCATATCGCGGATATGCTCAGGATTGCCGTTCCACACTAAACCGACGTTGCGATTGCCCGGCTTGCCGGCCGTGTGCGCATGAACCCGCTCGCGCCATGCCTGCACGCGCGCGGGCTCGGCGCTCAGATACGGCGCGCCCCACCCTGTTGCATCGAAGACGCCAAGCCGCAACGGCAAGCTCATCAACCCGCAATGGAAATCCGGCCGCGTTTCAAGACTCGTTTCGAGCGGCAAGTCAGCAGGCAGCATCCGTTCGAATAGATGCCGCAACGGCCCGTCGTGACCGAAAATCACCCGGCCGCCTTCGCGTCGCGCCCGCTCGGCCAGCAGCGGCAGAAACCGCACCGCCCAAAGGCAGTCGCCGTTACCTTGCTCGCCGTACACGACCAGCGTTTTGCCTTGCAGCGATTCGCCCTGCCAATGCGCGCTGATCGCAGCGAGCGCATGCTGCGCGTTATTCAAATCGTCGCCGAACGCGACGCGTGACTCGTAATGCGCCCAGCCTTCGGCGAAACGTCCCGTGCGGATTTCGAGTTCCGACAGATCGAACAGCGCATGCATGTTATCCGGCGACAACGCCAGCACTTGCCTGAGCAATGCTTCCGCTTCAGCCAGCCGCGCCTGCTCCTTGATGCACAACGCGAGCTTGTGAAGCGCCACCGGGTTGCCGGGCACGACACGTACCGCTTCGCGCAGTAGCCGCTCGGCCATGTCGAAGTCGTTGCGTTGTTGCACGGCTGCCGCGCGCCAGATCAGCGCGTTGGCGTCTTCGGCGTTTTGCGCGAGCAACAGCGCCGTGGCGGAGTCGACGAGCGACCAGTCGCGCACGATGAAGGCCGTCTGCGCGATGGTGTCTAGGAGCGGAGGTTCGCAGGAGGGATCAAGCTGGTAAGCGCGCACCAGCGCCGCGAGCGCCTCGCGCCGAAGGGTCTTGTCGCGACCGGCGCGTTCCAGCAACGAATGTCCGAATGCGAGGCAGTCCGCGGCGCCAGCGTGCGGCGCCGCGGCACGCGCGCGCAGGTCCGCGAGTTGGCTATCGGCCGGCTCGGTGTTCGTATCGGTCATTGAGACGAGGCTGCGCGCAATACGAGGACGCTCAGAGAGCGCTCTTTACGGCGCGCTCGCCGCAATCTTCGGCGTGCTGACGGCGACATCGCCGCATTGCGCACGGTGGCGCAACGCATGGTCGATCAGCACCAGCGCGAGCATGGATTCGGCGATCGGCGTGGCACGGATGCCGACGCACGGGTCATGACGCCCGAACGTTTCGACGACAACGGGCTGCCCCGCCTTGTCGATCGAGCGGCGCGGCGTACGGATGCTCGAAGTCGGCTTGATCGCGATTGACACCGTGATGTCCTGGCCGGTCGAAATACCACCGAGCACACCACCCGCGTGATTGCCGACGAAGCCTTCCGGCGTCAATTCGTCGCCGTGCACCGAACCGCGTTGCGCGACGCTGGCGAAGCCCGCGCCGATCTCGACACCCTTCACCGCATTGATGCCCATCATGGCGTGCGCGATGTCCGCGTCAAGGCGGTCGAACAACGGCTCGCCGAGCCCAACCGGCACGCCGGAAGCCACGACGTTGATGCGTGCGCCGATCGAGTCGCCGTCTTTACGCAAGGCGTCCATATATGCTTCCAATTCCGGCACGATCTCCGCGTTCGGCACGAAGAACGGGTTCTCACGCACATGCGACCAGTCGACGAACGGCACGTCGATCTCTCCGAGCGCCGCCATGTAGCCGCGGATCTCGGTACCGAATTTTTCACGCAGCCATTTCTTCGCAACCGCGCCGGCCGCTACCGTAGGTGCGGTCAGACGGGCCGACGAACGGCCGCCGCCGCGATAGTCGCGAATGCCGTATTTCTGCCAGTAGGTGTAGTCGGCGTGACCGGGACGGAAGGTGTCGGCGATGTTGCCGTAGTCCTTGCTGCGCTGGTCCGTATTGCGGATCAGCAGCGCGATCGGCGCGCCGGTGGTCTGGCCTTCGAACACGCCCGACAGGATCTCGACCTTGTCTTCTTCCTGGCGCTGCGTGACATGGCGCGACGTGCCGGGTTTGCGGCGATCGAGTTCGAGCTGGATGTCGGCTTCGCTAAGCGGCATGCCCGGCGGGCAGCCGTCGATCACGCAGCCGATCGCGGGGCCGTGCGATTCGCCGAAGGTCGTGACAGTGAAAAGCGTACCGAGCGTGTTGCCGGACATGGGCGTCGTCCAAAGAAATGCGGGGAAAGCACTATTATGCCAGCCCAGAAGGGGCTAGGTCCCGGCCGCCCTACTTCCGCGCCCCGCGCAACTCGGTGACGATCTGCTGCAGCACCTCAGGCGTCGCCTCGGCCGGATCGATCGGCTCACCCACCGCCAGCGTCAGCCGGCTCATCACGCCCTTCTGAATCGGTCGCGGCCAACGCGCGTCGTTGGCGCGTGAAAACACGCTGCCCCACAGCCCGCGCAGCGCCATCGGTATCACCGGCGCCGGCGTGCGGCGAATGATCTCGGTCACGCCGTGGCGGAACGGATTCATCTCACCGGTCTTCGTCAGCTTGCCTTCCGGGAAGATGCAGACCAGATCGCCCTCGGCGAGCGCCTCTGCGCAGCGCTCATAGGCGCGCGTCAGTAGCTCAGGGTCCTGATGGGCAGGCGCAATCGGAATAGCCTTCGCATGGCGGAACACCCAACCGGCAAACGGCGACTTGAAGATCTGATGGTCCATCACGAAGCGGATCGGCCGCGGGCTCTCGGCCATGATGACAATCGCGTCGACGAAGCTCACGTGGTTGCACACCAGCACAGCCGCGCCCTCTTCCGGAATCCGTTCGGCATGCACGAGGCGAATCCGGTAGAAGGTATGCACCAGCACCCAGGCGATAAAGCGCAGCAAAAACTCAGGCACAAGCGAATAAATGTACGTCGCGACGACAATGTTCAGCAGCGCGGTGACGAGGAAAATCGCCGGAATACTGAAGCCCGCCGCGGTCAGTCCCATTGCCATCAGCGCCGAGACGATCATGAACAGCGAATTCAGAATATTGTTCGCGGCGATGATGCGCGCGCGGTGGGTCGGCTGGCTGCGGCTCTGGATCAGCGCATAGAGCGGCACGCTATAGAAGCCGCCGAACATGGCCAGCAGGAACAGATCGGCCAGCACGCGCCAATGGGCAGGCCGCACGAGGAATTCGCCGACGCTCAGCAGATGCCCGGCGGCCGGCAACGCATGGCTCGCGAAGAACAGATCGATCGCGAACACGCTCATGCCGATCGAGCCGAGCGGCACGAGGCCGATTTCGATGCGCCGCTTCGAGAGCTTTTCGCACATCAGCGAACCGAGGCCGATGCCGATCGAGAACGTGCCGAGCAGCACGGTCACGACGTCCGGGTCGGCGGACAGCACGTTTTTCGCAAAGCTGAAAAACGAAGACAGAAAAGTCGCACCGACGAACCACAGCCAGGAAATCCCCAGCAGGCTCAGAAACACCGTCCGGTTTTCGCGCGCGAGCTTCAGGTTGCGCCACGTCTCGCTGACCGGATTCCAGTTGACGCGCAGATCGGGCTGCGGCGCCGCCGTGACAGGCACGAAGTTCGACACCAGCCGCCCCACCAGCGCAATCCCGACACAGGCGCAGGCCAGCACCACCGCGCCATGCTCGACGAAACCCGCGCCCACGCCGCCGACGATCGTACCGATCAGAATCGCGACGAAGGTGCCCATCTCGACCATGCCGTTACCGCCGACCAGTTCCGATTTCGACAGATGCTGCGGCAAATACGAATACTTGACCGGTCCGAACACGGTCGAATGGACGCCCATCAGAAACGTGCACAGATACAGCAACGGCGCGCTATGCAGCCAGAAACCCGTGCCGCCGATCAGCATCACGACGATTTCGAAGCTCTTGACGAAGCGCGTGAGCATCGCCTTGTCGTACTTGTCCGCGATCTGGCCGGAGGTGGCCGACAGCAGCACGAACGGCAGAATGAAGATGGCCGAGATCAGGAACGCCGCGGTTTTCGGATCGACGCCGGAAAAACGCGCCGCCTGGTACGTGACGAGCGACGTGAAGCCGATCTTGAAGACGTTGTCGTTCATCGCGCCGAGAAACTGGGTCCAGAAAAACGGCGCGAAGCGGCGCTGGCTGAGCAGGCGGAACTGGGACTCGTGCGTCTCGTGGGCGCGGGCGGCACGGCGGGCGGCGGGTAACGGACGATCGCTCATGAGGTTCGGAGAACAGGCTAAGAGAGCAGCAAAGGGGGAAGGGCCGGGCACAAAAAAAGCGCACGCTTTCGCGCGCGCCTTGATCGCATTTTCATACTCACGGCAACGGCGCGAGCGCCGCGGTGAGCCACCGCGCGTGAGTTAACGCGGCGCCGGTTGTTGATCCTGCGGTTCTTCCGGCCAGTCGCGGATATAGGCCTTGAGCATGCGGTTTTCGAAGCCCTGCTCCTCGACCACCGCCTTTGCGACGTCGTAGAACGAGATCACGCCCATCAGCGTGCGGCTTTCCAGCACCGGCAAATAGCGCGCATGGTGCTCGAGCATCATGCGACGAACCTCGTTGACATCCGTTTCGGGCGTACAGGTGAGCGGATGGTCATCCATCAACTTGCGGATCGTGGAGGTGCCGAGGCTGCCGCCATGCTTGCTCAAGGTCAGAATAATTTCGCGAAACGTCAGCATGCCGACGAGGTCGCCGTATTCCATCACGACCAGCGAGCCGATGTCGTGCTCGGCCATGGTATTGACTGCGTCGTGCAGCGTGGTGTCCGGCGTGACCGTGAAAAGGGTGTTGCCTTTGACTTTAAGAATGTCGCTGACTCGCATAATCTGTCTCCGTGATACCCGCTAGGCTGATATTGCCTGAATGACTTTCGATCCTAGCGGAAAGGTCAATAAAAGGAAAGCGGCCCGCCCACCAAGGCGCCACGGGCGTTTGCAAGGTCGGCCCGGCGCCGTTCAGCGCGCCCACATTGGCCAACCCGCGGGAAAACCGCGCTTGAAGCGATCCATGCCGGTGATAGGATGGCCGCCACTTTCACCTTTCGCGAGGCCGTCCGTGGCCTCGCCGCCCAGGATGTCCGCCAACCGTTTCGATACGCTTGCGCTGCACGCCGGCGCTGCGCCCGACCCCACCACCGGCGCGCGCGCCACGCCTATTTACCAGACTACCTCGTTTTCGTTCCGCGACTCGGACCACGCCGCGGCGCTCTTCAATATGGAGCGCGCCGGCCACGTCTATTCGCGCATCTCGAATCCGACCGTGGCCGTGTTCGAGGAGCGCGTTGCCGCGTTGGAAAACGGCGCGGGCGCGATCGGCACGGCCAGCGGCCAGGCCGCGCTGCATCTGGCGATCGCCACCTTGATGGGCGCCGGCTCCCACATCGTCGCCTCCAGCGCGCTGTACGGCGGCTCGCACAACCTGCTGCACTACACGATGCGTCGCTTCGGGATCGAGACAACCTTCGTCAAACCCGGTGACATCGACGCGTGGCGCGCCGCGCTGCGCCCGAACACACGCCTGCTGTTCGGCGAGACGCTCGGAAACCCGGGCCTCGACGTGCTCGATATCGCCACGGTGGCGCAGCTCGCGCATGAGCACCGCGTACCGCTGCTCGTCGATTCGACCTTCACGACGCCCTATCTCCTCAAGCCATTCGAGCATGGCGCCGACTTCGTCTATCACTCGGCGACCAAATTCCTCGGCGGCCACGGCACCACGATCGGCGGCGTACTCGTGGACGGCGGCACTTTCGACTTCAACGCTTCCGGCCGTTTCCCCGAATTTACCGAACCGTACGAGGGCTTTCACGGCATGGTGTTCGCCGAGGAAAGCACGGTCGCGCCGTTCCTCCTGCGCGCACGCCGCGAGGGCTTGCGCGACTTCGGCGCGTGCCTGCATCCCCAGGCTGCCTGGCAACTGCTGCAAGGCATCGAGACGCTGCCGCTGCGCATGGAACGGCACGTCGCGAATACACGCAAGGTGGTCGAATTCCTGAGCGCACACCCTGCCGTCGAAGCCGTCGCCTACCCGGAACTGCCGTCGCATCCGGACCATGCGCTCGCGAAGCGTCTGCTGCCGCGTGGCGCGGGCGCGGTGTTCAGCTTCAATCTGCGCGGCGACCGCGCCGCCGGGCGCAGCTTCATTGAAGCGCTTTCGCTGTTCTCGCATCTCGCGAACGTCGGTGACGCACGCTCGCTGGTCATCCATCCCGCATCGACGACGCACTTCCGCATGGACGCCGCCGCGCTCGCCGCAGCCGGCATCGCTGAAGGTACGATCCGCCTGTCGATCGGCCTTGAAGACCCCGACGATCTGATCGACGACCTCAAACGCGCGCTGAAAGCCGCGCAGAAAGCGAGCGGGACGACTGCGGGGGGTGGGCCATCCGCTGCTCCGGCAACCGGCGACCCATCCGCCTCCGCCCCGCCTGCCGATGCCGCCAAACCCCGCCCGGAGTCCGCATGATCCTCACCGTTCAAGGCAAGCCCGCCTACGCGTACACCGGCGGCAAACCCTTCGACCCCAGCCTGCCGACCGCAGTGTTCATCCACGGCGCCGAGCATGACCATAGCGTGTGGGCATTGCAAACGCGTTACTTCGCGCATCACGGCTTCGGCGTGCTGGCGGTCGATCTGCCCGGGCACTGCCGCAGCGCCGGCCCGGCGCTTACCACCGTGACCGCAATGGCCGACTGGCTGGCCGCCCTGCTCGACGCCGCCGGCGTACAGCGCGCCTTCGTGGCCGGCCACAGCATGGGCTCGCTGATCGCGCTCGACTTCGCCGGCCGCTATCCGGAACGCGCGACACACCTGGCGTTGCTCGCCACTGCCGTGCCGATGGCTGTCTCCGACGCCTTGCTCGACGCCGCCCTGCACCGCGAGCCCGATGCAATCGACATGGTCAATCAATGGTCGCATTCGACGCTCGCCGCCAAGCCGTCGTGCCCCGGCCCGGGCTTCTGGCTGCACGGCATGAACCAGCGGCTGATGGAGCGTGTCTCGGCCAGCGGCGAGCCGCACCTGTTCCACACCGACTTCACCGCCTGCAATAGCTACGCGGACGGCCTCACACGCGCCACGGAGGTCCGTTGCCCGACGCGCCTGATCGTGGGCCGGCGCGATGCGATGACGCCGCCGCGTGCGGCCAAAGCGCTCGCTGCCGCGCTCTCCCAAGCCGGCGCACGGGTCGACACTGTCACGCTCGAGGCCGGCCATGCCTTGATGACCGAGCAGCCCGATGCCACGCTCGACGCGCTGTTCAGCTTCGCCTCAAAGGCCGCAGGTGCTGTTCCAATCGGCGTTCGATAGTCACTGCGAGGCGTCACGATAACCGGGCACGTGGAGGCGCGCCATCGGCCGAATGGCCTGGTTGCGCGCATGGTCCGATAGCCGCACAATGGGTCAAGCCTGTCCCGTTTCGAGCGCGTTCCGAGCATGCCCGCGCGCGGCGAAGCAACCTGGGAGCGACGGGCACGGAATCGAGTAGCGTCGACATTCGGAGGCCGTGATGGCTCAAACCGCGCACACCGATCACTTCGCGAGTTTCGCGGAGTTCTACCCGTACTACCTGAGCGAGCATCGCAACACGGTATCGCGGCGGCTGCATTTCGTGGGTTCGCTCGGCGTGATCGGCTGCCTCGCCATGGCGCTCGCCACCGGTGACTGGCTATGGCTGCCGGCTGCCGTGATCTGCGGATATGGCTTTGCCTGGGTCGGGCATTTCTTCTTCGAGAAGAACCGGCCGGCTACCTTCCGGCATCCGCTTTATAGCCTGATGGGCGATTGGGTGATGTTCAAGGACATCTGCGTGGGGAAAATTTCGCTGTAGGTTTACCGCCGCTTCAGGCGGCCTGCTTATGTAGCCTGCTCATGCATCATGCAGCCTGATGCGGCATCGAAGAAGTACCCTGCTCACTTTCCTGCGCACGTGCTGCCCGCGCGGCAGCACGCGCCGCCAGCAGCGCAGCAAGCGTCACTTTCAGCTTGTCGTTTTCCAGCGCCACCAGAAGCGTCTGGCCATCCACGCGCGTAGAGTTAAGTTCAAGCTGATATTCGAGTTCCGCCCGATCGATCACGAACAGGTCGAACAGACGCTCGACCGTGATCTGCGCCGGATTTGCCAGCAGCAGGAAGTGCGGACGCGTGTCGTCGTCCTGCAAGCGCGCGATCCACTCGATCTCCTCAAGTTTTTGCAGCAGCCTGATCGTGGTATCCATTTCCCGGCGAAGCATTCGCGAGAGCTCTGGCATCGTGTAGCCGCGCTTACCCGCATCACGCGCTTCGGAGAGCCGCGCGAGGAGTTCAAGCGAATCGAACAGATCGCTGCCCTCGAAAGTCGGCCGGTGAAACTGGCCAATGCGGATTGCGGGCAACGCCGACGCGATCATCGCGCCGGCCAGCGCAATGAACCAGCATAGGTACATCCACAGCAGGAATAGCGGCACAGCGGCAAACGCACCGTAGACCGTGGTATAGGTCGGAATGCGGCGCACGTAGTAGCCAAAGCCGCGCTTGGCGAGTTCGAAGGCGATTGCGGCAGCGACCCCGCCGATCACCGCGTCGCGCCACTCCACACGGCAGTTCGGCAGAAACACGTAAAGCATCGTGAAGGCGAGCGCCGTCAACGGCAGCGCGGCACTGGTCAACGCCCAGTCGATCACCGGCGGAATATGCTGGACGGCCGTGGTGAACGCCATGGACCGCGTGAACAGATAAGAAGAAATCGACAGGCTCACGCCGATCAGAATCGGACCGAGCGTGATGATGGCCCAGTAGACCAGGATGCGCTGCGCGATCGGCCGCGCCTTGCGCACCCGCCAGATCACGTTGAAAGCAGATTCCACGGTCATCATCGTCATGACGGCGGTGACGAACAGAAAAATCATGCCGATGGTCGTGAGGCCTTTGGCCTTGGACGCGAACTGATTCAGATAATCGAAAATCTGACTGTTGAGCTGCGCGGGCATCAGATGGTCGGCGAGGAAAATCTGCAGCGACATCTGAAACGAGCTGAAAATTGGAAACGCGGTGAACAATGCGAACGCGACCGTGGCGAGCGGCACGAGCGCGAGCATGGTGGTGAACGTGAGGCTGCCGGCCACCTGCGGAATGCGGTCTTCGCTACTGCGCTTCGCCGCAAACTGCGCGAGCCGTTTGAGCGTGTCGAGATCGAAACGCACCCTGGACAACAAACCCACCTCGCTACCTCCCTGCTTCATAAAACGGTGTTTCACGACCGTGCGCGAGGCCTGGCCGAATGGCTATGGATGGCCTGTCTGGCGGACCCAACCCCTATAATACCCGCTCACCGATGAGGCCTATGAAAGACATTCTCGTGCTCTATTACAGCCGTCACGGCGCCACGCGCGAGCTTGCGCTGGCGATCGCGCACGGCGTCGACAGCGTCCCCGGCATGCAGGCGCGCGTGCGCACCGTGCCGGCGGTTTCCACCGTCTGCGAAGCAACCCAGCCGGACATTCCCGCTGAAGGACCGCCCTACGTCGAACTGCGCGACCTCGAAGAATGCGCCGGTCTCGCGCTCGGTTCGCCCACCCGCTTCGGCAACATGGCGGCGTCGCTGAAATATTTTCTCGACGGCACCACGCCGCAGTGGCTTTCGGGCGCGCTGTCCGGCAAACCGGCCTGCGTGTTCACGTCCACCGGCAGCTTGCACGGCGGCCAGGAGTCGACGCTGCTGTCCATGATGCTGCCGCTTCTGCATCACGGCATGCTGATCGTCGGCATTCCGTACACCGAGAGCGCGCTCTCCACTACGCAAACCGGCGGCACGCCCTACGGCGCGTCGCACTTCGCACGCGCGGGCACGGCCGAACAGGGCATCTCCGCCGACGAAAAAACGCTTGCGATTGCCCTCGGCGCCCGCGTTGCCCGCACGGCGGCATCCATGAGCGAGCGCACGTGAACGCAGCCGCCCTGCCCGTGCAGCAAAAACGCGCCGCCGCTTTCGGCGCGACCGCCGCCTTGCTCGCGCTGATCGCCTTGTCCGTCGCATGGGAATGGTGGCTCGCGCCGCTGCGTCCGGGCGGCTCGGCGCTAGTGCTCAAAGCCGTGCCGCTGCTGCTCGCCCTGCCCGGCGTGTGGCGGCACCGGCTTTACACGCTGCAATGGGCGTCGATGCTGATCCTGCTGTATTTTGCCGAGGGCGCCGTGCGCGGCTGGAGCGACCGTGGCCTGAGCGCCCGCCTCGGCTGGCTCGAAGCCGCTCTCGCCGTAGTTTTCTTCGTCTGCACGCTCGCGTATGTCGCACCGTTCAAGCGCGCGGCAAAACAGGCAGCGAAACGGGCCGCAAAGCAGGCGGCACAAGAGAACGCACAGCAGAACACCGGGCAGGCCGAGGGAAGCACACGATGAGAACAGCGCTTTTCGCGTCGCTTTTTACATCACCTCCCGCGTAATCTATCCGCCGAATATCCTGACCGACCAACATGACTCAAGCCGCTTTCCTCACTGCTTGCCGCGACGCCATCGGCGCCGCCCAGGTGCTGACCGACCCGCACGACACCGCCCCCTACCTCACCGACTGGCGCCGCCGCTACACCGGCGCGGCCTGCGCGGTGCTCTGCCCGGCCACGCCTGACGAAGTCGCGGCGCTCGTCAGACTCGCCGTCGAACATCGCATCGCGCTGGTGCCGCAAGGCGGCAACACCGGTCTGGCCGGCGGGGCCACGCCGGACGCCAGCGGCGCGCAGGCGGTCATCAGTCTGCGGCGTCTGAATCGCGTGCGCGACATCGATCCGCACAACAACACGATCACCGTCGAAGCCGGCGTCATCCTCGCCGCAGTACATAAGCACGCCGAAGAAGCCGGCCGTCTGTTTCCCCTGAGCCTCGCCGCGGAAGGCAGTTGCACGATCGGCGGCAATCTCGCCACCAACGCGGGTGGCACCGGCGTGCTGCGCTACGGCAACACGCGCGAGTTGTGCCTGGGCCTCGAAGTGGTCACCGCGCAAGGAGAACTGTGGGACGGCCTGCGAGGCCTGCGCAAGGACAACACCGGTTACGACCTGCGCGATCTGTTCATCGGCGCGGAAGGCACGCTCGGCATCATCACCGCCGCCGTGCTCAAGCTGCATCCGCAGCCGGCCGCTCGCGTCACGGCGCTCGCCGCGCTCGCGTCGCCGCATGCGGCGCTCGATTTCCTCTCGCTCACGCAACGCGTCGCCGGACCGCTTCTGACCGGTTTCGAACTGATGTCGGATTTCTGTCTGCGGCTGGTGGGCCGGCATTTCGAGCAGATGCGCTATCCGTTCGCCGAACCGCATGCGCAAGTCGTGCTATTGGAACTGTCGGACAGCGAGAGCGAAGAACACGCGCGCGGACTGTTCGAGCGCCTGATGGAAACCGCGCTCGAAGAAGGCCTGGTCGAAGACGCAGTGGTCGCGGAAAACCTCACGCAATCGCGGGCATTCTGGAATCTGCGTGAACACATCCCGCTCGCGCAGGCCGAGGAAGGTCTGAACATCAAGCACGACATCGCGGTGCCGATTTCGCGCATCGGCCACTTCATCGAGGAAACCGACGCGGCAATCGCGCAAGCCGTGCCGGGCGTGCGCATGGTCACGTTCGGGCATCTCGGCGACGGCAATCTGCATTACAACGTGCAGGCGCCCGAGGGCGTCGACGCAAAGGCGTTTCTCAAGACCTGGCAAAGCCCGATCAACCAGCTCGTCTACGACAGCGTGCACCAGCATCGCGGCAGCATCAGCGCGGAACACGGTCTCGGCCAGTTGAAGATCGACGAGGCGATGCATTACAAGCAGGACGTCGAGGTGCAATTGATGCGCGCCGTCAAACGCGCGCTGGACCCGCTGAACCTGATGAATCCGGGCAAGGTGCTACGCTAGGGTTTGAAGCCTTCGCCGTTTGGTGCGAGGCCCATTGCAGGAGTTGTCGTCGTGAAGATTCGAGTGCTGTCCGATCTGCATCTGGAGAACGACGAGCCCGAACTGGTCCCGCATGCAGAAGCGGACCTGATCGTGCTGGCCGGCGACATCCACAATCACGCGGCCGGTCCGCGCTGGGCGGCGCAGACTTTCGACGGCGCCGTGCCGGTGGTCTACGTCCCCGGCAATCACGAGTACTACGACGGCGAATTCGGCGCGCTCGACACGGCGCTGTACGACGCAGCGGCACAAGTCGACAACGTGCACGTGCTGAACAATGCCGCGCTGATCGACCCGCAAGGCCGCTGGCGCGTGCTCGGCACCACCTTATGGACCGACTTCGCGTTATACGGCGCGGATCCAGACACGCTCGCCGAGTCCATCGACGCATCGCGCCGCGCGATGCTCGACTTCCGCGGCCTAATCCAGATGAACTGGCCGCACGACACTCAGGACTCGCCGCGCGACTTCACCCCTGACGATTCCCTCGCGCTGCACCGGCGGGCGCGCGCGTGGCTCGAAAGCGAGCTGGCGAAGCCGTTCGACGGCAAGACGATCGTCGTCACCCATCACGCGCCGCATCGGCTGAGCCTGGCCGCGCGCTATGCCGAGGACCGCGTGTCGGCCGGTTTCGTCAATCATTTGCCGGAACTGGTGCGCTCGCCCGTTGCACTGTGGATTCACGGACATACGCATACGCCGTTCGATTACACCGTGAACGGCACGCGCGTGGTCTGCAATCCACGCGGCTATCTCGACCGGCGCACCCGTCAACCGGAGAATCCGCAGTTCGCGTGGGATAAGGTCGTCGAGATATAGCGTCGGCTTGGGGCCGATCTGGGTAGCGCGGCCAGGCGCCACGCACTACGCTGTTGTTGTCGTTGGATTCGGGTCTTCGACTCGGCCAACCCCGCCAGCCCGGTCATCTCCGGAGGTCGCTCATGTGTGGTCGAATCAGCCAGTACCGCGATCCGCATCTGTACGCACGGCAGCTCGGCCTCGCCGATCCGCTCATGCTATTCGACGACGCCGACCGCCGTCCCGGCTACAACCTCGCGCCGGGCACTCACCCGCTCGCGATTTACCCGGACCAGACGCTGCACGCGATCCACTGGGGTTATTGCCCGGATTGGGCACGCGAGCAGCATCTGCCGCAGACGATCAACGCGCGCGCCGAAACCGCGCCGCATACGCGCTACTTCAAAGATCTGTGGAAAACCGGACGGGTATTGGTGCCGGCAGACGGCTGGTTCGAATGGCGCATGGAAGCGGCGCCCGGCACATCGCACGGGGATAACGCGGGAGAAGCCGATGCAACGGTCCGCCAGCCCTACTTCGTGCATCTGAAAAGCGACGCACCGATGTACCTCGCGGCCCTATCGAGCGTGCGCGGCACGGAACCGCAAACGGAAGGCATGGGACTGGTGATCGTAACGGCCACCGCCGACAAGGGTTTGATCGACGTACACGGCCGACGCCCGCTGGTGTTCGCGCCGGAGGCGGCGCGCAGATGGCTGGATCCGGCCCTGCAGTTCGACGAACTCGAGCAGCTCGCTCGCAGCGCCTGCCTGCCCGCCGCGCGGTTCCGGTGGCACCGGGTGAGCCCGGAGGTAGACCGCACGCTCAATGACGAGCCGGGTCTGATTGAAGCGCTGCACTGAACGTGCGGAGCGCGGATCGAAACTAATCGGCAGCCGGACCGCAACCGCGCGGCAACGCACGCGCAGGGCACGCCGAAAAAATGCAACAGCAAGCTCAATTGCTTCGCGCCCAGTACCCCGGCGCGCCGGCCAGCCTCAACGATCGCGCCGTTGCCCCTGCAGATCAGAGCGCTCGACCTTGATCGGCATCAGTTGCGGCTGCTGGTCGCGCAGGCGGCGCAGCAGATCGCGCGATGCGGCGATTCCGATCAGTCCCAGCATGACGGCCACGCCGATCATCAGATGCGTATCCATGAATTCCTCGTCCTTCGATTGTTGCGATTGTTGCGGATCTTGCGATTTGCCGAACAGCGGCCAATTGAACGCGTCCGGCTGAATGCGGCAGCGCATGAACCACACGTTAGCAAATCGACCCCGGCGCAGAAGTAAGGAAATGTTGCGGCGCGGCACTTATGTAACAGACTGTCACGCCACCGGTGCCTAGAACCGTCAACAATGGTCAACCGCCCGCGTCGCGTCGCTTCAGCTGCGCGCGAACTGGCGCAACTCTTCCTGATCGACGGCCAGCGTGACGGGCAGTTCCTCCCGCAAAAATTCGACCCAGGTACGAATTTTCGCGTCCAGATACTGCCGGGACGGATACAGCGCATACAGATTCATTTCCTGCGACGTGTATTCCGGCAACAGCCAGACGAGGTCACCGCTGCGCAGACCGCTAATCGCCGAGTAGATCGGAATCAATCCGACCCCCATGCCGCTACTCACCGCAACCGCCATCGCTTCGGCGACATTCACCTGAAAGGTGGCCGGGCCGAGGGCGATGGTTTCCTCGCCGTTCGGGCCGTCGAAGATCCATTTGTCGGTCGGGAATATCGGCGTCACCATTTGCAGACAAGTGTGGCGCGCGAGGTCGGAGGGCGTTTGGGGCACGCCGTGCCGCTCCAGATAAGCCGGCGACGCGCACGCGATGCTGAACGCGCTGCCCAGCCGCTGCGACACCAGCCCCGAATCCGGCAGGCCGGTTGCCAATGTCAGCGATACATCAAAACCCTCGTCGAGCAGATCGGGCATGCGCTGCGCGAGCGTCAGCTCGATGTGCACGTCCGGATAGCGCTGCTGATAGCGGCCCACCGCCGGCACCACGTAGTGCTGGCCGAAGCTCGTCATCGCGTGGACCTTGAGCTTGCCGGACGGACGCGCGTGGGCATCGCCGGCCTCCGCTTCCGCCTGATCCACGTACGCGAGGATCTGTTCGCAGCGCTGCAGATAGCGCTCACCCGCCTCGGTCAGCGCGATACGGCGCGTGGTGCGGTTCAACAGACGCGTGCGCAGGTGCGCTTCCAGGTCGGAAACCGCGCGCGACGCATACGCCGTGGTCGTGTTCAGGTGCTGCGCGGCACCCGTGAAGCTGCCCGCTTCGACGACGCGGACAAATACGCGCATGTTTTGAAGCGTATCCATACTTTTTCCTGTCGATCCGGAGTTAGTGCTTCAGCCCTTACTCCGGTCCCATGCAACATAAGTTGCAACATAGTTGCCAGTGATCCGCAGCGATTGTTACACGATTCGCAAAGGCGATTGTCTCATATTGCGTAAAAATCCCTTGCATCTTTACCTGTTATTCCCCAATCAATCAAAAAATATAATGACGCACATGCTTCTATAGCCAATTTTGGAGGAAATCGTGCAGTCTCCGGTACAGAAAGGGGTCGCCGCAGCCGCGGTTCTTACGATCCTATTAACAATCGCCGGCTGTGCCAGTACCGGAGGCATCGCGCCGCAGGATCGCGGAATGGAGCCCTCCTCGCTCGACGTGGGCAACGCCATCCGTGCCGCCAACGCGGACGCCCAATGGCCTGCCGCCGACTGGTGGCGCGCCTATAACGACCCGCAGCTCAATGAGTGGATCGAAGCCGCGCAGACGAGCAACCCGAGTCTCGCCGTCGCCCAGGCGCGCGTGCGCGAGGCCATGTCGATGGCGGGTGTCGCCCGTTCGGCGCTGTCGCCGCAGGTGAACGGCAGCCTGTCGATCCAGCGTCAGAAATGGGCCGACAACCTCTATTACGGCCCCGGCCCGCTCGCAGGCCAGCAGTCGTGGAACAACACCGGCACGCTGGGTCTGTCGTACAACCTCGATCTCTGGGGCAAGGACAAGAACGCCGCGGAACGTGCACTCGACGCCGCTCATGCAAGCGCGGCGGACTTCCGCGCCGCCCAGCTCGAACTGGAAGGCAACGTGGTGCGTACGTACATCGAGCTGTCGATGAACTACGCGCTGCTCGATATCGCCAAGTCCACGCTGCAGCAACAGCAGCAGATCGTCGACCTGGCGAACCGGCGTCTGAAAGGCGGCATCGGCACCCAGCTCGAAGTGAGCCAGGCCGAAACGCCGATGCCGGAATACGAACGCCAGATCGATGCGCTCGAGGAAAAGATCGCGCTCGGCCGCAACCAGTTAGCGGCACTGGCCGGCAAGGGTCCGGGCGCGGGCGATGCGATCCAGCGTCCGACGCTCTCGCTCGACAACGCACCCGCCAGTCTGCCGAGCGCGCTGCCCGCGGATCTGATCGGCCATCGGCCGGACGTGGTCGCGGCGCGCTGGACGGTTGCGGCGCAAGCGCGCGGCATCGACGTCGCCAAGGCCAACTTCTATCCGGACATCAACCTGCTGGCGTCGATCGGCGGCTATGCCGCAATGGGCCCGCTGTTCCAGTTCCTGAAGGACCCGTCGCACAGCTGGAGCGCGGGTCCGGCGCTGTCGCTGCCGATCTTCGACGGCGGACGTCTGCGCTCGCAGCTTGGCGCGGCGTCGGCTGGGTACGACGAGGCGGTGGACAGCTATAACCAGTCGATCGTCGGCGCGCTGAAGGACATCTCCGACCAGGTGATCCGGATCCGTTCGCTCGCGACCCAGGCGCAAGACGCCGACCGCTCGGTCGCAGCGGCGCGCAAGAACTATGACCTCGCGCGCGAAGGCTATCGGCGCGGTTTGACCGACTATCTGAACGTGCTGATCGCGCAAAGCCAGTTGCTGCACGCGCAGGAAGGCGTCGCGAAGATTCAGGCGGAGCGGCTGGGCGCGCATGCGTCGCTGGTCACGGCTTTGGGTGGTGGACTCGACGAACCAGCCAACGGCCCACAGGCGAACGAGACGCTGCCGGCGCATGGGAAGGGTAAGGGCAACGCCGCGGCAAGCACGAGCCACCCTTCCGCCAACGTCAACGCCAGCGCGGCTGAGTAAGGAAGCCGACCATGTCAGCCTCCCCTTCTCCCGCCTCGCGCGCGTCATCGTTCGCCGCGCTCTACTCGGCCGCCGCCGACTGGGCGCGCACCGACGGCCTCACGTGGGTCTATCTGTTCAAGGCGCTCGCCGCCTGCTTCCTCGCGCTCGGCATCGCGATGAAACTCGACCTGCCGCAGCCGCGCACCGCGATGACCACCGTGTTCATCGTGATGCAGCCGCAAAGCGGGATGGTGTTCGCCAAGAGCTTCTACCGGATCTGCGGCACGCTGGTCGGCCTCGTCGTGATGCTCGCGTTGATCGGCCTGTTTGCGCAGCAGCCGGAACTGTTCATCGTCACGACCGCGATCTGGGTCGGCATCTGCACCGCTGGCGCCGCGCGTAATCGCAACTTCAAGTCGTACGGGTTCGTACTGGCCGGCTATACCGCCGCGCTGATCGGCATCCCCGCCTCGCAGCATCCGGACGGCGCGTTTCTCAGCGCGCTCACCCGGGTGGCCGAAGTGGTGGTCGGTATCATCTGCGCGGGCGCCGTCAGTGGCCTCGTGTTTCCGCAGTTCGCCGGCTTGCAGATGCGCAGCACCGTTCGGGCGCGCTTCTCGGCGTTCGTCGAGTATGTGTCGGCCTCGTTAGCCGGCCGCAACGATCGTGCACAAATCGAAGCGACCAATGCTAGCTTTGTCGCCGACATCGTCGGTTTCGAAGCCGCGCGCAGTGTCGCCGTGTTCGAAGGTCCCGATTCGCGGATGCGCGGCGGCCGTCTGGCGCGTCTGAACAGCGAGTTCATGACCGCCTCGACACGCTTTCACGCGCTGCATCAGTTGATGAACCGGCTGCGCGATACCGACACGAGCGGCGCGATGGTCGCGGTCGAAGCGCTCGAACCGTACTTCAAGGAAATCGCGCCGTTGCTCGCGAAATCCGGCGAACCGGTGTTGAGCGCCACGGATGCCGCCCACGCCGCCGCGCAACTCGACGTGTACAAAGCGGAGCTGCCCGGGCGGGTGCGCGAGACACGCGCCGCACTGGAAACGCAGCCTGACGCACCGCTGCTCGACTTCGACACCGGCGCCGAGCTGCTGTATCGCTTCATCGACGACCTGCACGCGTACGCGGCCACCTATGCATCGCTTGCCGTCGACACGCACGAGCGTGAGCGCTGGATCGAGCGTTACGAACCTAAGACGAATGGAATTGCCGCGGGCGTCGCCGGCTTGCGCGCGGCCATCGTCATGATCGTGCTCGGCGCGTTCTGGATCGCGACCGCCTGGCCGAGCGGCTCGACCTTGACGCTGGATGCCGCGGCGGTCTGCGCGCTAGCGTCAGCATCGCCGAATCCGAAGCGCACGGCGTTCCAGATGGCCGCCGGCACGCTGGTCGCCTCAGTGATGGGGATGATCGCGGTGTATGGCGTGTATCCGCACATCGACGGTTTTCCGCTGCTGTGCGCCGCGCTCACACCGTTCCTGCTGCTCGGCGTATTCATGACGACGCGGCCCGCGCTGGCCGGCTACGGCGTCGGCTATTGCATCTTCTTCTGTTTCCTGGCCGGCCCGGACAACCTGATTCACTACGACCCGAGCGGCACCATTAACGATGCGATTGCGCTGGTGCTGTCGATGCTGGTGTGTGCGGTTGCCTTTGCCGTGCTGCTGCCGCCCTCGACGCCCTGGCTGCGCAACCGTCTGCTGATGGACTTGCGCCGCCAGGTGGCGCTGGCTAGCCGCGCGGGCATGCGCCGGGTGCGTTCACGCTTCGAGAGCGGCGCACGCGATCTGATGTCCCAGATCAACGCGCTCGCGCAGAACGAACCCGAGGTCAAACGCGACACCTTGCGCTGGCTCTTCTCGGTGCTCGAAGTGGGCAACGCGATGATCGACTTGCGCGGCGAAGTGGCGGCGCTGCCCCGCGACGCGCGCTACGCGAAGTCGATGCCGTGGCGCATCACATTGCGTGCGATGCGCGATGCGGTGACCGCGCTGTTCGAACGGCCGCGTGCGGACCGCTTCGACCGCGCGCTCGCCGCCACCACCGATGCGATTGCCGCAGTCCAACTGATGCTCGCCACTTTCACGCCACCGCGTGAGGATCGGCATCGGCTGCAACGCATTCTGAGTCAACTGCATTTCATTCGTACCGCGCTGCTCGATCCGCAATCGCCGCTTGAACCGCTGATGAGCGGACGTACCGACGCGTCAGAAGGAGTTCGTCATGCCACGTGATATCGCCGTTTTCGACGCCTACGTGCCGGCCATCGTGCTGCTGTTTGTCGCGGGCGCCGCGCTTACCTGGGTGCTGGACCGCGTGATTGCCTATACGGGCCTGTATCGCGTGGTGTGGCATCCGTCCTTGTTCCGGGCCAGCTTGCTCGTGTGTGTGTGCGGCGTGCTGGGTCTCGCCGTTTATCGTTGATCAGAGTCGAAACATGACCATCCGAAATGTTGTGGGCTTCGTCGCGACAGCCGTTATTTTTATCGTCGCGATTTTGATTGGGCGCGTGTTGTGGGTTCATTACATGGATGAGCCGTGGACACGTGATGGGCGCGTGCGCGCTGAGATTGTGAATGTGGCGCCTGATGTTTCCGGCGCTGTTGTGGATTTGCCTGTTAAGGATAATCAACTGGTCAAGAAGGGGGATCTGTTGATGCAGATCGATCCTTCGCATTATCAGATTGCTGTTGAGCAGGCTCAAGCGGCTGTCGCTGCGCGGAAGGCGGAGTTGCAGATGAAGCGGGATGATGCGCAGCGGCGGGCGGATATGGATGCTTTGGTTGTGTCTAAAGAGAGTCGTGAGAATGCGACTCATACTGCTTCTGCTGCTGAGGCTTCTTATCAGCAGGCTTTGGCTGCGCTTGATGCTGCTAAGTTGAATCTTGAGCGCACTCGGGTGGTGTCGCCGGTTGATGGGTATGTCACTAATTTGAATGTGTTTCGTGGCGATTATGCTACTGCTGGGTCAGCTAAGCTGGCGATTGTTGATAGTCATTCTTTTTGGGTTTACGGCTACTTCGAAGAAACCAAGTTGCCTCATGTGCGGGTCGGGGATAAAGCTGAAGTTCGGTTGATGAGTGGGGGTACCCTGCAGGGGCATGTCGAGAGCATCTCTCGTGGGATCTATGATCGGGATAATCCCGAAAGCCGTGAGCTGCTGGCTGATGTGAATCCGACTTTTAATTGGGTGAGGTTGGCACAGCGTGTGCCCGTGCGGGTGAAGATTGATTCTGTGCCTGATGGGGTTGTGCTTGCTGCTGGGATTACTTGTACTGTTGTTGTTAAGCCAAGCTGAGGGGGTTGCCTTCGCGGCGCTTTTTGTCAGCGTTCTTAGGGCTTTGGCCTTTCCTTGATTTGTTAGTGGTCTATTAGCGTTGCCCC